>NZ_JBYIRM010000002.1:0-360421 GCF_057708105.1 Actinacidiphila sp. bgisy144 | reverse complement strand
TCGATCATCCTACTCCAGTTGGTTTATGGCCGAGTATCAGAACATCCGTACTGGCCGACACCGTGCCTTCGTTCTTCACGCCCACTTGGTTTTCGTGACGAAGTACCGGCACAAGGTCTTCAAGGACGCCCACCTGACGCGCATGGAAGAGATCATGCGGGCCGTCTGCGCCGAGTTCGCATGCGAGCCGGTCGAGTTCAACGGCGAGAACAACCACGTCCACCCGCTCGTGAACTTCCCGCCGAAAGTTGCCCTGTCCAAGCTGGTCAACAGCCTCAAGGGCGTCAGTTCCCGCAGGCTCCGCCAGGAGTATCCGGAGCTGGTCCGACACTACCGGCGGGCACAGAGGCTGTGGTCCGGCTCGTACTTCGCCGGGTCGGTCGGCGGGGCTCCACTGTCGATCGTGAAGCAGTACATCGAGCAGCAGAACCGGCCCGTCCGAGCAGAGGCCGACAGTGCGGACCCGTGCGCACAGCGCGAGCCAGACCACTTCTCAGAATCGCCTCACCACCGGACTAAAGCCCGGTGCACTGCGATGAGACCCGGTAGCTGAACAGCGCCGCGGCGGCCGCCCCGCACACGGCGAGCACCGCCGACACCACGGACACCGAGTCCATCGATCCCCCCGCCTCCCGGCGCCACCCCGAACGGCCAGATTATCGAACGGTGCTTCGGGGGCGGGCGGACCGGGGAGAAACCCGGGGAAAACCGATGGAGCCGCGCGGGCGGGCGCCGTTACGGTGCTCCCGTCCGCAGGCGGCCCGCCGTGCTGCTTCTGGTCCTCTTCCCACGGGAACGGTGTAGCCCCATGACCAAGACCTGGGCCGTCGTGCCCACATGCCCCTCGATCGCCCTCCTGCACCGCCGCGGGTTCGGCGCGGTCCGGCTCCGCGTACCCGGTCTGCCCCGGATGCCGCGCGGCACGCACCGCGCCGACCGCCCCGCCTGGCAGTCCCCGTACGGTCCCCCGTCCCACCGCAGCCACCGCGGCCGCTGGGCCCCCGAACCGGGCGTGGCCCGGACCCTGGCCGCCACCTACCGCGGCGTCCTGTGCAGCCGCTGCGACTGACCCGCCGCGCGGCGGGTGGCTAGGGTGAGCGGCATGAGCGAGGGGTACGCGGACGACGCCGAGGTGGCCGCGGCCGCGGCGCGGGCCGGGGCGGATCTGGTGCGGCGGATGTACGGGCGGCGGCTCGCCCGGATCGACAAGGGCGGCGGGGACTTCGCCACGGAGGCGGACGTGGCGGCCGAGGAGCGCATCCTCGGCGTCATCCGCGCCGCGCGCCCCGGGGACGCGGTGCTCGGCGAGGAGGGCGGGCGGCGCGGCGCCGCCGACGCGGCACGCCAGTGGCTGGTCGACCCGCTGTGCGGCACGCTCAACTACGCGGTCGGCACGATGCTGGTGGCCGTCAACGTGGCGCTGCGCGGCGGACCGGCGGCGGTGGCCGACCCGTTCGGCGGCGAGGTGTTCGTCACGGACGGCGCCACCGCCCGCCTCCGGCGCGGCGGCCCCGACGGGGACGCCCCGCTCACGCCCACCGCCGCCTCAGGACTGGTGGACGTCAACCTCGACCCGCCGTTCCTGCACGCCCCGGACTTCCATCCGGCCGCCCTGCTGGCGCACCCCGCCTTCGTCAGCCACTTCCGGCCCCGGGTGGGGTCCACCAGCCTCGCCCTGGCCTGGGTCGCCGCGGGCAAGCGCGCCGGCTACGTCACCGACGGCCCCGACCTGACCGGCAGCGTCCACTTCGCCGCGGGCATCGCCCTGTGCCGCGCCGCGGGCTGCGTGGTCACCGGCATCGACGGCGCGCCCCTGGGCGAGACGGTCGGCGGTCTCGTGGCCGCGGCCGACCGGGAGACCCACCAGGCCCTGATGTCGGCGGTCCGAGGCTGACCCGGGCGCCCACGTACCCGTACGCCCCACCTCCCCACTCCGTGCCAGGAGGACCCGTTGGAGAGCATCACCAAGAACCGGCAGTCGCCGGCCGCGCTCCGCGCGATGGTCGAGCGCGCGTACGGACCCGCGCAGGTCCCCGAAGGCGAGGACTGGGCCGAGGAGTTGGGGTTCGGCTGGTTCAACGCCGCCTACCGGATACGGCTGCGCGACGGCGCCCGGGTCGTGGTGAAGATCGCCCCGCCGGCCGCGGTGGAGGTGCTGACGTACGAGCGCGGCGCGATGGACACCGAGCTGGCCGCCATCGAGTTGCTGCGCAAGCACACCGAAGTACCCGTCCCCCGGGTGGACTTCGTGGACCGCAGCCGCGAACTGTGCGACAGCGGCTACTTCTTCATGGGCCACGTCGACGCGGACAACCTCGCCGTCCTCGCCGAAGGGCTCCCCGCGGCCGAGCGCGACGCCTACATGGAGCGGCTCGGCGCGCTCAACCGGGAGATCAACGCGGTGCGCGGGCCCGGGTTCGGCCCGCTTTCCGGGCCGCCGGAGCCGAGTTGGCGGCGCGCCTTCTCCCGGATGTTCGAGGACATCGTGGCCGACGGCGAGCGCCGCGCGATCGACCTGGGCCGGGGGTACGACGAGATCCGCGCGGTGCTGGCCGCGCACGCGCCCGCGCTGGACGAGGTGACGGAGGCGCGCCTGGTCGAGTGGGACCTGTGGATAGGCAACGTCATGGTCCGCGACGGCGCGATCTCGGCCGTCCTCGACCACGAACGGGCCTTCTACGGCGACCCGTTGATGGAGTGGGGGTTCACCGGGCACCAACTCCCCGCGTTCGGCGACTCGTCGGCGTTCCTCCGCGGTTACGGCATGCCCGAGCCGACCGGGGACGCGCTCGTACGGCGCCGGCTGTACTGCCTGTACGTGGCGCTGGTGATGGTGGTGGAGACGTACTACCGCGGTCACACCGAGGAGTCGGCGCGCGACTGGGCCCGGG
Source organism: Actinacidiphila sp. bgisy144 (assembly GCF_057708105.1). Classification (NCBI taxonomy): domain Bacteria; kingdom Bacillati; phylum Actinomycetota; class Actinomycetes; order Kitasatosporales; family Streptomycetaceae; genus Actinacidiphila; species Actinacidiphila sp. bgisy144. The sequence continues at coordinate 357,530 of NZ_JBYIRM010000002.1, read as the reverse complement.
AGCGGCTGGCGGAGTCGATGGCGCTGTTCGGCTCCGCCTGACCGTCGGAGCCGGAACCGGAGCCGGACCCGGACCCGGACCCGGCGCCCGTGTCGGCGCGCAGCACCCCCGCCGCCGGCGCCGCGACCGCGCACAGCACCGTCAGCAGCAGGAACGCGTGGTTGAGCGCCACCACGTGGGTGAGCCAGCCGATGACGGCCGGGCCGGAGAGCATCCCGAGGTAGCCGATCCCGGAGACCCGGGAGACGTTGGTGCCCGCGGCCGCGGGGTCCACGCGCCCGGCGGCGCTGAAGAGCTGGGGCACGCACCCGGACAGGCCGAGCCCGAACAGCGCCCACCCGGCGAAGGCCGCCCACAGCCAGGGCGCGAGGGCGACCACGGTGATCCCGGCCGCGGCGGCGGCCGACCCGTACCGCAGGACGGCCAGCGGCCCGAAGCGGCCGGAGACGCGGTCGGCGAGCAGCCGCCCGAGGGTCATGGCCGCCGCGTAGGTGCCGTAGCCGATGGCGGCGACGTCCGAGGGCGCGCCGAGGACGTCCTTCAGGTGCAGGGCGCTCCAGTCGTTGGCGGCGCCCTCGGCGAGCATGACCATGGCGGCGAGGAGGGCGAGCACCCAGATCCGGCCGGGCGCCTTGCGCCGTCGCGCGGACGCCGCGGGTACGACCTCGGGCGCGGTCCCGGATACGACCTCGGGCGCGGTCCCGGATACGGCCCCGGGCACCCCCTCCGCCGGCAGCAGCCCGCGCGCCGCCACCACCGCGACCACCACCCCCACCGCCCCGGACACCCCGAGCGTGGCCGCCGGCCCCGCGCCGGCGCCCGCCGCGCCCGCCGCGACGAGAGAGGCGAGGACCCCGCCGACCGAGAACGTCGCGTGGAAGGCCGACATGACCGGCCGCCCGTACGCCTTCTCCACGTGCACCGCGTGCGCGTTCATGCTCACGTCCAGGCAGCCGTCGAAGAAGCCGAACACCAGCAGCGCCCCGGCCAGCGTCCACGGGTCGCGCGGCAGCCCGGGCAGCACCAGGGTGGCCGCGCACAGCGCGGCGGAGACGGGTACGACGACGCGCGCGCCGATCCGGTCCGACAGGCGGCCGGCGACCTGCATCCCGGCGAAGGCACCGAGCCCCAGCAGGACGAGCAGCAGGCCGAGGGTGGCGTGGCTGATGCCGGTGCGCTGTTCGATGGCGGGGATGTGCACGACCCAGGTGCCCATCAGGGTGCCGCACAGGACGAAGTACACGAAGGTCGCCGTGCGGGCGGACCGGAGCGAGCGTTGCATGCCCACACCGTAACGACCATCGTGCGTGTTTGAAAAGGGCATCTTCGAACAGTTTGCATGTGCGTTCCGCGGTGGTGTTCAATCGCCGTATGAGCAATGCGGACCGCCACCGGCTGATCGCGCGCGAGGTCGGGGCGGCGGGGTCGGCCACGGTCCAGCAACTGGCGGAGCTGACCGGCGCCTCCGAGATGACCATCCGGCGCGACCTCGACGCCCTCGCGGCCCAAGGCGTGCTCGAACGCGTCCGCGGCGGCGCCCGCACGCTGCTGCTGCGGGGCGAGGAACCGCCGTTCGCGCTGCGGCTGAGCGACGCGGTGGACGCCAAGCGGCGGATCGCCGCCGAGACGTCCGCGCTGATCGCCGACGGCGAGACCGTCGTGCTCGACAGCGGCACCACCTGCCTGGAGGTCGCCCGCCTGCTGCGCGAACGGCCCGTCACCGTCGTGCCGTTGTCGCTCCAGGCTATCCGCCTGTTCGGCGAGCAGCCCGGCCCGGCCACCCTGCTCGTGCCCGGCGGGCAGCCGCGCGCCGCCGAGGGGGCCCTGACCGGCCCGCTCACCCTCGCCTCGCTGGCGGCCCTGCGTTTCGACACCGCCGTCATCGGCTGCTGCGGCCTCAGCGCGGCGGAGGGCCTGACCGCGTACGACCTCGACGACGCGGCCGTGAAGAAGGCGGCGATCGGCGCCTCCCGGCGGGCGGTCGTGGCGACGGACGGCGGCAAGCTCGGGCACACCGCGTTCGCCTTCGTCGCGGCCGCGGACCGACTCCCCCGCCTCGTCACGGACATCGACGCGCCCGCGGCGGAGATCGCCGCGCTCGAGGAGGCCGGGACCACCGTTCACACGGTCTGAGCCTGCCGCGCCGGCCGGACGGTGGGCAACCGCGGCGGGCCGCGGCGCGTCCCCGTCAGGAAACGCCCCCGACCAGGCGAAGGCCCCGTTCCATGACGCAGCACGACCGCCCCGCACCGTCCGATCCCCCGCAACGAGGCGCCGCCGCCACGGTGTTCGCGGTACTGCGGCGGCAGCGCGGCGCCCTCGTCCGGGCGACGGCACAGGTCGTCGGGCTGGCCGGGCTGGCCTGGCTGCTGCTGACGGCCGCCGTGTTCGCCTGCTCCTGGCCGCTGTTCACGCACATGCGCAACCAGCGCAACTGGTACCACTACGTCGAGGACCCGTACGTCCACGACCACACCGGGCTGGCGAAGGTCGCGCTCGGCACGCTTCCGCTCTTCCTGCTCCTGCTGGGAATCGCCAGCGCGGCCCTGCAAAGCGCGTGCTCGCGGGCCGTCACGGCGGCAAATACCGTACGGCCGCCAGGCGTTGAGGCCGAGCCGGGCGCTGCTTCGGGCCGCACCCGGATACCGGCCCTCCTCACCGTCTACACGCTGCGCGGGCTGATCACCTGGCCCCTGGTGCCGCTGGCCGTCGTCGCCGCGCACGGCCTCTTCGGCTACCACCCCAACGGCCGCGACGCCCACACCTGGAGCAACACCCTCCTCACCTGCCTGCTGGTGCTGGCCGTCCTGGCCGCCGTCCTCCTGCGCGTCGGCCTCGCCCTCGCGCCCGCCGCCGCTGCCGCCGGCCTCAACGCCCGTGCGGCGCTGCGCCGTTCCTGGTCCCAGGTCTGGACCCGCGCCGGAGCCGGCCGCGTCCTCGCCCTCACCCTGCCCGCCGCCGCGCTCTGCGCCCTCCTCGCGCGCCTGGCCACCCAGGTCGCCCTCCCCGCCCGGCCCGCCGTGCGCCACCTCCTCGCCGACACCACCGGCAACTTCTTCGCGGGCTACTACGCGGGCATCCTCGCCCCCGTCATCCTCGGGCTGCTCACCGCCGCCGCCCTCACCTACCCCTTCACCTGCACCGCCTTCGCCACCCTCCACGACCGCCTCAGCCGACCGCCTCGGGCGCGGGTGCGGCGCGCCGCAGGCGCAGCAGCAGGGCCACGGCGACCCCGCCCGCGACGGCGGCCATGACGGCGCCGGCGATCACATAGCTGTGCCCGATGCCGGCCGCGGCGGTCAGGGGCGCGGTGATGACCGGCGAGACGAACTGCCCGAGGAAGGTGGTGCAGACCCGGGCCCCGATCACCCGGCCCTTGGCCGCCGGGGGCGTCACCGCAAGCATCCAGGAGTTGAGGTTCGGGATCGCCGAGCCGAGCCCGGCACCGGTCAGGATGAGCGCGGCCACCAGCACCGGATACGACGACGCCGTGCCGAGCAGCACATACGCGGCTCCCAGCAGGCCGAAGGTCAGTACGGTGACGCGTTCGTACGGCATCCGCTGCGCCAGCCGCCGGTACACCAGGGAGGACAGCGCCCAGGCCACGCCCACCACGGACAGCAGCGCGCCCGCCCTGAGGCTGTCGCCGTGGTGGAAGGAGGCCAGGTAGAAGGGGAGGTAGACCGGCACCATGAAGTAGCCGACCATGTTGACGAAGAGCAGTACATAGGTGAGGGCGATCGTCCCCGTCGCGGCGGGGGGCACCTCCGCCTGCACGGCCCGGGCAGCGGCCGGGGCTGCGGACACCGGGGCTGCGGACACCGGCGCCGGGTCGTTCGTGCTCCGCGGCTCGCGGATCAGCACCACCGCCGCCGGCACCAGCACGAACCCGATCCCGTACAGCAGGAAGGGCCAGCGCCAGCCCTGGTCGGCCAGGAGGCCGCCGCTGAAGACGAACACCACGTTGCCCAGCGCCATGAACAGCGACTGCCGGCCCATCGCGCGGCCGATGCGGTCACGTGGCGTGTAGTCCGCGATCAGCGCGGTCGCGCAGGTGGACACGCCCGCGACGGCGGCGCCGAGCAGCAGCCGGGAGAGCAGGATCGCGTAGAGCGAGTGCAGCAGGAAGCCGGCGCAGCCGGCGGCGCCGTAGAGCACCAGGGAGGCGATGAACAGCGGTCTGCGGCCCCAGCGGTCCACGATCTGGCCGCTGGGAACGGCGAACAGGCCCGCGGTGAGCGCCGGCACCGTCAAGGAGACCTTCACCAGATAGTGCCCGTGCGGCGTGTCGGCGAAGACGTGGCTCATCTTCGGCAGCGAGGCCGCGATGGCGGTGGTCCCGATGATGGTGATCGCACTGGCGACCATCAGCAGCAGTTCCCTGAGCCTGGCCTGGAGGCTTGACGGCATTCCCAACTCTCCGTGCTTCATGGGCGGTTGCGGGGTCTTCCCGCGGTGGGCCCGGCTTCCGGGGGCGGAGCCGGGCCCGCCGCGGGGCCGGCGGTACGCGGGTCAGCGCACCGTGGCGAGGAAGTCGGTGATGTGCCGGGCGAGCGCGGCGGGCTCCTCGAACTGCACCGCGTGGTGGGTGTCCAGGCGGTGCACGACCGGGGCGGTGCCGCGGATCTGCTCGGTCAGCATCGCCTCGACGCGGTCGTTGTCCACCAGCCGGTCCCGGTTGCCCAGGACCGCCAGGACGGGGATGTCGCCCAGCTCGGACAGGACGCCGCCCCGCGAGAGGGCCGCCAGCTGGTCCCAGACGTCCACGGTCGTGGTGGTGATCCGGTCCAGTTGCAGGGTGTCGGCGGCCACGAACTCCTGCCACTCGGGCCGGTCGGTGAAGTCGCTGATCTGCAACGGGACGGGCACGAACGCGCGGTCCGGCTCCGGCTTGACCTCCAGCGAGTCCAGGGCGGAGAAGATGCCCTGCATGGACAGCCGCAGGACGTCCGCGTACCGCTCGGTGAAGGCGTAGCCCGGCGCGACGAGCACCAGGCTCGCCACGACCCCCTCGCCGGCCAGGCGCGCCGCGGCGATGGAGGCGATCTGGCCGCCGAAGCACCAGCCGGCCAGGTGCACCCGCCGGAAGGAACCGGTCAGGAAGCGCAGGAAGGAGGCGATGTCCGCCAACTCCCGCTCGACCGAGGGCAGGTGGCCGCGCTGGGCGTTGAGGCCCGAGCCGCGCCGGTCCAGCGCGTAGAACGCCGCGTCGGAGGTGGCGGTGACGTGCTCGGCGAGCGGCTGCTGCCATCCGCTGTGGCTGATTCCGCCGTGCAGCAGCACGATGGCGTCCTCGCCGGAGGCGGGGCCCCAGTGGCGGTAGTGCGTCTGGTACCCGTCGGACTGCTGGTGGGTGCCGATGAGGGGCTCGGTGCGGGGTGCGGTGCGGGGTGCGGTGTCGGTCATGGCGTGTCAGGGCCTTTCGGAGTGTTCGATGGGCGCCCCGGGAGGTGCGGGCGCCCCTGTCTGCTTTCCTTCGGGAGCGGCCCGCCGGGGTTCCGACGGGCCGCCGCTGTCACGAGCCGTCGTACGCGCTGCTCTCCGCCGCGATGCCGGAGAGCACGTCCTGCCACGCCCGGCCGATCGCGCGCACCGCGTCCGGGGGCAGTACGCGCCCGTCCGCGTTGAGCGTGACGATCAGCCGTTGATGCCGCAGATCGTGGCCGACATTGGCGAGCAGCGCGAAGTGGGTGTGCTCGAACCATCGGATTCCGGCCAGCACCCGCCGCCCGTCCGCGGTCCCGTCGGCCGCCAGGTCGCCGTACGCCTCGAAGCGCGTGAAGTTGAAGGCGGTACGGGGAACGGCCGGGCCGCCCGGCGTGTACAGCTCGGTGACCGGGAAGCGGCGGTGCGGCAGGGCCCGGCGTTCGGCCTCGAACACGTGGGCGGCAAGGTCCGGCCACTGCGGGCGCCCGTCCAACCGGACATGCAGCGGGAGGAAGTTGAGGAACATGCCGATCATGTCCTCGGCGCCCTCGATCTCCTGGCGGCCGCCGCTGAACACCGCGGTGAGCAGGTCGGGTTGCGTTTCGAGTCCGCGCAGCACCTCCAGGTGGGCGGCGAGCAGCACGTGCTTGAGCGGTACCCCGGCGCTGCGGGCCAGCGCGGCCAGCCCGCGTCCCGTCTCCGGGTCCACCTCGATCGCGACCTCGCTCCACCGGCCGTGCGCCGCGCCCTGGTCCGCGGCGGGCGCCGGGAAGCCGGGCGCCGGGACGCCGCGCAGTTCCGCGAGCCAGAACTCCCGCGCCTGCCCGTCCGCCCGCGCGGCCGCCTCGGCGGCGGCGTACTGGCGGGGACCGGCCGGGGGGCGCACCGGTTCCGGCACCGGCCCCGCGGCGGTGTAGAGCCGCACGAAGTCGGCCAGCAGGCGGGACAGGCTCCACCCGTCGATGACGGAGTGGTGGAAGCTGAGCGTGAGGGTGAAGGCGTCCGGCCCCTGCCGGTGGGCGTGGAACCGCATCAGCTCCGGCCGGGACCAGGTGAAGCCCGACGCCTTCTCGGCCTCGAACCAGGCGTCGAACCACGCCTCGAGCCGCGCGTCGGCGTCGGCGCCCGCGAGGTCGCCGGGCTCGGGATCGTGCACCTCCAGCCAGGCGGGCGCCGGCGCGTGCACCACCTGGAGCGGTACCGGCTGGGCGTCGGTCAGGAACGCGGTGCGCAGCGTCGGATGCGCGGCGACGAGCGCGTCCAGCACCTCGCGCAGCCGCTCCTCGCGCAGGGGGACGGCCAGCCGGTAGGCGAACACGTCGTGGTAGACCGCCTGTGCGGGGTCGGCGTCGTGCCGCCGGATCATCTCCAGTTGCAGCGCGGTCGCCGGGTAGGCGTCCTCCGCGCCGGGCGGAAGGGCCACGGCGGCCGGTCCGGCCGCCGTCCCACCGGCGGGCGCCCGGTCGGCGGAACCGCCCGTACCGCCCACCTCGCCGGCGCCGCCCACCTCGCCTGCGCCGGCTGCCAGCGCGGCCGCGAGCGACCGCACCGTACGGTGCGCGAACACGTCCTGGAGGGTGACCGGCAGGCCCTGCCGCTTGATGCGTGCCACGACCCGGATGGCGGAGATGGAGTCCAGGCCGCGGGCGAAGAAGTCCTCGTCGGGGCCGATCGGGCCGCCGGTGAGCGCGCCGTCCAGGACCGCCGCGACGCGCTCGGCCACCTCGCCGCTCCCGCCGTCCGCCTGCCGCGGGCTGCCCGGCCGCAGGCCCGCGGCCGCCGAGGCCAGCGCCTCGGTGTACGCCTCCAGATAGGCCGCGACGGTGTCCTCGGCCACCGCCGCGGCGTCGTGGTTCACGATGAGCGAGGCGCGGTCGGCGAAGTGGTCGCGGTGCACATGGACCACGAAGGGGAAGCTCGTCATCTCGAAGTACCGGGCGCCGGTGATCCGCACCGGCGTCTGCGGGGCGTCCCGGTAGACATGGAAATCGGTGTAGTTGAACACCGTGTCGAACAGCTCGCCGCGCCCGGCCCGCCCGAGGATGTCCGCCAGCGGGTAGCGGCGGCGGGCCATCAGCTCCTGCTCCGACCGGAAGAGCCCGGCGAACAGCTCCGCCCACTCGTCGGCCGTCGTCGCGGCCCGCACGGGCACCGTGTTCAGGAACAGCCCGGCCAGCTCCTCGCCGTCCGGCTCGGGCCGCCCGTTGACGACGAGCCCGGTCAGCAGTTCGCCGCGCCCGGTGACGCGCCCCAGAGCGTGGACGTGCAGCCCCAGGAAGACGGTGCGGGCCGGCACGCCCAACTCGCGGGCGACACCCTGGAGGGCGGCGACCGAAGCAGCCGGCAGGTCCCGCTCCGCCGAGGCGGTCCCCGTCGCCGGGCCGGCCGGGCCGCTGCCCGCCCCGTCCTTCGCGGACAGCAGGGTCGGCTCGGCGCCCTCCAGCCGCCCCGCCCAGAAGGCGGCCTGCTCCGGGTCGGCCGCCGCTTCCCGCTCCAGGGCGACGAACGCGCTGTACGGCAGCTGTTCCCGGCCGGTCTCCGGGCGCTCGCCCGCCAGCAGCGCCGCGTACCGGCGGCGGATGCCCTCCACCACCAGCGCGACGCTCCAGCCGTCCAGCACCGCGTGGTGGAAGGCGAGGGTGAGGGTGAAGGCGTCCGCCGACCGGCGCTGGGCGTGCAGCCGCAGCAGGGGGGCGCGCTCGATGTCGAAGGGCCGGGCCTTCTCGCGCTCCGTCCACCGCGCCAGCGCCGCCTGCTGCTCGGCCTTCGCCGCTCCGGCCGCGTCGCAGACCTCCAGCTCCAGGTCGGCGCCGCGGTGCACCAGTTGGAGCGGCTCGCCGAAGGACGCCAGGTCGAAGGAGGAGCGCAGCTGCGGGTGGGCCGCCGCCGTCCCGGCGACCGCCTGCCGGAGCAGGTCCGCGTCCAGCGGCGCCGCCAGGTCGTAGGAGAAGATGTCGTGGTAGACGGGCGAGTCCGGGTGCAGCATCGAGTGGTAGAGCATCCCGGACTGGAGGCGGCTGAGCGGCCAGGCGTCCTCGGTGTCCTCCGGCAGCAGCTCGCGGTCGGCGGGCGATACCAGCGCGAACGGCGCCGGCGCCTCCTCCCGGCCCGCTCCGTCCCGCGCGGTGCGGGTCAGGTGCCGGGCGAGGTCGGCGACGGTGGGGTGCTCGAAGATCTCCCGCACGCTCACCCGGTAGCCCAGCTCCCGCAGCCGCACCCCGATCCTGATGCTGAGGATCGAGTCGCCGCCGAGCTGGAAGAAGTTGCTGTCCGCGCCGACCTGCGTGTGGCCCAGCACCTCCCGCCACACCCGGGCCAGGGCGTGTTCCTCGGGGGTGCTCGGCGGCGTCACCGCGCCGCCGGTGCGCACGGCGGCCGCGACGTCACCGCCCGGGGCGGGCAGCGCGCGGCGGTCGAGCTTGCCGTTGGCGCTGAGCGGCACCGCGGCGATCTCCACGAAGACCTGCGGGACCATGAACTCCGGCAGGTGCCGGCCCAGCTCGGCCCGCGCGCCGTCCTGGGTGAAGTCCTCGCCCGGGACGACGTAGGCGACCAGGGCCCGGCTGCCGCCGTCGTTCTCGTGCACCACCACCGCGGCGTCGCGGACGGTCGGCAGGCCCTGGAGCACCGCCTCGATCTCGCCCAGCTCGATACGGAAGCCGCGCAGCTTGACCTGGTTGTCGATGCGCCCCAGGTACTCCAGCTGGCCGTCGGGCAGATAGCGGGCCAGGTCGCCCGTCCGGTACAGGCGGGCCCCGGGGGCGTCGGTGAACGGGTCGGGCCGGAACGCCTTCTCCGTGAGGTCCGGCCGGTTGTGGTAGCCCTCGGCCAACTGGACACCGCCGATGCACAGTTCGCCGGGCACGCCGACGGGCTGCAACCGCATCCGCTGGTCGACCACGTACAGCCGGGTGTTGGCGACCGGACGGCCGATGGGGACGACCCGGCCGGGGTAGTCGGCGTCGGCCGCCCAGTACGACACGTCGATCGCGGCCTCGGTGGGACCGTAGAGGTTGTGCAGTTCGGCGGCGAGCCGTGCCCGGAAGGCGGCGACCGCGCTGTGCGGCAGCGCCTCGCCGCTGCAGAACACCCGGCGCAGCGACGCCGTCGCCTCGGCGAGTCCGTCCTCCTCCAGGAAGACGTTGAGCATGGACGGCACGAAGTGGAGGGTGGTGATGCCCCGTTCGCGGATCACCTCCTTGAGGTACTCGGTGTCGCGGTGCCCGCCGGGTTCGGCGACGACCAGCTGCGCGCCGTACATCAGCGGCCAGAAGAACTCCCAGACCGACACGTCGAAGCTGAACGGGGTCTTCTGGAGCACCCGGTCGTCCGCCCGCAGTCCGTACTGCTGCTGCATCCAGTGCAGGCGGTTGAAGAGCGCGCCGTGCCGGTTGACGACGCCCTTCGGCCGCCCGGTGGAGCCGGAGGTGTAGATCATGTACGCCCGGGAGTCCGGGGTCAGGGCCCGGGGGACGTCGCGGTCGTCCGCCGCGCCCGCCAGCAGCTCGGCCAGGACGACCGGCTCGGCGGCGGTGTCCGCCAGCGCCGCGCGGTGCGCCTCCTGGGTGAGCACCAGCGGCACCCCGGAGTCCTCGAGCATGTAGCGGATACGGTCCGCCGGGTACTCCGGGTCGATCGGCACATAGGCCAGTCCGGCCTTCACCACGGCCAGCAGCGCGACGACCATGTCGGCCGAGCGCTCCATGAAGACCCCGACGAAGCCGCCGCGGACGTCCCGGTCCAGCAGGGCGCGCGCCACCCGGTTGGTGCGGCGGCGCAGTTCGCCGTACGTCAGGGAGGTGTCGCGGAAGCGGACGGCCACGGCGTCGGGCGTGGCCGTCGCCTGCGCGTCCAGTTGCTCGGGGACCGTGGTGTCCGGGTAGTCCCGCGCGGTCGCGTTCCACTCGTCGAGGATCAGCGCGCGCTCGGCGTCGGGCAGTACCGGGACCTCGCGGACCTCGACGTCCAGGTCCGCCCCGAGCTGCCCGAGCAGGTGCGTGTAGTGGCCGAGTATCCGCCGGGCGGTGTCCGCGCCGAACAGGTCGGTGGCGTACTCCAGTTGGAGTTCTACGGTGTCCTCGTCCTCCACCACGTACAGCAGCAGGTCGAACTTGGCGGCGGTCCGGGTGACCGGGTGCGGCCGGACTGCGGTGTCCGGGCCCAGGTCGAGGCCCCGGCGGCGGCCGAGCAGGGTGAGCATGGTCTGGAACACCGGGCTGTGGCTGGGTGTCCGGTCGACGTTCAGGCTCTCCAGGACCTTCGGGTACGGCGCGTCCTGGAACTCCATCATGTCCAGGGCCGCCTCGCCGACCTGGCCGAGGAGCCCGCGGAAGGTGAGGGCCTGGTCGGCCAGGTCCACCCCGAAAGCGACGGTGTTGGTGAAGTAGCCGACGGTCGCCAGGTGGTCGGCGTCGGTCCGGTTGAGCACCGTGGTGCCCACGGTGACCCGGTCCTGCCCCGAGTAGCGGTGCAGCAGCACGGCCCAGGCGCCCAGCAGCACGCTGAACTCGGTCGCCCCGGTCTGCCGCAGTGCCTGCTCGGTGAGCCCCTTCACCAGCGCCTGCGGCACCGTGGTGCTGACGGTGCCGCCGCCGGAGCTCTGCACCGGCGGCCGGGGGCGGTCCGAGGGCAGCTTCAGCAGTTCGGGGCCGCCGGCCAGCGAGCGCTTCCAGTACTCGACCTTGTCGGCGTAGGCGCCGTCCTCGTACGCGGCGCGCAGCTGCCGGGCCCAGTCGGAGTAGCGTCCGGCCGGTCCGTCCGCGGCCTCCTCGGCGGTGCCGCCGGCGCCGGTCAGCGAGCGGTAGGCGGTGCCGATCTCGGCGAGGACGATGCCGAGGCTCCAGCCGTCGGCGTTGATGTGGTGCACCGTCAGGGCGAAGAGCGCGGACCCGCCCGGCAGCAGGGCGGCCACCGCGCGCAGCAGCGGGCCGGCGGCGAGGTCGAAGGGCTGGTTCTGGGCGTCGTCCACCAGTTCACGCGCGCGCTGTTCGGCGGCCGGGGCGTCCTGCCCGGTCAGGTCGGCGACGGCCAGCAGCGGGGACGGGGCCTCGTCGAGCACCACGGCGCGCAGCCCGTCGGCGCCTTCGGTGTACACGGTGCGCAGCGCCTCGTGGCGGCGCACCGCCTGTTGCAGCGCGGCCTCCAGCGCCTCGGGGTGCAGGGGCCCGTCGATGCGGAACGCCACGGTCTCGTTGTAGGCGGTCGGATTGCGGGACATCGAGTCGAGCAGCCACAGGCTCTCCTGGGCGTACGACGGGACGAAGCTCGTGTCCGCGGCGCCGGTGGGGAAGTGGGACGAACTCACGGGAGGGAACCTTTCGGGGCACGGAGGAACGGGCCCGCGGCGGCAGTGCCGTGGGTTGCGGAGGGTGCGGGGGGGAGGGGGTGCGGCTCAAGGACGCAGCTCGGGTGGTGCGGCTCGGGGGGCGCGGCTCGGGTGTGCGGCCCGGTGCGGCTCGGGACGTGTGCCGGGCGCGCCGCCCGGGCCGCCGTCAGACGGCGGCGGTGGCTGCGGCCGGCGCCGTTTCCGGAGCGGACAGGTGGGCGGCGATGGCGTCGATGCGGCGCAGGCCGAACAGGAGCCGGGGCGTGAGGTGGATGCCGTGCTGCCGGGCCCGGGCGATGATCTGCAACCCGGCCAGCGAGTCGCCGCCGGCCTCGAAGAAGTCCTCGGAGACGGCCACTTCGGGGCGGCCGAGGGTGCGCGCCCACACCGCGGCCAGGGTGCGTTCGAGCTCGGTCTCCGGGGCCCGTCCGGTGTCCGCCGCCGGCTCGGCGGTCAGCACCTCGAAGGGCAGCCCGGGCAGCGCGGCACGGTCGAGCTTGCCGTGCGCGGTGAGGGGGAAGCGCTCGGTGACCCGGAACTCGGAGGGCACCATGTAGTCGGGCAGCGCCTCGCCGAGCCGCTCGCGCAGTTCCCGCAGCCGTGGCGGCCGGCCGTCGGGCTCCAGGTGGGCCACCAGCCGGTTGCTGCCGGTCTCGGTGGAGGCCACCGCGAGCACCGCGGCGTCGCCGACGCCCGGCACCCGCCTGAGGTGCGCCTCGATCTCGGCCGGTTCCACGCGGAAGCCGCGCACCTTGACCTGGCCGTCGGCGCGTGCGACGAACTCGAGGGAGCCGTCGGGGTGGCGGCGGACCAGGTCGCCGGTGCGGTACAGGCGCGTCGCGGGGGACCGCGGGTCCAGGCCGGTGCGGAAGGCGCGGGCCGTCAGCTCGGGCCGGGCGAGGTAGCCGCGGGCCAGGGCGATGCCGCTGATGTACAACTCGCCGGTGGCGCCGTCCGGTACGGGGCGGCCGGTGTCGTCCAGCACCCGGGTCCCGACGTTCGGTATCGGCCGCCCGATGGGCACGTACGGCAGCCGCTCACCCGGGAGGCAGGTGTGGGTGAGCACCTGGACGCTCGTCTCGGTGGGACCGTAGAGGTTGTGCAGGGGTAAGGAGAAGCGCTCGAAGAATTCGTCCCGCAGGGCGGGGGTGAGGGCCTCGCCGCCGGTGAACACCTGGCGCAGGGCGTCGCACCGGGCGAGGGCGGGCTCGGCCAGCAGGTGGCGCAGCATCGCCGGCACCAGTTGGATGCCGGTGATCCGCTCGGCGGCCGCGGTCTCGGCGAGGCGGCGCGGGTCGCGTTCGTCGCCCGGCCGGGCCATCACCAGGGTGCCGCCGGCCACGAGCGGGGCGAACAGCTCCCACACCGAGGCGTCGAAGGTGTACGGCGTCTTCTGAAGGATGCGGTCCGACGCGTCCAGGCCGTATTCGGCGACCATCCAGGTGAGCAGGTTGGAGACCCCGGCGTGCGGGACCATGACGCCCTTGGGCTCGCCGGTGGTGCCCGAGGTGTAGAGGACGTACATCAGGTCGTCGGCGGAGCCGGGGCCGTCGAGCGCGCCGTCCGGGTCTTCCGGTCCGCTCGGCCCTTCCGGTGCCGGCGGCACCAGGTCGATGTCGAGACGCGGTGTGGACGCGGGCGCCGCGGCGCCGGAGCGGGTGATCAGGAGGCGGGCGCGGGTCTCGGTGAGGATGAAGTCGCGGCGCGCGTCGGGCGCCCGGGTGTCGATCGGCACGTAGGCGGCTCCGGCGCCCAGGATGCCCAGCAGGGCGATCGGCAGCAGGGCGGAGCGCTCCAGTTGCACCGCGACCAGGTCGCCCTGGCCCACTCCGCGTGCGGCGAGTTCCCGTGCGAGTGCGGTGGAGCGCTGCCCCAGGGCGCGGTAGGTGATCTCCTCGCCGTCCGAGACGACGGCTACCGCGTCGGGTGTGGCGGCGGCCTGCCGGTCGACCAGCCGGTGGACGGGCGCCGGCAGCGCGGTGCTCGCGGGCCCGGCGGGCAGGCAGGAATGGACGGTAGCGGCGTCTGACACCGAAAACCCCCGTTTTGAATATCGGCGTGCAATGGGATGTACGCAGATCTGCTGGCAGACACAACGCATCGGACGCTAATCGGAGCGACTCGCGACTGTCAACCGCAATTAACATGGCCAGCGTCGGCGGAGAATATTCCCCGGACCCGCGATCTTTCCGCGTGAGCTATTTCATACGCCCAGCGAGTAAGCGGAACGTGAAATTCAGATGGCGCCGCCAGGCGAGAACAAGCCAGTCCGGAATGAACCGAATGTGCGATGTGAGAGTCTTCGTCCCAGCCCGTCACAGCCGGTCAAGGGGGGTCACACCACCCACGCTGAGCTGCGTCTATCAGCAATCCCGCACGGGAGCGCGACGCACCCCGGCCGCGGTCGCGGCGGTGACGCAATCCATACGCACCCCCGTTTACCCCTTGACAGCAACCCCCCGGTCGTTAGTCTCGAAGCCGCGGACGGGGAGAAATTACGGCGGAACACGGGGCAGCCGAAATCGGCACGCGAGCGCATCTCCGGAGTTTCGTGTATACGGTTTTTCCTGAATAGCAGCCGCCTCTCGACGGCAGCCGGAGCCGTCGGTGGAGAGTTTCCCGAGCGGTCCCTTCCGCGTGCGCGGACAGGTGTCGACGGATCGTCCCGGAGGATGGCGCATGCCAGAAACGCACGACCTCACCGCGCTGGAGCAGGGCGCCTTGGTGGCCGCCGGCGACCTCTCACCGGTGGAGCTGGTGGAGCACTACCTGAAGCGGATCGACCGCATCGACCGGCACCTGGGCGCCTACGTCACCGTGGCCGCCGGCACCGCGCTCGCCCAGGCCCGCCGACGCGAAGGGCAGGCCCTGGCCGCGCGCCGGTCCGCCACCCCGCTGCCGCCGCTGTTCGGCGTGCCGGTCCCCGTCAAGGACTCCGTCCGGACGGCGGGGATACGGACCACCTTCGGGTCCGCCGCCTTCGCCGACCACGTGCCGGCCGAGGACGACGACGCGGCAGCCCTCCTGGCCGCCGCCGGCACCGTGCTGCTGGGCAAGACCAACACCCCGGAGTTCGAGCTGTCCGGCCACACCGAGAACCGGGTGGCGCCGCCCGCCCGCACCCCGTGGCACCCCGAGCGGTCGGCGGGCGGTTCGAGCGGAGGATCGGCGGCTGCGGTCGCGGCGGGGCTCGCTCCCCTCGCCCACGGCAGCGACTCCGCCGGGTCCGTCCGCGGCCCGGCCTCGGCGTGCGGGCTCTACGGGTTCAAGCCGAGCCGCGGCCTGGTCTCCGCAGGGCCCCGGCCGTGGGACGTCAGCGGCCTGACCACGGCCGGGGCGCTGAGCCGTACGGTTCGGGACGCCGCCGCACTGCTCGATGCGATGGCCGGTCCCCCGGGCTCACCCCCGGGCGGCACCTTTCTGGCCGCGGCGGGGCAGCGGCCGGGCCGCCTGCGCGTGGGGCTCGTGACGCGCTCGACCGTCCCGGGCGCCGAGGTGCATCCGGAGTGCCGGGCGGCGGCGGAGGAAGCCGCGGAACTCCTCACCCGGCTCGGCCACCACGTCGAGCCTGCCGAGCTGCCCGCCGGCGCGTCGATCGCCCGGGTCTTCCCACCGGTGTGGGGGGTGCTGGCCGCCTCCCGCCCGGTCCCCGAGAGGAGCGACGACCTGCTGATGCCGCTGACCCGGCATGTGCGCCGGCAGGGCCGCGAGGTGTCAGGGGTCGGCTTCGCCGAAGCGCTCCAGGGCTTCCACGCCGTGGACCGTGCGATGGACCCGCTGCGCGAGCGCTTCGACCTCCTCCTGACCCCCACCCTGGCGCAGCCGCCGCAGCCGGTGGGCGCGCTGCGCGAGGAGGACGACCCCGCGGCCGAAGCCCTCCGCACCGTGCGGAACTCCCCCTTCACCGCCCTGTACAACGTCACGGGCCGGCCCGCCGCGAGCCTTCCGCTGCACTGGACCGCGGACGGCCTGCCGGTCGGCGTGATGCTCGCGGCCGATCGCGGCGCCGACGCCCTGCTCCTGGCGGTGTCCGCGCAACTGGAGGAGGCCGCGCCCTGGAACACGCGGCGCCCGCCGCTGTGGTCGTCGGCGCGCCCGGAGACCGACGGCGGCGACCTCCGGCAGCCCGCAGCTGACGCTTGGGCGGCGGGGCGGGCGTGAACGGCCCTGCGGCGACCCGCCCGTTGCCCGCGGGCGGGCGGGTTCGCGCAGGTCAGAGGGGTGACGTCCCGGGGTGTGCCCAGATCGCCGCGGCGGCTGGCGGTGCGCGGCGTGCGGGGGCGACCGTAGGCCGTAGTTGATCAGTGCCGCCGAAAGGACTTGCCACCGTGAAGAAGAAGATCGCCTCGCTGGGCGTGGCCGCGACCGCCGCCGCGGGCATCCTCATGATGCCGGGCACCGCCCAGGCCTCCTCCGGGGGCGGCTGCACCAGCGCGTGGGCCGACGACGGCGACCAGGTCAGCGCGTGCATCAGCGCGAGCGGGTCGAACCTCGAGCCCGACGGCTACGTCATCGACGCGAGCGTCTGCACAACGGCGCACGTGCTGCTCGCCGACGAGACGACCAAGACCCTCGTCCTGGACTACAACGTCGGCTGCGGCACCGGCCACGTCGGGCCCTTCGCGTACAAGGGCGTCAACGGGCACAAGTACCAGAGCGAGGTCTATATCGAGGAGTCCAACATCCAGATCGTCTCGGCCGCCAGCCCGGTCGAAACCCTCTCCTACTGACCCCGGCTCCCCCCGAAAACGGCCCGCCCGACACGGGGCGGGCGGGCCACGCGACACGGGGCGGGCGGGCCGCGCACAACGGCGCGTGGGCGGCATGCTTCTGGATTCGGCAGCCTCATCCGGGCGACGGGTCAGGCCGAAACGACGTGTGTCTGCTGCAGGGCGTGTGCGGTGCGTGTGATGAGGTCGGCGGCATGCTCGATGTCCTCAGCAGTGGTCGTACGACCGATGCTGAGCCGAAGGGTCGCGCGGGCCTGACTGCGGGTGAGCCCGATCGCGGTGAGGACGTGGGAGGGTTCGGCACTTCCGCTGGTGCAGGCCGAACCGGTGGAGGCGGCGACGCCGGGAACCCGTTCGAGGAGGTCTGCCGCCTCGATGCCGGGGAGAGTGATGCTCAGGTTGCCGGGCAGCCGTCGGCACGGGTGGCCGTTGACCACCGCGCCGGGGAGGTCGGCCAGGAGACGGCCCTGCAGTCGGTCGCGCAGAGCGCGAATGCGGCTCGGGGCCGCTACGGCGTCGGCCGTGATGAGGTGGGCCGCGGCACCGAAACCGACGATGGCCGGAACATCGGGGGTTCCGGCCCGCAAGCCGCGTTCTTGGCCTCCTCCGGTCTGTTGCGCGGCGATGCGGGTTCCCTCGCGGATGTAGAGGGCGCCGATGCCCTTGGGGCCGTGGAGTTTGTGGGCGGACAAGGACGCCAGATCGACGCCCAGCTCGGCAACATCCAGGAGCCCCCACCCTGCGCTCTGGGCGGCGTCCGTGTGCAGGGCGATGCCGCGCGGCACGGTGATGTCGGCGACGGCCGCGAGCCGCTGCAGGGTGCCGATCTCGTTGTTGGCGTGCATCACCGACACGAGCACGGTGTTCGGGGAAAGCGCAGCGGCGACGTCTGCAGGGCGGACACAGCCGTGCCGATCGACACCGACCAGCGTGACGCTGTAGCCGTGGTGGTCGACCAGCCGCTGGCAAGCGGCGTGGACCGCCTTGTGTTCGACAACGGTCGTGACGATGTGCCCGCCCGTGGGGCGGGCCGCCAGTGCGAAGCCGACGATTGCGAGGTGGTCGGCCTCGGTGGCGCCGGAGGTGAAGACGATCTCCCGCTCGCTCGTTGCACCGACCAAGTCGGCGACCTGACGGCGGGCGACACGGACTGCCTTCGCGGCGATGCGGCCGTACATGTGCGGGCTGGAGGGGTTGCCGTACTCACAGGTGAGGAACGGCAGCATCTCCTGCAGCACCCGCTCGTCGAGCGGTGTGGTGGCCTGGTGGTCGAGGTAGAGCGGCCTGGTGTTCATGCGACCCGCTCCCCGAGTCGGCCGACGACCGGTGCGGTCGCGGCATACTTGCGTTCGCCGTCGACGAGGTCCCAGTAGACGGTGCGGCGCTCCTCGAAGACCGTGAATGCGGTGGCAAGGCACCGCCAGTTTCGGTTCGGCTGGGACATGGCCAGGATGAACATGTCCTCGAAGAGCCGGGGCATGCGCTTCGCGAGGGCCTCCCGGGTCGGTTGCGGGCCGAAGAGTTGCAGGTAGCCGCGCTCCCGCAGCCAGGTCTCGGCGTGTGCGGCACCCGCCTCCCCATCGAGGTGCCCTCCGTCGGCGAGCGTCTGGGTGGCGAGCCGCTGAAGGCGGCGCCGGCGGCGGACTTGCTCGACACCGGGGCACTTGTCGCCAATGATCCTCCACTCATGCCAACGGGGCGGTCGATAGCAGGCGAAGTCGATGTCGTCGAGCTGGACGGTGACCTGTGGCGGGATCTGCCCACGGGTCAGGTCCGCGACGTCATAGCCGGGCCCGAGCGCCTCCAGCGTCATCGAGCCGGGTCGGCCGGAGCGTGACCGGTCGATACGAATCAGGACGGTGAGGCGGTTGGTGAAGCGGTTGGTGGGCTCCGCGAGAATCACCGCCCTTCCGTCAGCCAGCAACCCGGCAGCCCGAGGCGAGATGTCATGAACGGGGAAGGTGTTGCCGCCCCGGTAGTACTGCTTCTTCTCCACACCGCCGTCCGAGCGGATCATGAGCGTCTCCGTGCCCGTGCAGGCTGCCAGAGCACGCGCAGCGGTGCGAACGGTGGCCGTGCTGTCGCCCGGCTGGATCAGGCAGGCGTTGAGCACCGGAAGTCCGAGCGAGTGCAGCAGGGCCACGGACTGCCACTTCGGCCAGCGCCGGTCCTTGGCCGCCGCTTCGAGCTCAGCGACGGTGAACGTGTGTAACGGGCGAGGTAGGGATATCGCCATCGCGCTGTCCCCCCTTTCTTGGCTCAGGCGGCGTCCGCGGTGTGCAGGTCGGCGGTCAGCTCGGCGAAGGTGCGCGCGCGGTTGGCCGCGAAGGGGTGGTCTCGCCAGTCGTAGAAGGCGCCGATCCCGAGTTGGTTCGCGCAGACTCTGCGAACGAACTGCCGGGCGAACCCGGCCGAGGGCCAGTGGTAGTGCTCGCCGGGCCGCGGAGAGAGGTACAGGTAGGAGCCGTCCACGACGGCCGGGAGGTCGCTCAGGGAGGCCAATCGCCTGCCCGGCCCACCGGTCCTCTCGTACGCGGCGGTGACCTGGTCCGGGTCCGGAACGGGGATCAGGTGCAGGTGGCAGTGGCTACAGCAGGAAGCGCCCAACTCACAGTCTCGCGGACCGTGTTCGGCCAGGATCACCGGACCGTAGCGGGCCTGGATCAGTGCGCGCATCCGCTCGGCCTCTTCGGCGACCCGGGCGAGGGAGGCGGGGGCGACATCGGCCGCGGCGTCCAGGTGCCTCAGCGGCATGAACAGGCAGTAGCCAGGTGCAAGGGCCCCGACGGTCGGCAGGAGCACCCAGCCGTCCCCAGTCGCGGTGATGATGCGGGCGACGCCCTCGTGGGCGGTGAACTCGGTGCAGAACTGGCAGTCCATCACGATCGCCTCTCTTCGGAACGGAGGGTGAATTCGTCGGCGTACCGGCTCATGAGGTCGACCGGGCGACCGTAGAAGCGGTGGGGGGCGACCTCGTCGGAGTGAGCGCCGTCCAGCGCGAAGATGAGCAGGCGCCCCAACGGCATGCCGTGGTGCAGCCGCAGTGCGGCAGGGCCGGTGTTGACCAGTTCGAGCGTCAGGTACCCGTTCCAGCCCGGCAGTACGAACGGACTGGTGACATGGACGGCGAGACCGACCCGCGCCAGGTGGCTCAAGCCGCCGATCAGGCCCATCACTCCGGCACCGAGCCGCAGCGGTTGTCCGACAGCGCCGAGCAGCATCGCGCCCGGTTCCATCTCGTACGTTGTCCAGTCGGTGATCGCGTCGCCGTAGAGGGTGTCGATGCTTTCCTGGTCGGCCAGGTCGATCACCTGCCGGCCAAGTGCTGCCAGCGGCTGTAGCGGCGAGCCGAGCGTCAGCAACAGGGCGTCGCCGCGTAGTCGACCGGGCCATTCCAGAAGGCCCTGCTCGATCTTCCGGGTGATCGTCTCGGCTGAAAGCATGGTTCCCCCGTGGCGCTCATGCAGCACTGCGACCATCGCCTTTCGTTTCGAAGGCGGCAGCTGAAATGTTCCCCGGGACAGTCCGCCATACC
Organism: Actinacidiphila sp. bgisy144; assembly: GCF_057708105.1. Lineage (NCBI taxonomy): Bacteria > Bacillati > Actinomycetota > Actinomycetes > Kitasatosporales > Streptomycetaceae > Actinacidiphila > Actinacidiphila sp. bgisy144. Next base: position 337,513 of record NZ_JBYIRM010000002.1, on the reverse strand, counting down.
CCTATGTCCGATTGGACATTTAAAGGTTTTCTTGCGGTGAAATGCGGAGAGATTCAGTTCTGCTGGCCGTGCGAACAGTGCCGGCCGAGCTGGGCCGTGCCGGGGAGGGGTGTCATGGTGCTGTCGTTACCGTCGGGGCCGTTGAAGGTGCCGGGGCCGGAAGGGTTCCGCGCGGATCTGATGTCGTGTTCTCCCGACCTTCTTGACCTGACATGGGACCAGCTACGAACGCTGATCGTGGTGCAGGAGACCGGAACCGCGTTGGCCGCAGCGAGGATGCTGGGGCGCGAGCAGTCCAGCGTGCAGAAGCAACTCGACATCCTCAACCGCAACTTCCAGTCACTGACCGGTGAGTTGCTCGTGGTCAAACAGGGACGGGGCCAGGACTTCCTGTTCACCCCCACCGGGCTGGAAGTCGCCGAGCGGGCCAGGGCCACCTTCGCCGACTGGCTGCAGGGCATCGCCGCTTCCCGCCGCCGACTGGGCTCGACGCTGACGGTGGGGACAACGGAGTTCACCCTCGGCTTCCTCGGACGGGTGTGGGAAGGGTCGCGCCGCAACTGCTGGAACAGGAGGTCGAGCTGAAAGTCGTACACGTGCGGACCCGCGACTTCTGGAAACGCCTGGATTCCAACCAGGTCGACCTGTTGTGCGGCGGGCTTGCGGCCGACGCCGCCGCCGAGCAGGTCGCCCCGGGGTACGACTTCCTGGAGTGGCACCGTGAGGGCCTGGCACTGCTGACGAACCTGCCGGTGCGCGAGCTGGCCGCCCGAACCGTCGGTGTCCAACGGCTGCGGAATCTGCCGCTGGTGATCCCCTCCCGCGGAGTGATCACTGATTTCGTCGAGCGCTGGTACGGGTCCGACTTCCGCTCACAACTGCAGATCGCTGCCGAGATCGACGATATCTACTACGGACTCGCCCTGCTACGGTCTCGCATGACCTATGGGTGCATGCTGTGTGCCCGCTCACTGGGCGAGGCGGCCGTCGACGGACGTCTGCCCACCAGTGAGCACTTCCGACTCATAGACTTCGCCGACGACTTCGACCCCATGCTCCAACTGGTCTCCGGTGTCTTCGCCCGCAAGGGGGAGCGTGAGACCTATGGCGCCTCTCACCCACTGAACATCCTGTGGAACGCCTTCCGTGAAGAGGCCGCCTCCGGCAGACCCCTGCCCATGTAATCGTGCTCTGGAGCCCTGGAGAACTCTCGTGTTGCTGGCCTCGGTCAACCTCAACAAGCGTCTAGGCACCACCGGCACCCGCGCGAGCCTCGCGGCCTGGCTGCGCGAGCAGAACGTCGAAATCGTGCTTGCGCAGGAACCCTTCAAGCCAACGGACCGGACGCCTCCGAGCCTGGCCGGCTTCAGTTGCGCCGGCGGAGACGGGAATCTGGCCGTCTGGGTGAGTGAATGCCTCGCCCCGCCAGCCGTGTCCCTCCCCACCTCGTGGGCACAGCGGATCGAACTGGAATGGCTCCTCGTCTTCCAGGTGCACCTCGACTCCTCCAGCGCCGCCGCCCGAACCACCCAACTGACCGACATCACTGCGATGGTCATGGCGGAAGAGCGGCGCCCACTGCTGGTCTGCGGAGACTTCAACCTTGCGCCCCGCCCTGCGGACGGCATGTTCGGCGGAGCGCCGAGCAGGTTCACCACCGAGGGCGAACGAAGCGCACTGCAGCGGCTGGTGCGGCTGGCAGGACTGGTCGACAGCACCGCCGAGGAGCCGCCCACCTACACCTTCGAGAGGTCGGTCAACGGCGAACGCAGCCGCTTTCGCTGCGATCTCGCCCTGCTCAGCGACTTTCTGGCGCCGACGACCACCGTCAGCGTGGACGGGACCGTGCGCAGCGGTCCGGCGGCCTTCACCGACCACTCCGCGGTCCTGGTCGACCTTCCCGTCACCCTGGAACCGACCGAACCGGACGGCGTGCTCTTCGCCTTGAACGACCTGACGGGCGATGGCTCCCCCTCCCCCGTACGAAGGCGGGAGTACCAGCCCCACAAGACTGCGATGAGCCGCCAGGCGCCCTCCCCGGCCTCCCGAGCGGTCGTCGAGCACCTGACCGGTCCGCTTGGCGTCCGATACCTCCTGGACCACGGTTGCGGACGCGGCGCCGACGTCGCGCACTACCGCGCGGCCGGCCTCGACGCCGAAGGCTTCGACCCGCACGACGACTTCGGCTGGCCCCGCCCCGAAGGAGCCGTTTTCGACCTGGTCACATCGATGTTCGTCCTCAATGTCCTGCCCGATCCGTGGCAGCGGATCGAAGCACTGCACGATGCCGCGTCCTTCACCCGGCCCGGCGGCCATGTCGTGGTCGTGACCCGATCGCCCGAGGAGATCGCCAAAGCCGCCGCCGACGGGGGCTGGCCTGTGCATCACGACGGGTTCTGGTCCAGCCAGTCCAAGGGGACCTTCCAGCGCGGCATCTCGCAGAACGAGATCGTTGCTCTTGCCCACCGGGCCGGACTGCAGCTTGTCTCGGGTGCCCCTGTACTGCCACTGGCCGGGGTCTGCCATGCCGTCCTGAAAAAGCCGACCACATAGGACTCGCTGAATCCGTCGGCGCGCTTAGCGGTTGCCGGTCCAGATGACGCGGTCAGTGAAGCCCCCGCGCTCGTGCGCCTTGGCCGCGCGGAGCTTCTCCAACTGGTCCGGGCCGAGGCCGAGGTCCGCGGCGAGCGCGTGGACGACCTCCAGCACGTCGGCGAGTTCTTCCGGCGCCTCGGCGTCGTCGGCTGCCAGGAACTCGGCGACCTCCTCGCCGAGCTTGTCCCGCAGCCGGCTGCGGTACTCCGCGGCGTCCGCGGTGCGGACGACGGGCTCCGCACCGTTCTCGCGGATGATCTGCGGAATCCGGTCCCGCACCAACTTGCCGTGCTCGTTCATGTCCAAGCAGCCTAGGCACTACGCATCAGCGCACGCCATGCGAACCGCCATCCCCACCCGTTCGGGGGGCGCGGGAGGACGGGGTGAACGGGGTGGGGGTCAGGTGGCGGTGTAGCCGCCGTCGACGGAGAGGATGGAGCCGGTGACGTACGAGGCGGCGGGGGAGGCGAGGAAGGCGTAGGGGGCGGCGATCTCCTCGACGGTGGCCCGGCGGCCGAGCGGGGTGAAGGTGCGGATGCGCCGGTCGGAGGCGGGGGCGTCGTGGGCGGTGACGGCGTCCATGATGTTGGCGACGTACCCGGGCGCGACCGCGTTGACGCGGATGCGGTGTTCGGCCCACTCCGCCGCGAGGGTGCGCACGAGTTGGTTGACGCCGCCCTTGCTGGCCGCGTAGGGAGCCAGGGTCGGGATGCCGACGGCACCGGCGATGGAGGACGTCATCGTGACGGACCCGCCGCTGCCCGCGGCGATCCAGTGGCGGGCGGCGGCCTGAGCGGGCTGGAACGCGCCGCGCAGGTTGACCGTCAGGATGCGGTCCCACTCCTCGGGGGTGTAGTCGACGGCGGGCTTGATGATGTCGATGCCCGCGTTGCAGACGACGTGGTCGAGGTGGCCGAAGACGCGGACCGCTTCTTCCACCAGGCCGCGGGCCAGATCCGCGTCGGTCACGTCGCCGGCGAGGGCGGCGACCCGGGGCCGTTCGCCTGGGCCGTGCGGATGCCGCGCCCGCAGGACCTCCGCCGCTGCGGCGGTCTCGGCCTCGTCGTAGCCGTTGACGAGGACCCGCGCGCCCTGGGCCAGCAGGGTGCGGGCGACGGCCAGCCCGATCCCGCGGCTGGACCCGGTCACGACGGCCACGCAGCCGGTGAGGTCGAACAGCTTGCTCACGTCGGGCTTCCTCCCGGGCGCGCCGACCGCGGTCAAACGGCCGGGAACTCCCCCGCCCGCACCGCGGATACGAACGACGTCCACGCGTCCCCGGAAAACGCCAGCGCAGGCCCCTCGGGGTCCTTCGAATCACGCACGGGGATCACCCCGGGAACGTTACGAGCGAACTCGACGCACTCGCCGCCGTTGCCCTCGCTGTACGTCGACTTACGCCACACGGCCGCCGCTTCCACGCACTCGCCGCCGTTGCCGTCGCTGTACGAGGACTTACGCCAGTACGGGCGGCTCAACTCGGGCTCTGTAGACATGCGTGCAGCGTCCCGCCAGGGCCACCTACCGGCAAGAGGGCGTTCCGGCCACGGTCAGACGGTCGGGAACTCCCCCGCCCGCACGGCGGATACGAACGACATCCACGCGTCCGCGGAAAAGGCCAGCGCGGGCCCCTCGGGGTCCTTCGAATCACGCACGGGGATCACCCCGGGAACGTTACGAGCGAACTCGACGCACGCGCCGCCGTTGCCGTCGCTGTAGCTGCTCTTCAGCCAGTGCGCGGCATGGAGAGCGGGGAGGGTGCTCATTGTCGGTACTCCTTCATCGCGTTGCGGATGAGCACCAGCGACTCCCTCGGCGGCATCGCGGCTGCTCGCAAGCGATCGTACTGCTGCTGGGCAGCCATAACGCCGGACTCGGAGTCTTCAACGTGACCGTGCTGCATCGTCTCCGTGTAGAGCAGGGTGTTGCCTTCGGCCGGCGTCAGCAGGATGAACATCGACGCGCCGCCGGGCACGCCCTGGTCGAACGGTGACACCTGGATGGTGACGTGCGGCGAGTCCGCTTCCTCCAGCAGGCGCGCGAGTTGGCCCGCCATCACGTCGCGGCTGCCGACCACCGTACGCAGCGCCGCTTCGTGCAGGACCATCCACAGCAGAGGGTGCTCAACTCGCTGCCGCAGCGCGGCTCGACGCGCAAGCCGCGCCTCGACCCGCTCGTCGACCTGCTGCCTCTCGTCGCGCGGGTGGACCTGGCTGAAGATCGCCGTCGCGTACTCCCGGGTCTGGAGGATGCCCGGGATGACGACGGGCGAGTAGTCCAGGATCACCGTCGCGTCGCGCTCAAGGTTGACGTAGGGGATGAACCAGCCCGGGTGGCCGCGCTCGCTCACCCGGACGCGTAGGCGCGCGAAAAACCCCGGGGTGCCGAAGATGCGGTCGCACGCTTCCGCGAACTGCTCGGACGCGAGGAGCTTGCCGCTCTCGACGCGGGTGACGTAGGGGCGTTCGTACCCCGTTTCCAGGGCCAACTGGGCCTGGGTCATGCCGCGTTGCTCGCGGGCGTAGCGGACCTCTTGCCCGAAGTAAGCGGCACCGTCCTGCCGTTGCGATGTGTGTGCGTTCATGCGCTCCCCCCGTGCTCGGAGTTCGGGAACCTTTGGAACCCGGTGTGGGCTGGCGACGGTACCCCTTGACAGGGGAACCTGGAAACACAGAGCGAGGGGGCGGACACGGAGAGGCGACCGTCATGCCGTACGGCGAGGGCACCTGGGTGGTGGACACCCGGACCGGGGACGTGGGCCAGGTGATGCGTAGTACCGCGTGGTCACTCTCCCTTCAGCGGCCGGGGAACCAGGGGCTGTGGGCGGCGGAACCGTGCAGCGTACGGCAGGCGCGCCCCGCGGAAGTCGCTTCGGCGGAAGCCGTCTGCCGGGCCCGGGAACTACGCGCAGGGCACCCGGGGGAAGGCACGGACGGCGAGCCCTCGCCCGTCATGAGCAGGCCCACCAGTTGGCTCGTAAAGCTCACTTCGAAAGAGATCGCGCAGAAAGGGAAATTGCATATGGAACCCACCACCGTGGAGGGCGGGCCGTTCCCGTTGCTGGGGCAGCCCGGCAAGGACGGGAGCGAGGCTTTACCGCTTGCTGAGACTCCGCAGGCACGCAAGTGGCGCATCACGACGACGAGTCGGCACACCGTGAGCGGATACCTGCCGCCGTGGGCGGCGGAGGACCCGAGCGAAGTGGACGTGCCGATCGAGCACTTGGCGGCGCGGCTGGTGGACGTCCACCACTACGCGGACTTCGACGGGCAGACGCTGCGGCGGGTGCGGACCACGCAGGACGGCGGGGAGCCGGGGACCCTGCACCTGCTGTCCGGCAGCATCGACTGCGTGCCGTACGCGGCGGACCCGGAGCCGCGGGTGCCGACGGTGACGGTGAACGTCACGCCGGAGTGCTGGCTGAGCGAGTTGGGCCCGGCGGACGTGCTGGCGCTGGCGGAGCAACTGCGGGCGCAGGCGGACCGGTTGGCGTACGAGGTGCACCCGGCGCTGCTGGGGGCGCGGGCGGACTGGGCGGCGGCGCACGACGAGGAGGAGGGTGCGGGCGCACTGGCCGTACGCCCCGCCGCCGGGGACTTCGGGGGGTGCGCGTGAACGCCTCGCAGCCACCGCGGCAGCCAGCACCCACCGTGCCGTACATCGCGACCTGGAGCGCGGAGGAGCGGTCGGCCGGGCCGGTGGTGCTGCGGGCGGACGGGCGCGGCATCGCCTACCGCGACGAGGTGCCCCACGACCGGGACGCGGAAGGGGTGTTGTGGATGCGCTCGGGTCTGGCACGGGGGCGCGGGAAGCCGTCGTTCGGCGCCGTGCACCCGGCGCGGCAGCGGCGCGCGATGCGGTTGCTGCTGTGCCAGGTGTGCGCGGGGCCGGCGGACCGCGACGCGGAGGGCGTGCTCTGGCTGCTCGGGGACGACCGGGACGACTGGCCGGGGTGGCCGGAGGAGATGGGCGCCACCCATCCGCCGATCTGCCGGCCCTGCGCGCTGGTCTCACTGCGCCTGTGCCCGTACCTGCGGCGCGGCCACGCCGTCTACCGCGTCGCTTCCCCCGAGGTCGCCGGCGCCCACGGCATGCTCTTCGCCCCCTCCCCCGATCCCGCCTCCCCGCGCCCGGTTCCCCTCGGCCCGGCCCTCCTCCCCTACGACGACCCCCTCACCCCCTGGCTCCTCGCGGCCCAACTCTCCGTCCGCCTCCACCACTGCACCCCCACCACCCTCTGATCGGGCCGCCCCCTCACCGGCCCCCGCCGTACTCCCGCCCGAGCCGCCGTACCTCGGCGTCGAACGCAGACCGGTCCCTCTCCCTCACTCGAAGGTGAGCCGGGGGATCGTGTCGAGGTCGATGCCGTAACGGCGGTAGACGGCGGTCGTGTTCTCGCTGGTGAGCTCGTGCGCGGGCAGCCCGAGGGCCGCCGCCACCTCGTGGACGTGCTCGCCGCTGCTCCCCTCGATCTCCAGGTAGGGCGGAATGAGCGGCCAGTGGTCGATCTCGACGGCCGCGCCGAGCAGTGCCCACGACGAACGCCGGTTCTCCTGGTACGCCTTCGGCAGGTAGCCGAGCTTGCCGAGGATCGCGTGCGTGGCGTCGAAGTCGCCCACGGTCGTCTCGGTCTCCCGCACCCCGTCGATCGCGTCGCTCAGGATCTCCTTCACGCACAGCGTCGCGGTCTCCCCGTTGGCGCGCAGCCGCACCCACGTCCCCGGGCCGCCGGGGATGTCGTACACGTACCGGCGCTGGAGCCGGTCCCCGGTGTGCTCGGCACCGGCCGCCCGCAGTCTGGCGCGGATCTCGTCGGGGTCGATCCCGAGGGCCTTCGCCTCGAACTCGATCGCGGTCGTGCTCATCGCGGCTTCCTCCTGTCGGCTGGGGGTCTCCCCCTCGCGACGGCGCCGGGCGGTCCGGGACGCCGTACGGCCAGCACACCACGCCGACCGGGCGGGCCGCTGCGGGGTGGGAGCGCCACCACTCGCTCGGGTTCCTCAGTCGTGCGGCGCTGGGGACTTGGCTGCGGCGGCTCCGGTGTGCGCTGACGCGTTCGTCCATTGGGACAGCAGACGCAGCGAGGTCTCGGAGGGGCTGCCGGGTTCGGTGGCGTAGACGAAGAGGGTCTGGTCCAGGTCGTCCCCGGGGGTGAGGGCCTGGTAGGTGACGGTGAGGTCGCCGACGAGCGGGTGGTGGTAGTCCTTGGTGCCGGTCGTGCGCCGGTGCACCTTGTGGTCCGACCAGAAGCGGCGGAACTCCTCGCTGCGGATGGACAGCTCGCCGACCAGGGCGCTCAGGCCGGGGTCGTCCGGGTGGCGGCCCGCGTCGAGGCGGAGCATGGCCGCGGTGTCCGCGGCGACGCCGGCCCAGTCCCGGTACAGCTCGCGCGCGTGCGGGTCGAGGAAGACGAAGCGGGCCTGGTTCCGCTCGGCCGCGGGCAGCGCGCGGAACTCGGTGATCAGGCGCCCGGCGAGCTGGTTGTGGGCCAGCACGTCAAGGCGCCGCCCGAGGACGAAGGCGGGGCGGCAGGTCTGCTGGAGGGCGTCCAGCAGGTCCCAGGTGGCGCGGTGGACCTGCTGGGGGCGGGGGCGGCGGCGCCGGGTGGGCCGGGACCGGGGCCGCCCGAGCGTGTGCAGGTGGCTGCGCTCGGCGTCGTCCGGGTGCAGGGCGGTGGCGAGCGCGTCGAGGACCTCCGCCGAGGCGCTGCGGCTGCGGCCCTGTTCGAGCCGCGTGTAGTAGTCCACGCTCACACCGGCCAGCCGGGCGAGCTCCTCCCGGCGCAGGCCGGACACCCGGCGCCGGCCCCCGCCCGGGTCGTCGAGCCCGGCTTCCCGCGGGGTGAGGCGCGAGCGGGCGGAGCGGAGGAATTCCGCCATCGGTGCGCTGTCGGGGTGCTCACGGTCCATCCCTCCAGGGTCGCGCACGCGCCGGCGCCGCGGGAGCTGGAAGGTGGCCCAGTTCCTCCCCCGATCAGCCGGGCCCTCCTGCGCCCTCTTCTGCCTGCTCAAAGCTGGTTCGGTGGAAGCCGTCCCCGCCGCCGGGAGTGGCGGTCGGGGCAGCGTCCGAACAGAGGAACAGGACAGAGGAACAGGGAGGAATCTCATGTCGACGTGGTTCATCACCGGTGCGTCCCGAGGGCTGGGGCTGGAGATCGCGCGGGCCGCGCTGCGGGGCGGCGACACGGTCGTGGCCGCGGCCCGCAACCCGCGGAGACTGCCGGCCGACCTGCTCGGCTCCGACCGCGTCCTCGGCGTCGCCCTCGACGTCACCCGGAGCGAGGAGATCACCGCGGCCGTGGAAGCGGCGGTGCGGCGCTTCGGCACGGTCGACGTCCTCGTCAACAACGCGGGCCGCGGCCTGCTGGGTGCGCTGGAGGAGGTCACGGACGCCGAGGCGCGTGCGCTGTTCGACCTCAACGTCTTCGGGCTGATCGCCGTGACCCGCGCCGTCCTGCCCGTCATGCGCGCGGCCGGGGCGGGGAAGATCGTGCACATCGGCTCCCGCTCCGGGTTCGAGGGGGAGCCCGGGGTGAGTATGTACAACGCCTCGAAGTTCGCGGTGGCCGGCATCGGCGAGGCCCTCGCGGTGGAGCTGGCGCCGTTCGGCATCCAGAGCATGGTCGTGGAACCCGGTGTCTTCCGCACCGACTTCCTCGACACCAGCTCCCTGTCGACCGCGGCCCGGCGTATCCCCGCCTACGACGGCACGCCCGCGCACGCCACCCTGGACTGGGCCGGCACCGCCAACCACACCCAGCTCGGCGACCCCGCCAAGGGCGCCGCCCTGATCCACGAGGTCACCTGCGGCGACGAGCTCCCCAGGCACCTGGCGCTCGGGCGCGACGCGATCGAACGCCAGCAGGTGAAGATCCGCAGCCTTCAGGCCGACCTCGCGGCCTGGCAGGACCGGTCCGCCGCCACCGCCTGCGACGACGCTGACGATACGGAGGCCGCCGCCTAGGTGCCCGTCGCGGTCGTGGCGATGCCGCCGTCGACCGGGATGACGGTGCCGGTGAGGTAGCGCCCGGCCCGGCTGGCGAGGAAGACGGCGACACCTGCCATGTCGTCGTCGCGGCCGAGCCGGCGCAGCGGGGCCTTCGCCGCGATCGTGTCGCCGACGGCCTCGAGCGTGGCCGCCATCATGTGCGACGGGAAGGGCCCCGGGGCCACCGCGTTGACCGTGACGTGCTGGGGGCCCAGTTCCCTGGCGAGCACCCGGGTGAGCTGGTGGAGCCCCGCTTTGCTGCTGGCGTAGGAGTAGTTGGGCGACTCGGCGACGTGGATGGCGGCGATGCTGCCGATGTTGACGACCCGCGCGGGGTCGTCGGCGGTGCCCGCCCGGCGAAGTGCGGGCAGCAGCGCCTGCACCAGCCAGAACGGCGACTTGAGGTTGAGGTCGATCACCGTGTCCCACGCCTCGTCCGGGAACGTCTCCAGCGGCTCGCGCCACATCGCGCCCGCGTTGTTGACGAGGATGTCCAGGCGTTCCGCGTCGGCCGTGACGAGATCGGCGAGGCGCCGGCACTCGTCGTGCCGGGACAAGTCGGCGGGGATGGCCTGGACGTCGCCGAACGCGGACAGTTCCTGCTGTGCCTGCGCGCACGCGTCCGGGGTGCGTGAGCTGATGACGACGCGGGCGCCGGCCTGGAGCAGGCCGCGCGCGATCATCAGCCCGATCCCCTTGGTGCCGCCCGTGACAAGTGCGGACTTCCCCGTCAGGTCGAATAGGTCTGCGTGCGCGGTGAATTGGTTGTCTGCCATGGGTCTCCGTCCTCGGAATCGGTCTCCGCAGCCTAGGCACGTATTGCGGGCGGCCGGGAGGCCCTGCTGTTCGGGGAACTGCCGATTCCCCCTTGTCCGAAGGCGCATTGCCGCGGCTACGGGGCGCGTTGCCGAAAGGGGCACTGGCAGGGCCTGTCTCCGCCTGCGGGCAGGGCTTATGGTGAAGCGGTGGCCAGCATCGATCCGCGTACCGAGATCAAGGAATTCCTGACGTCGCGCCGCGCGCGGATCGCGCCCGAGCGGGCCGGGCTGGCCGCCCACGGCGGCAACCGCCGGGTCAAGGGGCTGCGCCGGGAAGAGGTGGCCCTCCTGGCGGGGGTGTCGGTCGACTACTACGTGCGGATGGAGCGCGGCAGCCTGACCAGCGCCTCCGACGGGGTGCTCGACGCGTTGGCCGCCGCCTTGCAGCTCGACGAGGCCGAGCGCGACCACCTGTTCCACCTCGCGCGGCAGTCCCGGGCGCCGGGCGGTCCGCACCGCCGGCGGCCCGCGGTGACGGTGCGCCGGGCGCTTCAGCAGGTGCTCGACGCGCTCACCGACGCGCCGGCGTGGATCTGCAACGGCCGTTATGACGTACTGGCCACGAATCACCTGGCCCGCGCGCTGTATTCACCGGTGCTCGCCGACACGCGGCGGCCGGCGAACACCGCGCGGTTCGTTTATCTGGAATCCGATGCGGCCCGCGCGTTCTTCGTCGACTACGACCGGATCGCCCGCGATGTGGCCGCGAAACTGCGCATGGAAGCGGGCCGCGATCCGCGCGACGGGGAACTGGTCGCCCTGGTCGGCGAATTGTCCACACGCAGCGAGCTGTTCCGGCAGCGGTGGGCGTCCCAGGACGTCCGGCTCCACCGGTCCGGGCACAAGCGGCTGCACCATCCGGTGGTGGGCCGGCTCGACCTGGACGTCGAGTCGATGGAGCTGCCCGCCGACCCCGGCCTGCACCTGAACGTCTACACCGCGCCCGCCGGCACACCGACCGCGGGCAATCTGGTGCTCCTGGCATCTTGGGCGGCCGGCCAGGGGAAGCCGCCGACCGGGGCTCCCGCGCTCGGCTGAGGGGGCGGTCCCGGGTGCGCCCGGTGGCTGCGGCTCCCCGCCGCGGGGGTCTCTGCTTGTCGGCCGGGTGCCGCCCGGTGGAGGGCTGGTCGCGCAGTTCCCCGCGCCCCTGGATGTGGTTGCCCGCCGTCGTCAGGTGCGGTCGCTGCGTGCTGCCGAGCAGCCGTACCTGCCCGGGGGCGCGGGGACTGCGCGACCAGCCCGCCGCCGGGTGCGGTCGCGGGGGGGTTCAGCCCGCCAGCTGCCGGAGCCATTCGCGCAGCAGAGCCGTCTCCGTGGATCTCAGGGGCACCCCGGCGCCCGCGGCGGCGGGCGGTTCGGCGGTGAGCGCGGTTTCCAGCGCCGCGTCGAGGGCGAGCGCGCGCGAGGCCAGGTCCGACCCGGACGCGGCGGGCGCGTCGGTGGTGACGGAGGCGATGACGGTGTCCCGCAGCCGTGCCGACGTGGTCAGGTCCCGCTGCGCGGGCGGTTCGCCGATCAGCGCCAGCGCGGCACCCGTCGTCGCCGCGTGGATGACGCGGGTCGCCTGCTCCACCGGGACCCGGAGCCGCCCGGCCTCGGCCGCGCGGCGCAGCACCCCCACCAGCAGGGCGTGCGCCTCGTCCGCGGCGGGGGGACGCTGCCCGGGCCGCACCGTGCCGTACATGAGCATGTAGAACGCGGGGTGCCGCAGCCCGAAGTCGACGTGCAGGTCCCAGCCGCGGTAGAGGTCGGCGACCGGGTCGTGCGGGGTCAGCGCCAGCGCCTCCTCCTTCTCGGCGAGGTACATCTCGAAGCCGTAGGCGGCCAGTTCGGCCAGGAGGCCGTCCTTGTCGTCGAACATCCGGTAGAGCGCGGGGGCCGTGATGCCCGCGGCCGCGGCGACCGCCCGCGTGGAGACCGCTTCGCTGCCGCCCTCCTCCAGGAGCTTGGCCGCCACCTGTAGTACCTGGCGCCGCGCGGCGCGTCGTCCCTCGTCCATGGAACAACGATACCCGATTTTGCATACCGCCGTTATATCGATGCTACCGTTCTTAGCGGAACGGCGATACCGGCCTGATGGCGGGTGCCACCGGTCCGCGGGGCTCGGCATGCCCCGCGCCCCGGCCGGGGCCGCCGGCCCTCGCCGAGGCACCACCGCACACGCCGCCACCGCGGCAGGAGAGGAACACCCCCATGTCCGACATCTCGATCGTCATCGCGTCGCACTCCGGCTACGGCCACACCGCGCAGCTCGCCACCGCCGTCGCGGACGGCGCCCACTCCGTGGCCGGGACACAGGTCCACCGCGTGGACGTCGCCGCCCTCAGCGACGCCGACTGGGACCTGATGGACGCCGCGGACGGCATCATCTTCGGCACCCCCACCTACATGGGCACCGCGTCCGGGGCGTTCCACACCTTCGCCGAGGCCACCAGCAAGCGCTGGATGTCCCGCGCCTGGAGCGACAAGCTCGCCGCGGGATTCACCAACTCCGGCTCCATGAGCGGCGACAAGTTGCACACCTTGCAGTACCTCTCGCTCCTGGCGGCCCAGCACGGGATGCTCTGGGTGAGCCTGAACCTCCTGCCGGGCTGGAACACCACCACGTCCGGCCCCGAGGACGACAACCGCCTCGGCTTCTACCTCGGCGCCGGCGCGCAGAGCTTCAACGACACCCCCGACGTCCATGACGCGGACCTCAGCACCGCCCGCCACCTCGGCCGGCGCGTCGCCGAGCAGACCCGCATCCACCGCGCCGGACTGGCCGCCGCGACCCGCGCGCACTGACCCGGCCCGCACCGACCTGTCCGTCCACGAACCGCACTTCAGACCACACTTCAGACCGCACTTCATCGAAGGAGCGCACCATGCACACCCGGACGCTCGGCAGCCAGGGCCTGGAGGTCTCGGCGATCGGCTACGGCGCGATGGGCCTGACGATGGCCTACGGACCCACCGACGAGGAGGCCGGCGTCGCTGCCCTCCGCCGCGCCCACGAACAGGGCGTGACCTTCTTCGACACCGCCGAGATGTACGGCTGGGGCACCGGCTCCAACGAGATCCTGGTCGGAAAAGCGGTCCGGGACTTCCGCGACGACGTGGTGCTGGCCACCAAGTTCGGCGTCGACATGTCGGTCCCGCCCGAGCAGATCGGCGTCCGGCTCGACAGCCGGCCCGCCACCATCCGCAAGGTCGCCGACAACAGCCTGCGCTACCTCGGCGTGGACCACATCGACGTCTTCTACCAGCACCGCGTCGACCCCGAGGTGCCCGTCGAGGAGGTCGCGGGCACCGTCGGGGAGCTGATCGACGCGGGCAAGGTGAAGTACTTCGGACTCAGCGAGGCCGGACCCGAGACGATCCGCAGGGCGCACGCCGTGCAGCCGGTCTCCGTCCTCCAGACCGAGTACTCCCTGTTCGAACGGGACGTCGAGCAGCTCTTCCCGGTCCTGGCCGACCTCGGCATCGGCTTCGTCGCCTACTCGCCCCTCGGCCGCGGCTTCATCACCGGCACCGCCAGGCCCGCCGGCCGGTACGAGGGCAACGACATCCGAAACGCCGACCCGCGCTGGCAGCCCGGCAACTTCGAGAAGAACCTCGAAGCCGTCGAACAGCTCGCCGCCCTCGCAGCGGCCAAGAGCGCCACCGTCTCCCAGCTCGCCCTGGCCTGGCTCCTGACCCGCGGCGAGCACGTCGTGCCCATCCCCGGCACCCGCAGCCCGCAGCGCATCGACGAGAACGTGGGCGCCGCCGACCTCACCCTCACCGACGCCGACCTCGCCGCCATCGACGCGATCCTCCCCCACGGCGGCTTCGGCGCCCGCTACGCCGGCGGCAACGTGCCGACCTGGACCTGATCCCCGTCCCGAGCGGGGGCTTGCGTCCCGGGGCGAGGGGCAGTTCGATCGGCGTATGAGCGGGACACGTGCCGGTGTGACGTACGACGCCGTGGGGATGACGAAGGGAGCGGCGGCGCCCGAGGGGTTCCGGGCGCTCACGGTGCGGGCACGGCTCGGGGGCGGGGCGTACGAGGACGCGGTGCGGGTGCTGTCCGGGTGGGGGATGCACCGCGGGACACCGGGGATGAGGGTGCCCGCGGGGACGCCGGCGGCCGCGCCGGGGGTGCGGGTGGAGCTGCGGTGGGGGCCGGTACGAGCGCCGTGCGAGGTGGTGTGGACGGTCGCGGAGCCCGATCGCGCGGGCTTCGCCTACGGGACACTGCCCGGGCACCCGGAGTGCGGCGAGGAGTCCTTCGTGATCCGCCGACTCCCGGACGGCGCAGCGGAGTTGACGGTGCGCGCGTACAGCCGCCCGGCCGCGTGGTGGCTGCGTACGGCCGGCCCCCTCGGCCGGTGCGGGCAGCGCGCCATGGCCCACCTGTACGGGAGGGCGCTGCGCCGGGCATGTGGGGGAGGCTAGGCCGCGTAGGGGTTGCCGGGGAGCCAGGCGGTGCCGTCGGACAGTTCGCGGGCCGCGTCCAAGTGGCCGCAGTGGCAGGCGACTTCGGTGAGGACGTGGATGAGCACGTGCCGTACGTCGGGCAGCCGCCAGTCCGGCCACAGCTCCACCGGCCAGGCGGCGAGGGGCTGTTCGGGGTGGGCCGAGGCCAGGACGGCGTCCGCCCGGGCGATGGCTGCGCGGTACTCCGCGAAGACCTCCGCGGCGCCCATCCCCTCGGGGACGGACCAGTGCGGCCGCGCGCCCGCCGCGAGCTGCCCCGCCACGTCCGGCGCCCCCGCGACCACCCCGGCGAACCAGAACAGCTCGACGTCCACGGTCAGATGCCGCACCAGCGCCAGGCAGCTCCACCCGCTGGGCAGCGCCGCCCGCCGCAGCTCCTCCTCCGAGAGCCCGTCGAGAATCCCCAGTACGTGCTTCCGCTGGCCGTCCAACGCCGCTTTCAGGGCGCCGATTTCAGCGCTTCCCGTGCCACCTGTCATGCCCGGCAGGCTAGCGCGGGGGTACGACAGCCCGGTCCGGTGTCACACGGTGAACGCCCCGGTGGCCGCGTCGAGGGCCATCACCCGGCCGCTGACAGAGGTGTAGACGAAACCGTAGGCGGCCGCCATGTCGCTGCCCACCTTCTCCAGCATCGTCGTGGACCAGCGCTGGGAGCCGTTGCCGGCGTCGATGGCGTAGACGGTGCCGTCCTTGTCCGAGGTGTCGGCGACGAAGACCAGGTCATCCGCCAGTGCGATCTGCGTGGGGTATTCCTGGCTGGTCTTCACCGCATGGCCCCACTTCCGCTTCCCCGTCGACGCGTCGAGCGCGTGGACCAGTCCGTTCCCCACATCGTCACCGCCGGTGAGGTAGAGCGTGTCGCCCGCCGCGCGGATGCTCTGCCCGTTGTACTGGAGCGACCACTTCTTGGTGCCCCGGGCGGCGTGGAGCGCGTAGAGGTCCGTGGAGTCGTCGAGGACGTACACCACTCCGCCGGACACGACAGGCGGCGCGTCGGAGCGTGTTCCGAGGCTGAGCGGGAAGTCCCATTTCTTGGCGCCGCCGGCCGCGTCGAGCGCGTGCAGGGCCTTGTCACCGTTGACGTACACCGTGCCGTCGGCCACCGCCAGCCCGCCGGAGTCCTTGTCCCCCAGAGGGTGGTCCCACACCTTCCGGCCGGTGGCCGCGTGCACGGCATACGCGTGGCCGTCCGCCGTGAAGTAGACGGTCCCGCCGGCCACGACCGGCGCGTGCTCGGAGTCGCCGAAGGTGCAGAACCACTTCTTCTTGCCCGTCGCGTCCAGCGCGCCCAGGCCGTACGTGCTGCCGATCTGCCCGCCCGCGCACACCACCCCGCCACCGGCCGCCAGGGGGTCGCGGAACCGGTACTCCCGGGAGAAGTCGGCAGGACCCTTCCAGCGCGTGTGTCCGGTGCGGGCGTCCAGGGCGACGATGGTCTCCTCGGTGGAGACGTACAGGGTGCCGTCGGCCACGGTGAACCGGGGCGGATCATCGGTGTGGATCGATTCCTCGTAGTAGGCCCACGGCTTCACCTTCTGCTTGGGCTTCTCCGGGGTGTGGTCGGGGATGAGGGCGGCCCCGATGCCGCCGGCCACCGCTACGGCCCCGCCCAGGCCGAGCCACAGGGCGCGGCGCCGCCCGACGGACCGGGCCGCACCGGGTGCCGGGGCACCGCCGGACGCCGGGGCGGCGGGCGGTGCCGACGGGCCGCGGGTCTGGGTCGGCAGGTGGTGCGGCGCACGCGGCTGGACCGAACCGCCCGGCGCGTACGGGGACGGGGGCACGGCGGGTGGCGTGGGCACGTCCGGAGCGGTGGGCGTCGGCACCGCCGCCAGGTCCAGCGCCCGCAGCTCGTCATGGACGGCGGCAGCCGACTGCGGACGGTCGGCCGGGTCCTTCGCCAGCAGCCGCAGCACCAGCGCGTCGAGCGCCGCGGGCACCCCGGTGCGCAGCGAACTCGGCGCCTGCGGCGGCCTGGTGAGATGCGCGGTCATCAGCGACACCGGGTCGCCCATCGGGAACGGCGGCTTCCCGGTGAGCAGTTCGTGCAGCACGCAGCCGAACGCGTACAGGTCGCTGCGCGCGTCCCCGGACTGCTCGGCGAACCGTTCCGGCGCCATGTACGCCAGCGTGCCCATGACCTGGCTGGACTTGTCCGTGGCGGCCATGAAGCGGGCGATGCCGAAGTCGAGGACCTTCACCTCGCCGCCGTCGGTCAGCATCAGGTTCGCCGGCTTGAGGTCCCGGTGCACCACGCCCGCCCCATGGGCGGCGGCCAGCGCGGCAGCGGTCTGCGCGGCCCACTCGACGCTCACCGCGGGCGGCGGCGGACCGTCCTCGTGCAGGACGACCGCGAGGTCGCGCCCGGTGACGTACTCCATGACGAGGTAGAGCGTGCCGTCACCCGGGTCGCGGCCCATGTCGTGCACGGTGACGACACCGCGGTGGCTGAGCCCGCCCGCCGTGCGCGCCTCACGGAAGAACAGGTCGGCGGCGAGGCCGTGTTGGTGGTCCGGCAGCAGCTTGACCGCGACCCGGCGGCCGATCACCCGGTCCCGGCCCTCCCACACCTCCCCCATCCCGCCCCGGCCGACGAACGCCGCGAGTTCGTATCTGTCCGCTATGACGCGCACCGCTGTTTCCCTCCGTACCGGTCCCCCGTTGCCCCACCCAACTCCGCACCGTAACGGACCTCGCGTGTCCCACGCGTCCCAACGCACGGGCCGGCTCGCACAGGATGGCGAACCGGCCCGGGAACTGCGGGAGGGGGAAGGTCAGTTGCTGCGCCGCACCCCGGGGGAGACCACGGCCCGCTCGACCAGCCAGATCAACCCGACCATGGCCAGGGCGAGCAGCGCGATCAGCGTGGCGCCGCCGACCACGGTGGCGTAGTTGCGCTGGTAGAGCCCGTCCACGATGTAGCGGCCGAGACCGCCGAGGCTGACGGTCGCGGCGATGGCCGCGGTCGAGACGACCTGGATGGCCGCGGAGCGGAACCCGCTGATGATCAGCGGGAGCGCCGCGGGCAGTTCGACCTGGAAGAGGACGGCCGCGGGGCCCATGCCCATGCCGCGGGCGGCGTCCACCGGCGCCGGGTCCACGGTGCGGATCGCCTCGTAGGAGGTGACGAGGATCGGCGGGACCGCGAGTGCGACCAGCGGGATCATCACCGGGACCAGGCCGATGCCCAGCCAGAAGAACATCAGCACCAGCAGGCCGTAACTGGGCAGTGCGCGGCCCGCGGTGGCCACCAGCGCGAGGGCGTTGCCGCCGCGCCCGGTGTGGCCGGTGATGAGGCCGATCGGCAGCGCGATGACGGCCGCGATGGCCAGCGCCTCGAAGGTGTAGCCGAGGTGCTCCTCCAGGCGGTGCGGGACGCCCGCGTACCCGTGCCAGTGGGCGCCGTCGCTGAAGAAGACGTTCATGAAGTGGAAGATGTTCACTTGGCCGCGCCTTCCAGCTGGGCCGGGTGGTCGGACCGGGCCGGACCGTCGGACTCGACGGCCGCCGCCAGGCTCGCCCGCTTCGCCGCCTTGCGCCCGCGCGGCATCCACGGCGTGAGCAGCGTGCGCAGGCCGATCAGCAGCAGGTCCATGACGACGCCGAGCACCGCGATCGACACCACGGACGTGACCGCGAGGTTGGAGCGGTGGTAGGCGAGCGCGTCCCCGAGCAGGTTGCCGAGCCCGCCCTGGTTGCCGATGATCGTGCCGACGCTGACCAGGCTGATGCTGGAGACCGTCGCCACCCGCAGCCCGGCGAAGATCGCGGGCACCGCCATGGGCAGCTGCACCTGGAAGTAGCGCTGGAAGGAGTTGAAGCCCATCGCCTCGGCGGCGGCGAGCGTTTCCGGGGGCACCGATCTGACGCCGTCGACGATCGACGGCAGCAGGATCACCAGGCTGTAGACGGTCAGCGGGATGATCACCGTGGTCGCGCTGTCGCCGGTGTAGTCGATCAGGAAGACGAAGAACGCGATCGACGGGATGGCGTACAGGATCGTGGTGACCCACAGCACCGGCGGGTAGAGCCAGCGGAACCGCACGCACGCCTGGGCCAGCGGCAGCGACACCGCCAGTCCGATCGCGACCGGGATCAGCGACTCCTCCAGGTGGATGCCGATCAGCCCGGCGTAGGAGTGCTGGAGGTCGCTGGGGAGGTCGAAGAACCCGTTGCCGCCGCTGCTCATCGGGCGACCTGCACCGGGCCGGCGTCCTGCCCGCTCTTGTTCTGCTTGCCGCGCTTGCCGTGGTTCCCGCCGCGCTCGGCGTGCGCACTGCGGATCGCCGCGCCGATCGTCGCCTGCGAGGTGACGCCGACCACGCGCCCGTCGCCGTCCACGGCGACCGCCCAGCCGGTGGGCGAGAGCACCGCGCAGTCCAGCGCGTCCCGCAGCGACTCGCGGCCGAACTCGAACGGCCGCCCGTAGCTGATGAGTTGGTCGGCCGACAGGCTCTTCCCGCCGCCCGCGAGGTACTTCGGCTCGGCCCAGCCCAGCGGCTTGCCGTCGGCGCCGGTGACCAGCAGGTAGGGCACCTCGGCGGCGGCCCGCTCCGCGATCTGCGCGGGCGTGGTGTCGACCGAGACCACGGGCGCGGTGGTGAGCTCCAGGCCCGCGGAGGTGAAGAACGACAGCCGCCGCACCCCGCGGTCGGTGCCGAGGAAGTCCTCGACGAAGTCGTCGGCCGGGCGGGACAGCAGCTCGTCCGGCGGCGCGAACTGCGCCAGCCGGCCGCCGGTCCGCAGCACCGCGATCATGTCGCCGAGCCGGATCGCCTCGTCGATGTCATGCGTGACGAAGACGATGGTCTTGCCCAACTCCTCCTGGATACGCAGGAGTTCGGCTTGAAGTACCTTGCGGACGATCGGGTCGACGGCGGAGAACGGCTCGTCCATCAGCAGCACCGGCGGGTCCGCGGCGAGCGCGCGGGCCACCCCGACGCGCTGCTGCTGGCCGCCGGAGAGCTGGTAGGGATAGCGCTTGGCGAGCGAGGAGTCCAGACCGACCCGCTCCATCAGCTCCGACGCGCGGCTGCGGGCCCGGTTCTTGTCCCAGCCGAGCATGCGCGGGACGGTGGCGATGTTGTCCAGGATCGTACGGTGCTGGAAGAGGCCCGCGTTCTGGATGACGTAGCCCATCGACCGGCGCAGCGCGTTGACCGGCTGCTGGTGGATGTCGGCGCCGTCGATCAGGATGCGCCCCGAACTCGGCTCCACCATGCGGTTGATCATCCGCATGGTGGTGGTCTTGCCGCAGCCCGAGGGGCCGACCAGCACGGTGATGGCGTTGTCCGGTATCTCCAACGACAGGTTGTCGACCGCGGTGGTGCCGTCGGGATACCGCTTGGTTATCGACTCGATCTGTATCAAAAGTCCGTGTCCCCTCCGGGATTGGCATCGCTGCGGCCTGCTCCCGGGCACGCGCGCACAGCCGTCGCGGGCAGAGTCTAGACCGGCAGTATGACAACAGTTTGAATCCGGCCAGGACGGCCGGTCTTATGCCCCGGTACGTACCGCGGACCCTACGTCACACGTCCCGGGCGCGCAGCGCCCACACCCCGGCGAGCAGCGCGCCCGCCGCCCATCCCGCCGCCACCGCGAGCCCGGCCCACGGCCCGATCGGCAGCGCCCGCACCGCGTCCGGCACGGTGGTCCGCACCCCCAGCCCCGCACTGGCCGGCCCGACCCGCACCAACCGCCGCTGCCACACCGGGTCGTCCACCAGCGCCGCCGCCACCGGGAAGAGGTACAGCAGCGCGAGGACGCAGCCGACCGACGCGCCCGGGTCCCGTACGACCGCGGCCGTACCGAGCGCGAGCAGCGCGACCAGCACCACGCACACCGCCGAACCGGCCGCCGCGCGCAGCACCGGGCCGTCGGCCAGGGACAGTCCGGGCCGGGCGGCGGCGGGCAGCAGCAGCCGTCCGGCCAGCAGCGAACCGCCGACCGCCAGCAGGGCCGCGGGCAGCACCAGGCCCACCAGCACCACCGCCTTCGCGGCCAGTACGGTGCCCCGGCCCGGCACCGCGGCGAAGGTGCTGCCCAGCATCCCGGTGGCGTGCTCGCCCGCCAGCGCCCCCGCCCCGAGCACCGCGGCCACCGCCAGCCCGAGGTGCACCCCGGTCAGCGCGGTTTTGGCCGCGTCCGTCCCGGGGCGGCCGTCCACCGACCCGGCGGCCAGCGCACCGACCGCGACGGTCAGCACCACGAGCGCGCCGAGCAGCGGCCACGTGGCGGGGGACGTGCGTGCCTTGGTCCACTCCGCGCGGACCGCGTCCCGCAGCGCCCCGCACCGGAGGCGCCCGTCCACGGCGTTCACCCGTCCCTCCGGCGCAGCAGCGCGTACGCGGCGGTGAGCACGGCCGCGGTCCAGCCGAGGAGGACCGCCAGCCCCGCCCACGGCGCCAGCGGGTAGTAGCCCTCCGACGCCGTGTAGAGGCCCGCGACCTGCCGGTAGCGGACCAGCGTCTGCTGCACGGCGAACGCGGCCGCCGGGGTGATCCGCAGCACCCACCGGGCGGCGGCGTCCGGCAGCGCGGTCAGCACCAGGAGGTAGGGCAGCACCACCCCGGCGACGACCGCGGCGACCGCACCGGCCGCCCGGCGCAGCACCACGCCCACGGCCAGCGCGAGCACCGCGGACAGCGCGAGGAGCAGCGCGGTGCCGACCACCACCCGCGCCTGCGTAGCGGTGCTCGCCGGAAGGACGAAGACCCCCTCGGCGTGCAGGCGGCGGGTGGTGAGCGCGAGCGACAGCACGGCGGCGGCGAGCCCGGCGGCGAAGGCGGCCGCACCGACCACCACCGCCTTGGCCGCGAGGACGGTGCCGCGGTGCGGCTGGGCCGCGAGGGTGGTGCGGATCAGGCCGCGCCGGTACTCCGCGGTGGCGAAGGAGGTGCCGAGCACCACCAGGACGAGCAGCCCCGCGAACGTGCCGGCCAACCCGCGTTCCACGCTCCGGGCCCCGAACGCCTCTCCCCCGACGGCGGGCGCGATGTCGCCGGAGCCGCGGACGGTGAACGCCGCGCCGCCGGGCAGCGCGCGCCGGGCGGCCCCGGAGCCGGCGGCGGCGACCGGGTCGGCGCCGACGACGGTGGTACGCCAGCCACCCGTGTCCGGTACGCCCGCCGGCTCGGCACCGCTCAGCGTCACCCGGTCGAACTCCGCTGTGGCGCGGGTCGGTTCGCTCGTCGCCGCCGAGCCGACGGCGTGCCGGTCCACCGCCACGCGCTCCGGGGCGGTGGCGAAGAGCCCGACCTGCGCGGTCGCGGGCAGGCCGGGCAGCGTCGCGGTGGCGACCCTCGTCCAGTGCGCGCCGTCGGACGAGGTGAAGGCGGTGACGGTCGCGCCCGCGCGGGTCAGCCGCAGCCAGCGCGGCGCGGCGGCCGACGGCGCGGGCACCTGCGGACCCGCCGTGTCGTGCGTGAAGTCGCTCTGCACCCGCACCCCGTGGCCGCCGGTGGCCATGACGGCCGCGTACGTACGGCCCTGCGCGGTGCCGTCCCGCACGATCAGGCCCGCCTTGGCCCACGCCTCCAGGTCGGGCGCGCCGTCATCCGGCGCGGCGAGCCGTCCGGTCAGCGAGGTGATCCGCGCGGTGAGGGTGGCGTGCGGGCCCAGCGGCCGGTGCACGAAGGTGAACGTGTCCACCACGGCCACCCCGCCCGGGCCCTTCGGCGGCCCGCACACCCGCATCCCGGGGCAGCCGCCGGAGCGGGTCCCGGTCGCCGAGGCGTACCCGATGCCCACGGTCACCGCGACCGCCGCCACCAGAGCGACGACCCAGCCGCGTACGGTGCGCAGCTTCGTCCACTCGGCGCGCACCGCCGACCACAGGCCGCTCATGACCGCTCCCCCGTGAACTCCGCTTCCGCCCTGGTCAGTCGCAGGTACACGTCCTCCAACGTGGCCCGGTGCGCGGTCACTTCGGTGAACGCCACGCCCGCGTCGGTGAGGCGCGCGACGACGTCCCGCGCGGCCAGGCCGGCCACGCGCAGAACGCCGGCGCCGTCCGGGGCCGCGGTGCCGCCCGCCGCGGTGAGGACGCCTGCGGCCAGATCCGGGCGCGGGGTCCGCAGCGTGACGTGCCCGCCGTCCGACGCGGCGGCCAGCAGTTCGGCCACGGCCGCGTCCGCGACGACCCGGCCGCGGCCGACCACCACCAAGTGGTCCGCCGCGCCCTGGAGTTCACCCATCAGGTGGGTGGAGATCAGCACCGCCCGCCCCTCGGCGGCGAGACCGCGCAGCAGTCCGCGCAGCCAGACGATGCCCTCGGGGTCCATGCCGTTGAACGGCTCGTCCATCATCAGCACCCCAGGGTCGCCGAGCAGTGCCGAGGCAATGCCCAGCCGCTGCCGCATCCCGAGCGAGAAGCCGCCCGCGCGGCGCCCCGCGACCGCGGCCAGCCCGACCTGCCCGAGCACCTCGTCCACCCGGCGCGCGCCGATGCCCTGCGAACGCGCCAGCCACAGCAGGTGGTTGCGCGCCCGGCGCCCCGGCTGGAGAGCGGCGGCGTCCAGCAGCGCGCCGACCCGCGTCATCGGCCGCCGCAGTGCGCGGTAGGGCCGCCCGCCGATCAGCGCGGTGCCCTCGTCCGCGGCGGCCAGGCCCAGCACCACCCGCATCGTGGTCGACTTCCCGGCGCCGTTCGGCCCCACGAAGCCGGTGACCCGGCCCGGCACCACGGTGAAGTCCATCCCGTCCAGCGCCACAGTCGGCCCGTACCGCTTGCGCAGGCCCCGCACCGCCACCCCCGCCTCGCCCATCGCCACGGCTCCTTTCCCGGCCGCACGCCCGCCCCCGCCCTCCGGCGGCGTGCCCGTACGGCATCGGCACCGGTTCTACGGCGCCCCCGGTGCCGCCCCGGTGCCGCCGACCGACACCCCCCTGACACCGCCCCCGCCGCCACCCCAACTCCCCACCGTCACCCCGCCGCCACCCCCAGCCCCGCCGACACCCCCCTGACACCGGGCGGCTGGCATCGTGGACACATGAGAGTGCTGGTGGTCGAGGACTTCGAGGTGCTGGCGACGGCGGTGGCGACCGGGCTGCGCCGCGAGGGCATGGCGGTGGACGTGGCGTTGGACGGCCCGCAGGCACTGGAGCGGCTGGCCGTGACCCGGTACGACGTGGTGGTCCTCGACCGGGACCTGCCGGGGGTGCACGGCGACGAGATCTGCCGCGGCCTGGCGGCGGGCCCCGCCCACAGCCGAGTGCTGATGCTGACCGCGGCGGCGGCGGTCAGCGACCGGGTGGACGGCCTCGCGCTGGGCGCCGACGACTACCTGCCCAAGCCGTTCGACTTCGCCGAACTGGTCGCGCGGGTCCGGGCGTTGGGCCGCCGTTCGACGCCGGCGCTGCCGCCGGTGCTCACCGCCGGCGGAGTGCGGTTGGACCCCGCCCGGCGGACCGCCTTCCGCGCCGGGCGCCGACTCGACCTGAGCCCGAAGGAGTTCGCGCTGCTGGAGTGCCTGCTCGGGGCGCGCGGCGCGGCCGTCTCCGCGGAAGAGCTGCTGGACCGGGTGTGGGACGAGGCCGCCGACCCGTTCACGACCACCGTGAAGACCACCGTGCGGCGGCTGCGGCTGAAGTTGGGCGAGCCGCCGCTGATCGAGACCGTCCGCGAGGGCGGCTACCGGATCGAGGAGTCGTGACGGCGGTGCGGGCGGTCCGGCCGCTGCCGTGGCCCCGTACGGTGCGGATGCGGCTCGCCGTGCTCTACGGCGGCCTCTTCCTGCTCTCCGGTACGGTCCTGCTCGCCATCCCCAACCTGTTCGTGGGGTCGACCTCGACCATCCGCGCGCCCGGCACCGCGGCGGGCCCGCACCCGCCCGGGTACGGCCCCTCGCTGGCGGAGACCCAGCACGGCCGCGACATGCGGCAGTACGTCACCGGGTCCGCGGTCGCGCTGGTGGCGCTGGTGGCCCTGTCGGTGGCGCTGGGCTGGCTGCTGTCCGGGCGGCTGCTCCGGCCGCTGCGGACGATCACCGCGGCCGCCGGGGAGATGTCCGCGGCCGGCCTCGGGCGGCGGCTGGCGATCCGCAGATCGGGCGACGAGTTCACACAGCTCGGGCAGACCCTGGACGACCTGTTCGCCCGGCTGGAGGCGTCCTTCCAGGCCCAGCGGCACTTCGTGGCAAACGCCTCGCACGAGCTGCGCACACCACTCGCGGCCGAACGCACCCTGCTCCAGGTCGCGTTGGCCGATCCCGGCGCCGACGCGGCGGCGCTGCGGGAGGCGTGCGAGCAGGCGCTGCTGCTCGGGGCGCGGCAGGCCCGGCTGATGGAGGCGCTGTTCGCGCTCGCCACCGGGGAGCGCGGGGTGCGGCAGTGGGAGGACGTCGACCTCGCGGAGGTCGCGGCGGAGGTGCTGGCCCGCCACGGCGAGGAGGCCGCCGGCCTGGACGTCGAGGTGGCGGCCGACCTCGGCCCGGCCCTCGTACGCGGCGACCGGGGCCTGGCCGACCTCCTGCTGGACAACCTCGTGGGCAACGCGCTGCGCCACAACCACCCCGGCGGCCACGTCCGCGTCCGCACCGGCGGCTCCCCCGGCGGCGGAGGACACCTC
Organism: Actinacidiphila sp. bgisy144; assembly: GCF_057708105.1. NCBI lineage: Bacteria > Bacillati > Actinomycetota > Actinomycetes > Kitasatosporales > Streptomycetaceae > Actinacidiphila > Actinacidiphila sp. bgisy144. The sequence continues at coordinate 312,085 of NZ_JBYIRM010000002.1, read as the reverse complement.
GAGGTCGCCAACTCCGGGACGGTCGTGCCGCCGGAGGAGGTCGACCGCCTCTTCGAGCCCTTCCAGCGGCTGGGCACCGCGCGCACCGGCGGGCCCCAGCACGGCCACGGACTGGGCCTGGCCATCGTCCGCGCCGCCACCACCGCCCACGGCGCGGCCCTCACCCTCACCCCGCACCCCGGCGGCGGCCTCACCGTACGCGTCGACTTCCCGCCCGGCCCGGCTGCGAAGGCGCCGTGAGGATGGGCTTGGATGGGGGGAACGGACGGCGAACGGCAGCGGAAGGGCAGGTCACGGCATGACGGTGACGGCACTGGTGGTGCAGAACACCCCGACCGGCGGGCCGGGGCGGTGGGAGCGGTGGCTGTACGAGGGCGGGCTGACGCTGGAGGTCGTGCACGGCTACGCGGGCGACCCGCTGCCGGAGCGGCTGCGGCCGCGCTACCAGGCGCTGGTGGTCCTCGGCGGCGGCTACCTCCCGGACGACGACGCCCGCGCGCCCTGGCTCGCGCGCACCCGTGAACTGGCGGGCGAGGCCCTGGAGTTCGGCCTTCCGGTGTTCGGGATCTGCCTGGGCGGCCAGTTGCTCGCCCAGGTGGGCGGGGGCGCGGTGCGCGGCGAGCACGGCCGGCCCGAGGTGGGCGACGTGGAACTGACGCTACGTCAGGAAGCGGCGGACGACCCGCTGTTCACGGGCTTGCCGAGCCGCCCGCACGCCATCGAGAACCACGTGGACGCCATCACCGCCCTGCCCCCGGGCGCCACCTGGCTCGCCTCCACCGAGGGCTGCCCCTACCAGGCGTTCCGGCTCGGCGGCAGCGCGTGGGGCGTCCAGTTCCACCCTGAGGCGGCCGCCGACCGCATCGCCCACTGGGACCCCGACCGCCTGGCCCGCCTCGGCGCCGACCGCGACACCCTGCACCGCGACGCCCTGGCCGCCGACGCCGCCGCGGCGGCCGTCTGGCAGAAGGTCGCCCTGCGCTTCGCCCACCACGCGGCCACCACCGCGGCCTGACGCCCCCCCGGGCATCCCCCGGGCGTCCGGCCGGGCATTCCCGGGCGACCCCCGGGACGGCGCGGCGGAGATTTTTAGCCAGAATGAAACGCAACGACTGTCCGATTCACTCCTGTTGACGGGGGCGGGCGGTGAAGTCCAGGATTGTGCCGAACGTCGATCGACACGCGCGGCCGGCACCCGACCAGGGCCGCGGCCCGAAAGACCGGCCGGGCCGGCGGCTCCCCCCGTGGTTGCCGGCCCGGCTGCCGTCCGTTCCGGTGCCCGACGTGAAATCGCCACGCCGAAAACCGCGTGCTTCGCCACACCATCCGCCGAAGGCGCGTAACGTAGGACCTGCGTGGCGGCCCCCATCCCCCCCCGGGGCCGTCACTGCACTCGTTCGGCGGCTCCGGGTGAACCCGGAGCCGCCGTTTTTTCGTGCGGGAGGTGCCGTACGGCCGGTGCGGTCCCGTCCGGCGCGTACGGTCAGTGGCGACCAGTGGCGGTCAGTGGCCGAACAGGTGCCGGCCGTGGCGGCGGGACCCGGTGTGCGCGGGACTCACCCGCTGCGCGCCCGCCCCGGCCGCGGCCGCCTCCTCGTTCTCCCGCCGCGCGACCAGCGCGTCCCGCTCGCGGTCGGCGGCGGCCGCGTCGTGCCGCAGCGCCCGGTACCGGCGCGACCTGCGTCGGTGCAGCGCGCCCCCGCCCATCGCCATCAGGCAGCCGAGCCCGAAGATCAGGGCGAGGGCAAGTCCGGCGCAGAAGAGCGCGAGGCCGTTCATGGTCGCGATGTGGTGGCCGAGCACGGTCACGTCGTAGTGCGGGCCGCCGCCGAGGTTGTCGGCGATGGCGAGCCCGACGAACGCGGCCGTACAGGCGAGGAGCAGCAGTCCCAGCAGGATCAGCATCTGCGGTCACCTCCGAAGAACGGGGACCCCCCTCTGCTGACCGGCTACCCCCGTCCGCCGGAGGTCACGCCAATCGCAGGGCCGCCTCGCGCACCGCGCGCGTGTCCGTGCGCACATCCGCCAGCCCCGGCAGCGCCTCCCCCGCCGCGCCCCGCGACCCGGGCTCCCCTCGCAGCTGCCGCGCCCAGGCCAGCAGCTGGCGCCGGAACCCGGTCTGCCCCGGCTCGGCGGTGTACACGCGCCGCTCGGCCGGCCCGCCCGCCGGGTCCCAGCTCTGCACGGTCAGCGTGGCTGCCTCGTCCCGCGCGTACGGCGAGGGCAGCGTGAGAGTGGCCACACCGTCCGACGCGGTGAACTCCAGCACCTCCCGGTAGCGGCGGTGCGCGGGCAGCCGCTGGTGGGTCATGTCGACCAGCAGCCCGTCGTCGGGCCGCCACCGGCAGCTCACCCCGGCGCCCTGGGCCCACCCGTCGGCGTGCAGCAGCCGCCCGGCCAGCTTCCGGCCGCTGCCGGCCAGCACCGCGTGCACCAGGTTGACCTGGTGGATCAGCGAACCGCCGAGCCCGCGGGCGTACGCCTCCCGCTGCGCCTGAGAGGCGGCCGGCCCGAGCGCGCGGGCCAGCGCCTCCCGGGCCGGCGGCGGCTGCGGGCCGAAGGGCGGCGGGTCGTACGGCAGCAGGTGTGCGACCTGGTGCGGCGCGTTCGGGTCGTGGATGTCCACGGTCAGGCGGCGGGCCCGGTCGAGCCGGGCCCGGCAGTGGTCGAGGAAGAGCCGCACCACCGGGTCGTGCCGCTTCATGTACCCGGCGGTGACCGGCAGGCCGGTGCGGCGCTCGGCCGCGGCCAGCTCCTCGATCTCCGCGGGGTCGAGGGTGACGGGTTTCTCACAGAGCACCGGCAGGCCGGCGGCCAGGCACTCCAGGACGACGTCGCGGTGCGTCCACCACGGGGTGCAGACCAGCGCGGCCCGGGCGCCCGCGCGGGCGGCCGCGGTGACCGATGCGTACCGGTCGACCGTGCCGAGGCCCACCCGGTGCAGGGCGGCGATGTGGGCGGGGTCCGGCTCGACCACGGCGGCGAGGTGCAGCTCGTCCGGGAGGTCGCGCAGTTCCCGCAGGTGGGCGGCGTGCGCCACCTTCCCGGCGCCCACCAGCACCACGGGCACCGGGCCCCCGCCCGCCCGCTCCCCGCCGATTCCTGCCCGTTCTGCCATCGGAAACCCCTTCTCCGGCACGCCGGAATGGTGACATTCGGCGGACACGTGATCGATTATGTCCGGCACCTTCCGAGGCCGCGGCAAAGGACGGCGAAGCAGCGCCCCTGGCACCCGCCGCATCCATTGCTAAAGTCGCTACGGGCGCGGACTCGGTGACGGCTCGGGCCTGCCGGAGCAGCACAGCGCGTGGAGTGAGGGGGAGCAGACGTGGCCGGTACGGCACGACGTGGGGACGCGGATGCGGCCGCGATCGGACTCGCGATATACCGGGCGCTGTTGGCCAGCGGCTCCAGCGAGCGCGAGAAGGTCAACGAGAGCCTGGGCCTCACCCTGGAGGAGGCCGCGGCCGGCTGGCAGGAACTGGACGAGCTGGGCCTGGTACGTCCGAGCTGGCGCCCGGGCAAGATGGACTCGGTCGAACCCGACACCGCGATCATGAGCCTGCTGGCCAAGCAGCGGGACACTCTCGTCGCGCAGCGTGACGAGCTGACCTCCGTGGTCAAGGCGGCCGAGACCCTCATGGAGCGCTACCGCCCCATGGTGACCAGGGAACCCGCCGACGTCGAGGTGGAGGTGCTCAGCGGGCCGGCCCGCCGCCGGGAATTCGTACGCGATTTCGGCGCCACGGTATCGGAAGTCGTGTCCTCCATGCACCCCGGCCCATTGCCGCCACCGGAATTCCTGGAGAGCTCGCTCGATTCCGACCGCGCGTTCATCGAGAAGAACATCCGTGTGCGCGCCATTTACGGCCAGAGCGTGAACTCCGGTCCACGGCAACGGAAATACCTCACCGACCTCGCGGCGCTCGGCGCGGAAGTCCGGCTCATTCCCCAGGTGCCGTTCGATCTCCTGGTGGCCGACGAACACACGGCGCTCACCCGAGCGGAGCCGTCGGACCCGGACGGCCCGGCGGTAGTGATCCGCGGCCCGGTCCTGGTCCGCTGCTACCTGGCCATGTACGAGGACTGCTGGCTGCGCGCCGTGCCGTACAGCAGCAGAGGCCAGACCGGCCAGGACGACAACAGCGAACTCACCGAGCAGCACCGCACCACCCTGCGCCTACTCGCAAACGGCCTGACCGACGAACGCATTGCCCGAAAACTAGGGGTGTCATTGCGCACCGTGAGTCGCCTGGTGTCAGAGGTGATGCGCTATCTTGATGCGGAGAGCCGATTCCAGGCCGGGGTGCTTGCTGCGACCAATGACCTGATCTGACGTGCGCGTCCACGCCATGGCGTACTTTCGCACCCACGGAACGTGGCATTCCAGTTGGCCGCTTGGCATCCTGGTAGGCGTTATGCATATTTACGCATAACGCACCATCCCAGGCTCCCCCCCGGCCTTGACCGTTAAGGAACCCAATGTCGCGTAAATGGCTCAGGGCTCACGTGCCCGCCGTCGCCGCGTTGGCGCTTGCACTCGGATCGATCGGCGGCACGACTGTCGCCGTCGCGGCCGACGCATCCGCCGCCGGTCCGTCGGCAGTCAGCCCGTCGCACTCCGCAGCAGCACACTCCGCGGCCATCGCGTCGAGTGACACCACTGGCAACCTCGCGTCTCCGCTCATCTGGTACCCGCCGGCGTAAGCACCGGCAGCGTGCGATTCGCGCTGTACGGCCCGAGATGATTCACGGGCCGTACAGCGCTTCCTGCGTGTGGGGGGCCGTTGTGTGTGGGGGGAACGGCTTCGCAGGAAGTTCGGGGTGGGTGGGGTGACAGGTAGTGGGGGGTCAGGCCGCGCGGCCGGTGGAGGTGGGGGTCGCGGAGAAGGTGGGGGTTCGCAGGGCCCGCAGCGCCTGCCGGAGCACCGCGTCGATGTCCGCGGCGGCGTCCTCGGCGGCCGGATGTACGGCCAGCCAGCCGAGATGTCTCCGGAGGAAGGCCGCGAGGGCCGGCACCGTCCGCAGGGGGAGACGGACGGTGCGGCCCTCGACCATCAGATCGGCCCAGGAGGCAAGAGTGCCTCGTACAGCGGCGCGCGCCTCGACAGCCGGCCCGTTCAGGGGGATGCCGGGCCGGGCAGTGCCGGTCTCACGATCGCCGGAGTCCGGCGCCGCTACGAGGGGTGCCTCCAACTCGCCGTATACCCGGGGAAGCAAGGCGAGTTGCCGATCCAGCCGCTCCTGGCAAGGCTCACACAGGGCCGGGTCCGTCTCGACACACAGATGGTGTGCGCTCCGGAACTCGGTCTCCTGCACTGAGTCGTTCCTTCCTCGCCGGGGGCGGTAAGAAGAGAGAACCAGGAACCGGGTGATCCGGACAATGCCCACCGACCGGCCGGAATCCGCAATGGCGCGTTCGCGCAGCAGAACCGCGGTCAGCCCTGTGACCTGGGGCGTCGGAACGCGAGCCATGTGGCGTGCGGGGCAGGCACGTTCGCGCAATCCTCAGCGGTCCCGCACCGTGATGCCGAGGGTCTGCGCCAGCGCGGGAGCGAGGTCCAGCAGCTGGTGCGAACCGATCACCGCGCCGCGCAGGCTGTCGTACCCGTCGGCGAGGTCGATGGCGACCGCGCCGCGCAGGTCGGTGCGCTTCAGCTCCGCCCGGCCCAGCCGGACCTGCTCCAGCCGGCTGCCGGGGAAGGCCGCGCCCGTCAGCCTGGCGCCGCCGAGGTCGACGTCCCGCAGCACGCAGTCCTCGAAGACCACGTCGTCCAGCCGCGCGGCGCGCAGGTTGACCGAGTCGAGCTTGCAGCGGCGAAAGACCACCCGGCGCAGCACCGCGCCGAACGCCTCGACCCCGGCGAGCGAGCAGCCGACGAGCGCCGAGTCCAGCCAGGTGCTCTCGGCGAGCGAGACGCCGGTGAAGCGGGTGCCCGACGCCCACAGGTCGTTCATCCGGGCGCCGCGCAGGTCGGTGCCGTCGAAGGAGCAGTCGGTGACGGCCGATTCGAGGAAGCGGGACCCGGCGGCGCGGCCGCCCGGCGGGACGTCGAGCCGGTCCAGGTGCACGGTGTCGTAGTCGCCCTCGACCTCCAACGGGCCGGTGTGCGGGCGCAGCAGGTGCGCGTAGGGCAGGTCGGCGAGGTCGTCCGGGGCGTGGGGCACGGCGGTCATGCCGATCACCCTAGGCCGGGGCACCGACAGAGCACGCCGTGGCGAACACCAGCACGCAAGGCGACTTAACAGACATACCGGTCGGCGGTTGCTAGCGTGACCGCCCATGAGCGCAACGTCGGCGACCGCTCCTCCCCCGCCCACCCCGCCCCGGCCGGCTGCCCAGACCGGCGCGGCGCGGCCCCGCCCTGCCGCCCGCCGCGGTGTGGAGCTGTGCCTGCTGGTGGCCGCGGTGGCCATCTCGGTCTGCGGCTACGCGGACGTGGGGCTGGCCCGCAGCGGCGCGGCGCCGAAGGACGCGCTGTCGTACGGCGCCGGGCTCGGCGGGCTGGCGCTGCTGGCGCACCTGGCGGTGCGCGCCCGGGCCCGGTACGCCGACCCGCTGCTGCTGCCGGTCGCGGTGCTGCTCAACGGTGTGGGGCTGGTGCTGGTCCACCGGCTGGACCTGGAGCCGGTGCTCGGCCCGCGGGCGGCGCCGGCCCAACTGGTGTGGTCCGCGTGCGGGGTGGGCCTGTTCGCGGTGGCGGTGCTGCTGCTGCGCGACCACCGGGTGCTGGCGCGGTACACCTATGTGAGCGTGACCGCGGCGCTGGTGCTGCTGGCCGCGCCGATCGCCTTCCCGGCGGTGAACGGGGCCCGGATCTGGATCAGGGTGGCCGGGTTCTCCATCCAGCCGGGCGAGTTCGCGAAGGTGCTGCTGGCGGTCTTCTTCGCCGGCTACCTGGCGGCGAACCGCGCGGCGCTGGCGTACGCGGGCCGCCCGCTGCCGCTGGCGGGGCGGCTGAAGGGGCTGCGGCGGCTCCAGTTGCCGACCGGGCGGGTGCTGGGGCCGGTGATCGCGGTGTGGCTGGCGAGCGTGGGCGTCCTGGTGCTGGAGCGCGACCTCGGCACGTCGCTGCTGTTCTTCGGCCTGTTCGTGGTGATGCTCTACGTGGCGACCGGGCGGGTCGGGTGGACCGCGGCGGGGCTACTGCTGGCGGCGGGCGGCGCGGTGGCGGTGGGCGCGACCGAACCGCATGTGCACGCGCGGGTGCGGGACTGGCTGCATCCGTTCGCGTCGATCGGCGCCGGGCAGGGGCCCGGCCAGCTCGCCCAGTCGCTCTTCGCGTTCGGCGACGGCGGGGCGCTGGGCACCGGGCTCGGCCGGGGCTCGTCCTACCTGGTGGGCTTCGCCGCGAAGTCGGACTTCGTGCTGGCCACCGTGGGCGAGGAGTTGGGGCTCGCCGGGCTGTGCGCGCTGCTGGCGCTGTACGCGCTGCTGGTGGCGCGGGGGTTCGCGGCGGCGCTGGCCACCCGGGACCCGTTCGGGCGGCTGCTGGCGGCGGGGCTGGCGTCGATCGTGGCGCTCCAGGTGTTCGTGGTCACCGGCGGGGTGACGGACCTGATCCCGCTGACCGGCATGGCGATGCCGTTCCTGGCGCAGGGCGGCTCGTCGGTGGTGGCGAACTGGCTGGTCGTGGCGCTGCTGGTGCGGATCAGCGACCGGGCCCGCCGCCCGGACCCGCAAGGACCGGCCCCGGAACGCCGACGCCCGCAACTGCCCGGGAACCCGGCGTGAACCGCTGCGTACGGCACGCCGCCGTCTTCTGCCTCCTCCTGCTGCTCGCCCTGCTCGCCAACGCCACCCGCGTGCAGCTCGTGGCGGCCGGCGGCTACGCGGCGAACCCCGCCAACCGGCGCGCGGACATCGCCCGCTACGCCCAGCCGCGCGGCGACATCCTCGTCGGCGGCCGCGCCGTCACCGGATCGCGGCCGGCCGGCGGCCCGTTGAGGTACGTCCGCAGCTACGCCGACGGCCCGCTGTACGCGCCGGTGACCGGCTTCTCCTCGCAGACCTACGGCGCCACCCTGCTGGAGGGCACCGAGGACAGCCTGCTCGACGGCACGTCGGGCGCGCTGGACGACCAGCCGCTGTGGCGCGAGATCACCCGGGCCCGGCAGCGCGGCGGCGACGTCCACACCACGATCGAGCCGGCCGCGCAGCAGGCCGCGTACGACGGGCTGGCCGGGCGCAGGGGCGCGGTGGCCGCGCTCGACCCGGCCACCGGGCGCATCCTCGCGCTGGTCTCCTCGCCGTCCTACGACCCGGGGCTGCTGTCGGGTGCGGGCGCGTCGGTGACGGCGGCCTGGAAGCGGCTGAACGCCGACCCGCAGCAGCCGATGCTGGACCGGGCGATCCGCCAGACGTACCCGCCGGGTTCGACGTTCAAGGTGGTCACGGCGGCCGCCGCGCTGGCCGCGGGCGAGGTCACCGACTTGCGGGCGCCGACGAACTCGCCGGACCCGTACCGGCTGCCGGGCACGGACGTGGCGCTGACCAACGAGGGTGCGGGCTGCCGCGACGCCAGCGTCTACGACGCCTTCCGCTACTCCTGCAACACGGTGTTCGCCAAGCTCGGCGCCGACCTGGGCGCGGCGGACGTGGTGGCGCAGGCGGAGCTGTTCGGCTTCAACGACAGCCGGTTGCGCATCCCGCCGAGCGTCGCGAAGAGCAACGTGGACACCGTCATGAGCCCGGACCAGGTGGCCCTGTCCTCGATCGGGCAGTACGACACCACCGCGACGCCGCTCCAGATGGCCATGGTGGCCGCGGCGGTCGGCAACGGCGGGCGGCTGATGGCGCCGTACCTGGTGGACCGGGTGACCAACCACGCCGGGAGCACCGTCTCGCAGGCCCGGCCGCACCTGCTGCACCAGGCGGTGGACGCGCGGACGGCCGCGGCGCTCCAGGAGCTGATGGAGGGGGTGGTCACCGAGGGCACCGGGACCAGCGCGGCGCTCCCGGGCGCGGTGGTCGGGGGGAAGACCGGCACCGCGCAGCACGGCCTGGCCAACACCGGTACGCCGTACGCCTGGTTCCTGTCCTACGCCAAGCCGCCCGGCGGGACCCGGGCGGCGGTGGCGGTCGCGGTGGTGGTGGAGGACGCCGACGCGGTGCGCGCGGACATCTCCGGGGGCGGGAACGCGGCGCCGATCGCCCGCGCGGTGATGGCGGCGGTGCTGCGGCAGCCCGCGGCCGGGCTCAACCGACCTGGGGGAAGCTGAACGCGTAGCCCTGCTGCTGGAGCCAGGTCAGGGTCTGGTCGAGCGCGGCGACGGTCTGCGAGCGGTCGCCGCCGCCGTCGTGGAAGAGGATGGTCGGGCCGTTGCCGATCTCGTACTTGACGGTGTTGACGATGGTGGACACGCCCTTGCGCTGGTAGTCCTCGGTGTCGACGTTCCAGCCGAGCGGGCGCATGCCGTGCTGGGCGGCGAAGGCGCGGCTGGCCGGGGTGAAGGCGCCGCCGGGCGCGCGGTAGTAGTACACCCGGGCGCCGCCGGACGCGGTCTCGATCATCTGCTGCGCGTCCCGGATCTCGGACTGCTGGTAGGCGACGGACTTCTTGTCCATGCCCTCGTCGTGGTGGACGGTGTGGTCGCACAGCCGGTGGCCGGCGGCGACGACCTCGCGGACCAGGGACGGGTTGTCGCGGGCCTGCGGGCCGATCATGCAGAAGGTGGCGTGCACGCCGTGCTGCTTGAGCACCGCCAGCACCTTCGGGGTCCAGACCGGGTCCGGGCCGTCGTCGATGGTGATGTTGACGGCTTTGCCGGACGCCTCGGCGGCGTGCACGATCGAGTCGGGGACGACCGGGTACTGCTGGTTCGTGCCCTTGCCGCCGGACTTCCCGTCGCCGGTGCCGCCGGTGCCGCCGCTGCCGGGCTGTGCGGAGTGGTTGGTGCCGGTCGGGCCGGAGGCGGCGGAGGCGGAGTGGCCGGAGCCGGGCGAGACGACCGCGGTGACCACCGCGGCGAGAACGACGACGGCCACGGCGACGGCGATCGCGACGAACCGCGGGGTGGACCGGCGCGGCCGCTGCGGCCCGCTGCTGTTCCAGCCCGGTCCGCCGAACCCGGCCGACCCGTACCCGGCCGATCCGTGCTCGGCCGGCCCGTACTCCGCCGGTCCGAACTCGCCCGGCCCGGTGAACTCGCCCGGCCCGTACGGCTGCTCCGGTATCTGCCCCGGTTCCGTCATGTGCTTCCCCGCCCGCTTTCCGTCTCGCTCGGCTCCTTGCGGCGGCAGGTCTCCCCGTCCGCGTTCGGTCGGATAGATGCCACCGCCCGAGCCGCGGTTCCGCGCCTGGTCAGCGGTACCGGCACCGTTACAGAATCCGGACGGCGCCGCCGTGCGAGGCGGCGCACCGGTGCCCCGGGCGCGAGACCCCCGGGGCCCACGGTACGGGAGGGACCGGCGACGTCAGGAACCGTCGGCGCCCCGGGCCACCGCATCGGTCACCTCGGCGACGCGGGCGGCCTCCTCGGCCGCGAACCGCTCGGCGTCCAGGCGTTCGGCGATCTCCTCGTCCTGGGTCATCAGCAGGTCCAGGTTGGAGTCGCCCAGGTCGAACACGCCCAGGTCCAGGTACGCCTTCTGGAGCCGCGGCCCCCACAGCCCGATGTCCTTCACGCACGGCACGATCCGGCTGAAGAGCAGCTTGCGGAACAGGTGCAGGAACTCCGACTCCTCGGTCAGCGCGACCGCCTCGGCCGGCGGGATGCCGAAGTTCGCCAGCACCTCGGTGCCGCGCAGCCGGTCCCGCATCAGGTAGCAGCCCTCGATCACAAACTCCTCGCGCTCGCGCAGTTCGGCGTCCGACAGCTGCTTGTAGTAGTCGCGCAGCGCCATCCGCCCGAACGCGACGTGCCGCGCCTCGTCCTGCATCACGTACGCGAGGATCTGCTTCGGCAGCGGCTTGTCGGTGGTGTCGCGGATCATGCCGAACGCGGCCAGCGCCAGGCCCTCGATGAGCACCTGCATGCCCAGGTAGGGCATGTCCCAGCGGGAGTCGCGCAGGGTGTCGCCGAGCAGCGCCTGGAGGTTGTCGTTGATCGGGTACAGCATCCCGACCTTCTCGTGCAGGAACCGGCCGTAGATCTCCGCGTGCCGGGCCTCGTCCATGGTCTGGGTGGCCGAGTAGAACTTCGCGTCCAGGTCGGGCACCGACTCCACGATGCGGGCCGCGCGCAGACCATCGCGCCCTGCTCGCCGTGGAGGAACTGGCTGAACTGCCAGGAGGTGTAGTGCTGGCGCAGCAGCCCGCGTTCGCCCGCGCTCATCGCGTCCCAGTAGCGGGTGCCGTACAGGGTCATCGCCTCGTCGGGGGTGCCGAGCGGGTCGTACGGGTCGACCTCCAGGTCCCAGTCGATGCGGCGCACCGCGTCCCACTGCTTGTCCTTGCCCTTCTGGTAGAGGGCGAGCAGGCGGTCGCGACCGTCGTCGTACTCCCACGAGAAGCGGGCGGCGCCGTGGGCGGGGACCTGCCAGGTCCACTCGGTGGGGGGCTGCGGGTAGAGACCTTCCGTCGACATCGACACACTCCGATCGGGCGGCTGCGGATGTTCTGCGGGCGCGCTGTGGGGGTTCTGCACGGGCGCTGTGGGCGTCGTCACCGTTGTCGCACGGGGACTTGACGGGCTTGTTGACACAGAGTCTCATAAGAACCGTACCCAAGGTAACCCTCGTGCGGCGGAGGCCGGTTCACCATGGACGCAACCTTGATCAGCCGGGAGAAGACGGCAGAGCGGCTGCTGACCGCCTCGGCGAAGCACTCGTTCGACCCCGACACGGAGCTGGACTGGGAGGCCCCCTTCGAGGAGGGCGCCTGGTTCTGGCCGCCGGAGCTCGTCTCGCTCTACGACACCCCGCTGTGGCGGCGCATGCCGGAGGAGCAGCAGCGCGAACTGTCCCGCCACGAGGCGGCGTCGCTGTGCGCGTCGGGCGTGTGGTTCGAGACGATCCTCATGCAGCTGCTGCTGCGGCACACGTACTCGCTCGACCCGACCAGCGCGCACGTGCGGTACGCGCTCACCGAGATAGCGGACGAGTGCCGCCACTCCAAGATGTTCGCCCGCGCGGTCACGAAGTTCGGCACCCCGACCTACGGGCCGACCCGCCTCGACCACTCCCTGGGGCGCATCCTCAAGACGTTCTCCACGACGCCGGGTTCCTTCACCGGCACCCTCCTCGCCGAGGAGATCCTCGACTGGATGCAGCGGCTGACCTTCCCCGACGAGCGGGTCCAGCCCTTCGTCCGCGGGGTGACGCGGATTCACGTCGTGGAGGAGGCCCGGCACATCAGGTACGCGCGGGAGGAGCTGCGCCGGCAGATGGAGACCGCGCCGCGGTGGGAGATCATGCTCACCCGGACCATGTCCGCCGAGGCCGCCCGGGTCATCGCGCGCTCTCTGATCAGCCCCCAGGTCTACGCGAGCGTCGGCCTGAACCCTGCGGAGGCGGTCGCGGCGGTGAAGGAGAGCGGGCACCGGCGGGAGATGATGCGGCACTCGGCGAAGAAGCTGATGGACTTCTTCGACGAGATCGGGCTGCTCAGGGGGCCGTCGATGCCGCTGTGGCGGGCGTCGGGGCTGCTGTAGCGGTCGCTTCCGCCCGCGCGGCCCGCGGCCCGCGGCCCGGCCGGTGGCTGGAACTCGCCGCCGCGGCGGCCCTTCACAGGGTCGGCCGCGGGCGTTCCGGCGTACCTGCGTTCGGGTTCCGGGGCGGCGGAGGGGGTGTGGTCGAACAGTTCGGATGAGCGGTGCGCGGCGGGTGAGAGGGTTCGCGTCATTGCGGGGCGTTCGAGGAGTGTCGCCCATCTGGGCCATTTAGCTTAATAGTTATGGAAATGGGGAGACCGAGGGCCCGCCGGGGCGGGTGGTGCGTGCGGGCCGCCGTGGCCCTGGCGGCCGGCGGGGTGGCCGTGTTGGCGGCGGCCGGGGTGGGGCAGGCCGCCGGGGCGCGGGCGGACGCGCCGCGGGGCGGGGGCTGCGTGATCGTGGTGCTGGCCGGGGTCGTGGTGCAGATCGGCGGACCGTGCGGGCCGGCCGCGCCGACGTCCGGGCCGCCGGCTTCCGTTCCTCCCACGTCGGTCGGCCCCACCTCCAGCGGTGTCCCGACCTCCTCGGCGCCCGGGTCGGGCGCTCCGCCGTCCACGGCTCCGCCGTCCGCGGCTCCTCCCTCCGCGGCGCCGACCTCGGCTGCTCCGGCGCCCGGGGCGCCGGGGTCGGGCGCTGCCTCGTCCGCGGCGCCGACGGGTTCGGGGCCGGCGGCGGATTCTCCGGGCGGGTCCCCGGCGTCCGCCGGTACGGCCTCCGGTACGGCCGCGGCGCCGTCGGCCGGTGTGCCGGTGCCGGTGGGGGTGGCGGGTGCGGGCGGCCGGGCCGTCCACGCGTCGGGCGAGGACGTCTACGAGGCGGGGCAGGAGGCCGCCGTGCCCGGCCGGGAGGGGGGTTGGGACCGGTGGTGGGGGATGGCGCTGGTGGCCGTACTGCTGCCGGCGGTGCTGGCGGCGGCCGTACCGCGCGGGGTGCCGCGCCGCCACTGAGGCCGCTTCGCCGTTGCGACAGCACTGCCGTTGAGGCCGCACTGCCGTTGGGACCGCATTGCCTTTGAGGTGCTTTGCGTTGACCGCCCGTCAGGTGCCCGTACCCAGGGAGTGGCCATGTCCATCTATGTCGTCTCGCTGCTGGCCACGGTCGGCGGCGGGTGTCTCGCGCTGCTGCTCGGGCGGTTCCTCGGGACGGGACGGCGGGCGGCGGCCGGGGAGTTCGGCGGGCAGGCGCAGTCGCTGATCGGCGCGGTGCTGCTCAGCTCGTTCATCCTGCTCACCGGGTTCCAGGTGGCCGGGAGCTGGTCCGCGCTCAGCGACGCGCGGGAGGGGACGTACGACGAGGCGCGGGCGCTGGCGGACGCGTACTGGGCGGTCGGGGGGCTGGCGCCGGCCGACCGGGCCAGGGCGCGGGAGTTGCTGCGGGTGTACACCGGGGAGGTGCGGGGGGCGGAGTTCCACGAACTGGCCCGGGGGCGGACCAGTGCGGCCGCCTGGCGCGACCTGGACGCCGTGCGCTCGGCGGTGCGGGCCGCGCCCGCGACCACGGCCGGGCCGCAGACGGCGAAGGCGGCCGCGCAGACCGCGCTCAACTCCGTCTACCAGGACCGCACCGAACGCGCCGCCCAGGTCAAGGGGCAGATGCCGCGGGTGACCTGGATCGCCATGCTCGTCGTCGGCGCCTTCCTCGTCGCCTTCCCCGCGCTCCTCGGGCTCACCGCCACACCGCGGCACCTCGCCGCGCTCTGCTTCGTCGGGGCCGTCGTCGCCTTCGCGATCTGCTTCTCCGCCCAGCTCAACTCCGCCTTCCGCCAGCCCTTCGGCGTCCGCCCCACCGCCTTCACCCTGGCGACCACCCGCTTCAGCCAGCTCGACACCCCCCGCTGACGTTTTTCCCCGGTGACGCGGCGACTCCGGCGGTGGGGTCCGGGACTGCATATTTACGGCGCCCACGGGCGATGCCGCAGAGTTGCCCTTCGCCCCGGCGCCACAAATATACGAACGTCCCGAACCCCACCCCCTCCGCCACCGCTCGCCTCTCCTGAGCCACCACGGCGCCGACCCACTCCACCTCGCGCTCGTCTTCGGCATCGACGAGAAGACCGCCACCCGCTACGCGGACTCCGCCCGGCAGCTTCTCCAGGCCGACCTCGAAGCCGGGGTATCGCCGAGGTGAGCCCAAAAGGGACCGTTTCGGTCAGTCCATGCCGGCCGACCCGGGGCGGGACACCGTCGTGTCCGTTGTGGACGGCTTCGGGACCGGCGGCGCGACCGCCTCACGCAGCTCGGCGGCGGCCTGGGCCATGAGCTGAGCGAGGGTGGTGTCCGGCTCGGCCAGCCAGCGAGGCATGGCGCGCCGGTGGATCGCCAGCACCACGTCGATGATGAAGCGTGCCTTGCCGGGCTCGACGCCGCGGCGCTCAAGCGCTGGCGCCAGCGCGTCGGCGATGTCGGCGAGTTTGATCAGATCGCGCTCAGCCAGTGCCGGGTTGGCGGCGATCACTCTTCCCCGGCGCAGCAGGAACTCGCGCGGGCGGAAGATCTCCTCGGCGGTTCCCAGCGCGGTCAGCAGCGCCTCGATCGGCGTGAGGCCCGGGTCGGTCGCCTCGACCTGGGCGACGAGGTGGGCCTCGAGTTCGTCACCGGCGAAGAGGACTTCCCGCTTGTCGGGGAAGTAGCGGTAGAAGGAGCGCTCCTTCAGGCCGGCTGCGCCCGCGATCTGCGCGACCGAGGTGCGCTCGTACCCCTGCGTCTCGAACAGCTCGAGCGCCGCGCGCTCGAGCCGGCCCTGTGCGTCGGATTCCCATCTCGGCATACCCGCCAGGGTACGACAACAGCATCTGTTGTCACGGTGATAACGTCGATGACAACAGATGCTGTTGTCACTCGGGAGATCGTCATGAAGGCTCTTCAGTTCGACCGGTTCGGGTCTGCGGACGTGATCGTGCTCCGCGATGTCCCACAGCCGGAGCCGGGACCCGGTCAGATCCGGATCGCCGTGCGGGCGTGCGGCCTGACACCGGCCGACTGGCACGTCGTCGACGGTCTCCTCGCCGACCATCTGCCGCCGCTGCCGCGCGGGCTCGGCCTTGAGATCGCGGGCACCGTCGACGCGCTCGGCGAGGGCGTCACCGGTGTCCAGATCGGCGACCGCGTGTTCGGCCCGGCCGCCTTCGACGGCCCGACGGCCGGTGCTGCCGAGTACGCGCTGATGCCGGCCTGGGCACGTATCCCCGAAGGCGTCACCGTCGAGCAGGCCGCCGCGCTGCCGATGGCGGCCGAGACGGCGTGGCGCGCGCTCGACGACCTCGGCGTCCAGCCGGGTGAGCTGCTGCTCGTCCACGGCGCGGGCACCACCGTGGGTGAGGCGGCGGTGCGCTTCGCGCTGCACCGGGGTATTCGGGTGATCGCCACCGCCGGGCAGACCCGGGCGGCAGCTCTGGAAGAGATCGGCGCCCAGGTGACCGCCTACGGCGAGGGCATGGCCGAACGCGTCAGGGCACTGTCCGGAGGCCACATCGATCGTGCCCTCGACGCGGCGCCGACCGGCGGCCGGATCGACCGCGCCGACCAGCCCAGCCCGGCCGGCGGTTCACTGCCGACGCTGATCGAGCTGACCGGGGACCCCGGCCGTGTCCTCACCGTCTCGGACTTCGCCGCCGCGGCCGAGCTGGGCGTCCGGACCACCACCGAGATCCGCTATGAGCAGATGGACGAGTTCGCCCGGCTCGCCGGCGAAGGCATCTTGGTCGTACCGGTCGCACGTACCTACACGCTCGACCAGATCCAGGAAGCGGCCGAGCTCAGCCAGTCCCGCCGACCCGGCGGCAAGCTCATGCTCGTCCTGTGATCGCCCGGCCGGCCTGACAAGGCGAGACCACCTCGACAAGGAGCGGGGGCAGACATCTTTTCCAGGCCGGCCTCGAAGCCGATCCCGCGTGTTCGCCGCGAAACCACGGGTCAACCCCCGACCATGGCAGTCTCGGACCCACGGGTTCCCGCTGAAGAAGCTTCAGTTTCCGCGAACTCGCGGGGATCTCGGCCCTGTTCTCCCGAAGCTGCCGCGAAGTGACAAGTAGCTCCCTGTAGCGGATCAGGGGTGAGCTTGTCGGCCGTTTCGTTCTTCTGACCTTCCCGAAGGTTGCGCTCGGCCAGGTTGGTCGTGTCATGACACGACGACTGCTCGCCCTGCACCTGCTCCAGTCCGCGCTGGTGCACGTCAACACCCTGCTGCTCCAGGACATTCTGAGCATCCAGCGTCGCGGTCACCGTCGAGTGCCAGGGGACGTTCCTCTTGCGAATGGGGCTGGTTACCGGGATCGGGGCTTGGGGGTGTTCTGCGTTCGCGTTGTCTGCGCCCTGTCGGTCGCGGCGGCAGGGGTGGTCCCGGCCGTGCGTGGTCCGGGGGTCTTGGCGGTGGTGCTGGTGCCGCGCAACAGGGAGGCGAGCGCGGCGAGGAAGGCGAGGGTGGCGCCGAAGGCGAACACGACGACCAGGCCGGAGTGGAAGGGCCCGGAGATCAGGTGCGGGAAGAACTCGCGTCCGGTCAGGGTCTGCTGCTGCGCCGCCGTCAGGTGGGTCAGGGTGCCGCTGGGCTGGAGCAACTGCTGGACCGGGTTGACGCCCAGTTGGGCGGCGAACAGGGACGAGACCGGGGGAAGGCTGCCGGCCTGGATGGCGACGTGGGCCGGGACGCCCTGCTGCCGCAGGCCGGCGGTCAGGGGCAGCATGAAGATGCCGGCCCACAGGGGCGTGTCGCCGTAGTCGTAGCCGTGAAGCGGTAGCCAGATGCCTTGCAGCCAGATGACCAGCACGAACTGCATCCCGCCCCGGCCGACCGGGGTCCGGGCCCGGCCGTGGCGGCCAGGCAACACGCCGCCAGCGCCGATCGACCCGGGCATGCCGAGCGCGAACATCCGCATCGGGTACGCGAGATGCTCGACCCTCGGGCAGGAACTCGACTCCCAGCCCGCAAGGGCAAGCACGGCGGCCGGCGGGGCGTACCGCGGTTCGGGGCGGTGCACAGTCTGCGGCAGCGGCTGTGCATGACGGAGTTGCGCTGCCAGATCTGCGGGGTCGCCGCGGACCGTGCGTCCGAGGGCGTGCTGTGGCTGGTCGACGCCGACCCGTGGGACCTGGCGCCCGGGGGCGAGACCACCGCGC
The DNA here is from genome assembly GCF_057708105.1 of Actinacidiphila sp. bgisy144. NCBI lineage: Bacteria > Bacillati > Actinomycetota > Actinomycetes > Kitasatosporales > Streptomycetaceae > Actinacidiphila > Actinacidiphila sp. bgisy144. Next base: position 294,377 of record NZ_JBYIRM010000002.1, on the reverse strand, counting down.
ACCCGCCGGTCTGCCGCCCCTGCGCCCACCTCTCCGTGCGGGCCTGCCCCCATCTGCGCACCCGTCAGGTCGCGTTGTGCGTCCGCACCTTCCGCCCCGCCGGGGTCCGCGGCGCCCTCTACGCCCCCGCGCCCGGCGGCCCCCGGCTTCACGCCCGTCGCTCGCGCCCTACGGGAAGAGGGTGGTGATGTTGGTGAGGAGGAGGCGGCCGGGGCTGGCGGGGGTTTCCTGGGAGAGGGCGCGGGCCGCGGCTTCGGCGGCTTCGGGGTCGGTGAGGGCGGTCGCGAGGAGGAGCGCGGTGAAGTGGTTGACCAGCCAGGCGCGGAGTTCGGGCAGGGGCGGCTGCTTGCCGTTGTCGAGCCAGAGGAGGGAGACCGTCTCGACGGAGGCGATCCAGGAGCGGACCATCATGGTCAGGCGGGGTCCGGGCTCGGCCACGCCGAGGTGGTGCAGGACCTGGGCGGCGGCGCCGCTGCGGACCCCCTCGATGATGGCCTCGGTACGGCTGGTGCCCACGACCCCGCCGCCGCGCAGCAGCGCGCCGTACGCGGCGTCGTGCTCGTCGACGTAGCCGAGGTAGCCGTCGAGGGCGTCGGCGAGGCGCTGGGTGGGCGGGCCCTCGGCGGGGACGCCGAAGAGGCCGACGAGTTCCTCGGCGGCGCCGAGCACGGCGGATTCGTAGAGCTGCTGCTTGCCGCCGGGGAAGTAGCGGTAGACGAGGGGGCGGGAGACGCCCGCGGCGGCGGCCACGTCCTCGACGGAGACGTCCTCGGGGCGGCGGTGCCCGAAGAGGTCGAGCGCCGCGGCCAGCAGCTGCTCCCGGCGCTGCTCGACGCTCATCCTGCGGTAGGCGGGCACCGCGCTGCTGGTCATACCGGAAGCGTAACCACCTCGCCTCGCCGGGGTCGCGGCCGCATCCGGTCGCGTGGGCGTGGGAGCCTGGGCGGTGTGCGACACGAGAAGACCGAGTTCGTCGGTGGGCCGCTGGACGGCCGGGTGCTGGAGGTGATGGTGGGGATGACGGGGCAGCCCCCGCTGGACTACCGGGTGCCGGTGCCCGCGCCCGAGGGCGGCCCGGAGCAGGTGCACGTCTACCACCGGGAGCGCGGCGGGCGCGACCGCACCCGCTGGGTGTTCGTGTACGACCCGGACGGCAGCCCGCACCCGGACCGCCCCAGGTGGCCGTGGTCGAAGCGGCGTTGAGCCGTAGGGGCGTTGAACCGTAGGGCCGTCGCACCGGTACGGGCGTCGAGCCGGCGCGGGGGTGAACGACGGGTGCCGGCATGCGGCCAATCTTGGTCCGGACCATTGACGCGTATTGGTCTGGACCTGTTTGCTGCCTGGTGACATGAGCACTCCTCGCCGAAGGAGCATCCCCCCATGCCCACCCCCACTCCGCCCGGCCCGCACGGGCCCTCCCCCGCCCGCAGACGCGCCCTGGCCGCCGCCGCCACCGCCCTCGCGGGCGCCCTCGCCGTCGGCGGCATGGTCGCCCTCGCCCCGTCGGCGAGCGCCGGCGAGTTCCTGAGCAACGGCGGCTTCGAGGCCGGCTCGCTGAACGGCTGGACCTGCGACGCGGGCGCCCAGGTCGTCAGCGGCTCGGCGCACAGCGGCAGTTACGCGCTGAAGGCCGCGCCGTCGGCGAGCACCACCGGCCAGTGCGCGCAGACCGTCACCGTCGCCCCGAACACCGCGTACACGCTGACCGCCCAGGTGGACGGGTCGTACGTCTACCTCGGCGTGGACGGCGGCACCTCCACATGGACCGCAGACACCGGCTCCGGCTACGCGCCCCTGAGCGTGTCCTTCACCACCGGCGCGACCCAGACCAGCGCGAAGATCTACGTGCACGGCTGGTACGGCCAGCCCGCCTACCTCGCCGACGACATCTCGCTCCAGGGCCCGGGCAGCGGCGGCACCACCACCACGCCGCCGACGACACCCCCCACCACACCGCCGACGACTCCCCCGACGACTCCGCCCACGACGCCCGCCTCCCCGCCGTCCTCGGACCTGCCCACCCACGCGCTCGTCGGCTACCTGCACGAGACGTTCGCCAACGGCTCCGGCTACACCAAGCTCGCCGACGTCCCCGACGACTGGGACATCATCGACCTCGCGTTCGGCGAGACCGACTCCCCCACCTCCGGGCAGATCCACTTCACCCGCTGCTCGGTCAGCGAGTGCCCGTCGGTGGAGTCCGACGCGGACTTCAAGGCGGCCATCGCGGCGAAGCGGGCCGCGGGCAAGAAGGTGCTGCTGTCGATCGGCGGCGCGGGCGGCGAGGTCCAGCTGACGACCACCGCGGCGCGCGACGCGTTCGTCTCCTCGGTCAGCGGCATCATCGACCAGTGGGGCCTGGACGGCATCGACATCGACTTCGAGAACCAGTCGCTCTCGCTGAACGCCGGCGACACCGACTTCAAGAACCCGACCACCCCGGCCATCGTCAACCTGATCTCGGCCGTCAAGTCGCTCAAGGCGAAGTACGGCGACGGGTTCGTGCTGACCATGGCGCCGGAGACGTTCTTCGTCCAGATGGGGTACCAGTACTACGGCTCGGGCCCGTTCAACGGCCAGGACCCGCGGTGCGGGGCGTACCTGCCGGTGATCTACGCGCTGCGCGACGACCTGACCCTGCTCACCGTCCAGGACTACAACTCCGGTCCGATCATGGGCCTGGACAACCAGTACCACACGATGGGCGGGGCGGACTTCCACATCGCGATGACGGACATGCTGCTCACCGGCTTCCCGGTGGCCGGCAACACCTCGAACATGTTCCCGGCGCTCGACCCCTCGCAGGTCGGCATCGGCCTGCCCGCCTCCGTCAACGCGGGCAACGGCTACACCTCACCCGATCAGGTGGACCAGGCGCTGGACTGCCTGACGAAGAAGACGAACTGCGGGTCGTACACCACCCACGGCACCTGGCCCAGGCTGCGCGGCCTGATGACGTGGTCGATCAACTGGGACGGCTTCAGCGGATGGGCGTTCAGCCACAACTTCGACAGCTACTTCGGCTGACACCCCGCGGAAGGCGCGGCGCCGTTCGGGGAACGGCGCCGCGCGGTACCTCGCGTGATATTCGGCCGATCCGGCGGCAACCGGGCGGCAAACGGCGGCAATCGGCCCGCGGAAGGCGGTGGCAGGGCCGGCGGCGGTGACGGATGATGGCACAGTGGGCCGCGAGTGGCCCCGGACCGCCCCGCGCGCCGCCGCCCGCCGCCACCGGCGCCCGCCGGGCCATGCGGATGGCGGACGGCGGATGACCGTTCCGCGGAGATTCAGCCACTACCTCTGTCGAAGATATGACAATCCATGATTGGCTACCGTCGCTGCTTGTTACCCGCCGGTCATGGGGAGATGAGGGAATGTCAGTGGCCCGTCAGCCCAGCTCGTGGTTCCGCTCGGCCGTGGTGTGCGGCGCCCTGCTCGCCGCGGCGGCGCTGTCCCTGCCCGCCGCCCAGCAGGCGTCCGCGCAGCCGTACGACCCGCCGGCCGACCAGGTCCCGCTGTCGACCCTGCTGACCCAGCTCCAGACCTACTACCAGCAGACCGAGACGGCCACCGAGGCGTACAACCAGGCCAAGGAGACCGCCGACCAGAAGCGGACCGCGGCCCGCAAGGTGGACAAGCAGCTCGCCGACCAGAAGGCCGCGGTCGCCGCCAGCCGGGCGCAGCTCGGGCTGATGGCCACCCAGATGTACCGCAACGGGGGCGTGTCGCCCTACCTGTCGCTGCTCAGCGGGCAGAGTCCGCAGGACTTCTTCGGGCAGCGGCACGTCCTGGGGCAGATGGCCCAGCAGCAGCGCAGCGTGCTCGGGCGGCTCACCTCCGGCGAGGCGCGGCTGAAGACGCTCAACACGCAGGCGCAGAAGGCGCTCGACACCGCCGAGCAGGCGCAGACTGTCGCCGGGGCGAAGCAGAAGGACGTCCAGAAGCACCTCAAGCAGGTCGAGGGGATGCTCTCCGGACTGACCGGGGTGCAGATCGCCGAGTTGCAGAAGCTGGAGCAGGCCGACACCGACCAGGCCCAGCAGCGCTTCATGGACTCCAAGGCGCTGGGCGGCGACCCGGCGCTGCGGGCCCCCTCGAAGGCCGGCGACCGCGCGATCGGCTACGCCTTCGACCAGCTCGGCAAGCCCTACGTGTGGGGCGCGCAGGGGCCGGACTCGTTCGACTGCTCCGGGCTCACCTCGCAGGCGTGGGCCCACGCGGGCACCACCATCCCCCGCACCAGCCAGCAGCAGTGGGCCCAGCTCCCGCACGTGCCGCTGGAGTTGCTGCGCCCGGGCGACCTGGTGATCTACTTCAAGGGCGCCACCCATGTCGCGCTCTACATCGGCGACGGGCTGGTCATCCAGGCGCCGCGCCCCGGGTCCTACGTCAAGGTCTCGCCGATCGCGGCGAACCCGATCCTCGGCGCGGTCCGCCCCGACCTCGGCGAGCAGCCGATCAGCGACTACACACCGCGGTCCATCCCGAAGAACGCCGAGCAGCCGCTGCCGATCGCCGCGGAGACGAAGGCCCCGGCGAAGTCCACGAAAACGGCCAAGCCCACGAAATCCACCAAGTCCACGAAGTCCGGCACCAAGGGCAAGGCCGAGGACGAGTAGCCGCCGGGCTCAGCCGGCCGCGGGAGCCCCGCCCGCCTTGCCCGCCCCGCGCGCCTCGCCCGCCGTGCCCGTCTCCGCCGCCTCGCGCACCCGCGCGAGATACGCCCGCGCCGACGCCGCGTCGTAGAACCACCCCTCGAAGTCCGCCGGTTCGTCGAACCCGCCCGCGAACCGGTCCGCGACCGGCTGGAGTTCACCCGCCGCGCGGAGCAGCTCGAGGACGTGGTCCGGCGGCGGCGCCAGCATCGCGTGGGTCCACCTGGTGGCCGGCGCGGCCAGCGCCCAGTACCGGTCGAAGGTGCCCTGCATCCAGGCGCGGTCGAACGGGCGGTCCCCGTGCGCGATGATCCGCTCCAGGTGGACCGCCGCGCACCGGGCGGCGTTGTTCGCCCCCTGCCCGGTGACGGGGTCGTTGGCGACGACGACGTCCCCGACGCCCAGCACCAGTCCACCGGAGGGCAGTTCAGCGACGGGGTGGCGTACGACCGGGGTGACGCGGCCGGTCAACGTGCCGCCCACGTCGGTGAGTTCGACCTCCGAGGCGCGGGCGTGCTCCCAGGGGACGTGGCGCCGCATGAGGTCGAGGGTGAGCCGCAGGTGCTGCCGGGGGTCCCGGACGCCGGTGAAGACGTCCGCGGGGCCGCCGGGGAGCGCCTCCCAGAAGAGGATGTCGCAGGGCCCGGACGTGGTCAGGGCGGGGATCGCGAAGAACTCGCCGACGCCCGGCACGAGGTTGCAGTGCAGCGCCCGCACGTCCGGGTGCTCCGGGCGCGGCCGCAGCCCGTGCACGTAGCAGACCGCCAGCGCGCGCTGCGGGGCTCGGTACGGGGAGCGGTCCGGGTCCCGCCCGAACATCGCCGCCGGCTCGCCCCGGCCCGCGGCGACCAGCACCAGGTCGTAGGCGCGGGAGAAGTAGTCCAGGTCGGAGACGGCGGCGGCGTGCACGACCACCTTGCCGCCGCGCTCGGCGAACGTCTCCAGCCAGCCCGCCATCTTCACCCGCTGGTCCACCGACTGCGCGGCCCCCTCGAGCCGGCCGAGCCAGTCGACCGCGCGGGTGCCGTCGGGCGCCGTCACCGACACGCCCAAGTCCGTGATGCCCGGGGCCTGTTGCCGCCAGAAGTCGATGCCGAGCCGCCGCTCGTGGGCGAGCGCGCCGGCGAACATGACCTGCGTGGACAGCACCCGGCCGGTGCGTATCTCGTCCGCGGTGCGGTGGGTCATGACGGTCACGCCGTAGCCCCGCGCCTGGAGGCCCAGGGCGAGTTGGAGACCGGCCTGGCCGGCTCCGACGATGAGCACGCTGCGGATGGCGGTTCGCCTCCCCGTTCGTCAGGTCACAGCGGTGCCTCGGCCATCGCGTGCGTCACCAGCGCGAGCAGCGCGTCGACCACGGACCGCCGCTCGCGGGCGTCGATGACCAGGACCGGGATGTGGTGCGGGACGGCGAGGGCGTCGCGTACGTCGTCCGGACCGTAGGCCGCGGTGCCCTCGAACTGGTTGACCGCCACGGTGTACGGCAGGCCGGTGCTCTCGAAGTAGTCCAGCGCCGGGAAGCAGTCCGCCAGCCGGCGGGTGTCGGCGAGCACCACGGCCCCTATCGCGCCGCGCACCAGGTCGTCCCACATGAACCAGAACCGCTGCTGGCCCGGCGTGCCGAACACGTAGAGCACCAGGTCCTTGTCGAGCGTGATCCGCCCGAAGTCCATGGCGACCGTGGTGGTGGTCTTCTCCGGAGTCGCCGCCAGGTCGTCCAGCGCCTCACTGGCCTGGGTCATGACGGACTCGGTCGTCAGCGGGGTGATCTCCGACACGGCGCCGACGAACGTGGTCTTGCCCACGCCGAACCCGCCGGCGACGACGATCTTCGTGGAGACCGGTGCGCGTTCGCGCGTGGTCTGCCAGTCCCGCAAGCCCTCCTGCTGGTCAAAGCCTGCGAAGTCCACTGAGCACCCTTTCGAGCAGCGCGCGGTCGGGCCCGCCGGGACCGTACCCGGTGCCGTACACGCGAATTCTTCCCTGGTCGGCCAGGTCGCTGATCAGGACCCGGACGACGCCGAGCGGTATCCGCAGGAGCGCGGAGATCTCGGCCACCGACCGCAGCATGCGGCACAGTTCGACGATCGCGCGCAACTCCGGCATCACCCGCTCCGCCCAGTCGCCCCTTGTGAGGGCGGGCTGTTCGTCCGGTCGCTCGATCGTAGCCACGAAAGTCTCGACCAGCAGCACCTGCCCGGCTCCGGTCCGCCCGCGGGTGAGCGCGTAGGGCCGCACCCGGGAGGTCCGGCGGTCGCTGTCGCGCTGCCTGGGCACCCCGGTGGCGGCGGTCGGCCGCCGACCCGCCGGCGGGCCGGCGGAGCCGGTCGGACCGGGCGGCCGGCTCACCTTTCGCCCGCCATGACCTGCCGCAACTCACCGCGCAGCGCCGGGGTCAGCACATGGCCGGCCCGGCCGACGAACAGGGCCATGTGGTAGGCGATGACGCTCAGGTCGCAGTCGGCGGAGGCATGCACGCCAAGGAGTGAACCGTCGCTGATGGACATGACGAACAACATGCCGTCCTGCATCGCGACGGTGGTCTGCCGCACCCGGCCGCCGTCCATCAGGCGGGCCGCGCCGATGGTGAGCGAGGCCAGCCCGGAGACCACCGCGGCGAGGTCCATCCGGACGTCGGAGACCCGCGCGGGTCCGGCCGCGGGCCGCGGGGCGACGGGGTCGGGTTCGGAACTGAGCAGCAGCAGGCCGTCGGAGGAGACGACCGCGACCGAGCGGACGCCGGGCACCTCGTCGACGAAGTTCGCCAGCAGCCAGTGCAGGTTGCGGGCGTCGTGGCTGAGGGCGCCGGGGTGGCTGCCGGTGCCGGAGTGGGCACCGGTGCCTACGGGGCCGCTCTGGCCGTTCGTGCTGGTCGGGCGGGTCGGGATGGTGGGGCTGATGGCGCCGCCGGGGCCGGTCGGGCCGCTGGGGGCAGAGCCTTCGGTGAGGCCGGTGGTACCTGGGGTGCTGGTGGTGCTGGTGGTGCCGGCGTGCGTACTGGCGTGCGTGCGGACCGCGTTCAACGGGTCGCCTCCTCGACGGTTTCTCCCGGGCTGGCTGATGGTGCGGGCGGCGGCGCCGCGTGGTCGGCCGCGCCCCGGGTCTCCAGCGCGGCGTCCCTGCGGCCGTCGCGCAGACCGCGCTGCAACCCGGCGAGCTGGCGGCGCAGCCCCTCCGCGTCGAGGGGCTCGGTGCGGCGCCGGCCGTCCTGCGCGGCGGCCCGTATCCCGCTGGCCTTCCGGACCCGGCGCGGCAGCGGCCCGTCCAGCCCGGGGGGCGCGGACGGGGCGTCCGGGGAGTGCGCCGGCGCGCGCTCGGCGCGCATGTGCTCGGCGGGCGCCAGGGGGGCGCGCGCCGCCTCGGTCCCGCCCGACGGCAGGGCGGGCTCCGGAACGATCAAGGTTTCCGCCACGAGCGGCTGCACTTGCACGGCCGGGGCGGCCCCCGGGGGCGTCGGTGCAGGTGGAACGTCCAGGCGTTCGACGCGTACCCGCGACTCGGCGGGGGCGTCCGCGGGGTGGGCGGGTACGGGGCCGGTCGCGCCCTGCTGCTCGGGCAGCAGCCCGCGCTGGGCGAGCGGCCGCCGACTGGGCAACGGAGGCGCGGGGGGCGCCGGTTCGGCCGGCCGCGGTGCGGGGGCGGCGGGCGCGGCGGCGCTCTCCGCGAATACGGCGGCGGGCTGCGCGGGCAGAGGCGCCGAGGGCGCCGGTTCGGCCGGCTGCGGGCGCACCCGCCGGTCGAGCGGCGGAAGCCCGCCCGGCGCCGCCCCCGCGGCCTCCTGAGCGCCCTCTGCGGCCGCCCCGGGCGTCGCCGGCTCCGGCGGTACGGCCGCCGGCTGCGCGGGCACCAGCGGTACGGCCAGGGGCGGCAGGGCGCCGTCCCGCACCGGTTCCACGGCGAACGGCCCGACGCCCAGCGGGACTTCCGCGGACGGCAGCCCGGCGGAGTCCGGCACCGGCGACTCCGCACCGGGGCCGTAAGCGGAGGCCACGGACTCCGTACGGGCCGCGTCCGCGGACGGCAGCCCGGCCGAGTCCGGCACCGGCGACTCCGCACCGGGGCCGTAAGCGGAGGCCACGGACTCCGTACGGGCCGCGTCCGCGGACGGCAGTCCGGCCGAGGCCGGCACCGGCGACTCCGTGCCGGGGCCGTAAGCGGAGGCCGCGGGCTCCGTGCGGGCAGCCGTCTGCGCCGGCGCGTTCGGGGGCGTGCCGTACGCCGTTTCGCGCGCCCCCTCGCGCTGGGCGGGCAGCACCTGGGTGAGCGGGTCCGCGCTCGGCACCAGCAGCCGCGGCAGCATCACGACCGCCGTGGCGCCGCCGTTCGCGTGCGGCCGCAGCTGGACCCGCACTCCGTGCCGGTGCGCCAGCCGCGCCACCACGTAGAGGCCGAGTCCGGCCGCCGCGCCGGGCGCCGCCGGATCGGGGTCGGCCAGCAGCGCGTTGAGCCCGTCGACCCGCTCGGCGGGCACCCCGATGCCCGCGTCCTCGACCGCGACCATCACCTCGCCGCTCTCCATCACCCAGCCGTTGAGGTGAACTTCGGACTCGGGCGGGGAGAACGCGGTGGCGTTGTCGAGGAGTTCGGCGATGAGGTGGCCGATGTCGTCGGCGGCGCGGCCGGCCACCTCGGCCTCGGGCATGGTCAGCACCCGCACGCGTTCGTACCGCTCGACCTCGGAGATGGCCGCGCGGGCCACGTCGATCAGCGGCACCGGGCGGGCGGTGGCGCCGTGGCTGTGCTCGGTCCCGGTGAGCAGCAGCATGTTCTCGCTGTTGCGGCGCATCCGGGTGGCGAGGTGGTCGAGGCGGAAGAGCGTGGCGAGCCGGTCGGGTTCCTGCTCGTGCTCCTCCATGCCCTCGATCAGGGTGAGTTGGCGCTCGATCAGGCCGAGGGTGCGCAGCGCCAGGTTGACCTGGACGACCTGGGTGGCGTTGCGCGCGGTCGCCTGGTTCAGCTGCTCGGCCAGCTCCTCGCGCGAGCGCAGCAGGTCGTCGCGGGTGCGGGCGAGTTCGGCGGCAGTGGCCAGCGCCGACCGGTGGTCGGCGGCGAGCGCGGCGTGGGCGGCCTCGGCCTCGGCGCGCTCGGCGTCGAGTTCGGCGGCGCGGGCGCGCAGCGTACGCGCGTCCTGGGCGAGGGAGTTGATACGGCGGGCGACGGCGGCGAACTCGTCGGAGCCGATCGCCTCAGCCTGTTGGCCGCTGTCCGTGGCGGCCTTCGACCAGCGGTGCAGGGCGGCGAGCGGGCGGGTGAGGGTGCGGAAGAGCGTGACCAGCACCGCGACCAGCAGGAGCAGGCACAACGCGGCCAGGGCGGCCCGCAGTTCGAGGACGGTGACCTGGTGGTCGCGGTGGGAGGCGGCGGTGGCGGCCTCGTCGGCGGCGGCGGACGCCTCGACGCCGCGCATCAGCGAGAGCCGGGCGGTGAGCGCCGCGGCGACCTTCCCGGTGCCCAGTTCCCGGTCGGCGGAGGTCAGTTCGCTGCCGCCGAGCAACTGGTCCAGGTCGCGGTCGGCTTCGGCGGTGTCGGCGCCGGTGACGGTCCGGTCGTAGGTCCTGCGCAGGGCGGCGGGCGCGGTGGCGTCGAACTCGGCGAGTGCGGCCTGCTCCTGGAGCCGGGCGGCCTGGGCGGCGGCGACCAGCGCGCGCTGGGTGCCGCTCGCGGTCAGCCCGGCGACGAGCAGGCCGCGCTGGACCGAGGCGGCCGCGGTGGCCCGGGCCAGCGGGGCGCCGACCGGGCCCATGGCGCGTCCGAGCGCGTCGATCAGCGGCTGGTAGCCGGCGACGGCGGCCTGTGCGGTGGCGGCGGCGAGGGTGGCCTTGCGGACGGCCGGCAGGGTGGCGAGCGCGGTGCGCAGGTCGGCGGAGAGGTGGCCGCCGCCGGTGACGTCGGCAAGTTGGCGGTCGGTGCGCTGCCGGTCGGCGGCGGACGCGGCGGGCTGGCCGGCCGCGACGGCCCCGGCCAGGTCGTCCCGCTCGTCGGCGAGGTCGGCGGCCAACGCGGCCGCGCGGGTGGCGAGCCGGGCGGCGCCGACCCGGTCCTGGGCGGACGACAGGTCTCCGGTGGCGAGGGCGACACCGGGCGCCGCCGCGGCCAGGACGATGGCCGAGCAGAGCAGCAGGGCGGCGAGCATGCGCTGCCTGACCCGCCGTTCGCGCCGTCGGAGACGTCGTTCACGCACTGTCGGTGCTCGCATTCACGGGTTGCGGGGCCCGGGGTCGCCCCGGGATACGTGCAAAGTCCCTCAGACCCTCGCAGGCCAGCGGGGAGGGGAGCCAGGCGTCGTCCCCTCGGACACCCGAACGAGTGAATCGCACCGGCGAGTTGACCGACAAGTCGGGCACGGGCGCCACCATGCGCACCGCGCCCGCCGCGCCGGACACGGCCTGGCACCCGCCGTTCCGCTTTGAGAGGATGCCCGCGCACAGCAGGGCGTTGCCGTGGTCCGGACCAGCCGGCTGCGAGACTGGGCGCATGCGGATCGAGACGGCGACCGAGCCCGGCACGGCGGGCGTGCCCAACGAGGACTTCGCGGCGGTGGCGCTTCCGGCGTCCGGCGCCGGCGGGGTGGTGGTGGTCCTGGACGGGGTCACGCCCCCGCCGGACAACGGCGGCTGTGTGCACTCGGTGCCGTGGTTCACCGCGCGGTTGGGCGGCGCTCTGCTCGAACTGGCGTGCGCCCGGCGGGAGTCGGCGCTCGCGGAGTGCCTCGCGGAGGCGATCGCACGGACCGCGGCGGCCCACCAGGACACCTGTGATCTTTCTCACCAGCTGACGCCGCAGGCCACGGCCGTGGCCGCCCGCTGGGACGCGGAGGCGGTGGAGTACCTGGTGCTGTCGGACTCGGCGCTGCTGGTGGAGGACACCGCCGGGGTGGTGACGGCGGTGCTGGACGACCGGATCGACCGGCTGCGCGCGGCCGGGCTGCGGCTTGCGCCGCTGCGGAACCGGGAGGGCGGCTTCTTCACGGCCGCGGCCGACCCGGCGGTGGTGGAGCGCGCGGTGACCGGGCGGCTGCCGCGCGCGGACGTCACGGCGCTGGCCGCGCTGACCGACGGCGCCGCGCGCGCGGTGGAGTACTACGCGGTCGACGACTGGACGGGCACCTTCGCGCTGCTGCGCAAGTCCGGGCCGGAGCGGCTGTTCGCCCGGGTGCGGGCGCTGGAGGCGGAGCAGCCGCCGCCCGGCAAGCAGCATGACGACGCGACGGCCGTACTGGTGGAGCTGTAGCCGCGGCAATCAGGTGCGACTGCGGCCGCGGCGGTCAGGTGCGGCCGGGGCGATCAGGTGCGGTCCCGGCGGCCCGCACGGTCCGGGCCGCCGTGCAGGCGCGTCGGCGTCAGCCGTCCTGCGTCGCGTTGAGGCGGTGCAGCAGGCGGGCGAGTTCGGCGACGTCCCGCGGGTCCCACTCCGCGAGCTGCCCGAGGTAGCGCTCGCGGCGGGCGCGCCGCACCCGGGCGAAGCGCTCCCGGCCCTCGTCGGTCAGCCGCATCAGGTAGGCGCGGCCGTCGGCGGGGTCGGGCTCGCGGGTGACCAGCCCGAGCTCCTCCATCGCCCGCAGCTGGCGGCTCATCGTGGCCTTCCCCACACCGAAGTACGCCGCCAGTTCGGTGGCCCGCTCGGGTTCGGCCTCGTCCAGCCGGACCAGCAGGCCGTACGCGGCGGTCTCCAGTCCGGGGTGCACCTCGCGGGCCACCTCGCCCGAGGCGGCCCGGGCCCGGCGGAAGAGGACGGTCAACTCCCGTTCGAGGGAGCCCGCCACGCTGTCGCCGGGCACCGGCTGCGACTCGCCCGCACCGTCCGTTCCGCCCGCTTCGCCTGCGGCACGGTTCGCTTCGGTCACAGGAGCCCCGCTTTCAACGGCTGAAAGTTTGCTTCACCCACGGTGGTTTCCGCAGCACGCCAAGTATTTCGCAGGCGTAGACCAACGGCGGTTCCCGGCCCCCCTTTCCACGCGCGTAGCGTCCAACGTACCGTCAGATCTGTCATGACCACACCATGACGCTGCGAGTCCCCCGACCTGCCCCTCATGGAGGCACGCATGTCCCACGGAGTTTCCTCCGTCGTGCACGGCACCGGCTCGGCAAGAACCCGGCTGGCGGTCCTCGTCGGCCTGATCGTTTCGCTGCTCACCTTGGCGTTCACCGTCCCCGGCGCGGCCCATGCGGCGGCTGCGACCGGTACGGCGAAGAGTGCCGGCCACCTCACCCACCCGGAACTGGACTGGATGGGCTCCACCGTCCCCGCCCACGAGGGCTCGGACACCGGCTCCGGTTCCGACACCGCGGTCCCGATGGCCACCCAGACGCCCGGCATGGACGTCTCCGGCTACCAGGGCAACGTCAACTGGACCACGGCCTGGGCGAACGGCGGCAAGTTCGCCTACGTCAAGGCGACCGAGAGCACCACCTACACCAACCCGTACTTCACCCAGCAGTACAACGGGTCCTACAACGTGGGCATGATCCGCGGGTCGTACCACTTCGCCACGCCGGACACCTCCGGCGGCGCGACGCAGGCGGACTACTTCATCGCGCACGGCGGTGGCTGGTCGGCCGACGGCAAGACCCTGCCGGGCGCGCTCGACATCGAGTACAACCCCTACGGCGCGACCTGCTACGGCCTGAGCCAGGCCAGCATGGTCAGCTGGATACACGCCTTCGCCAACGAGTACCACGCGAAGGAGGGGGTCTACCCGGTGATCTACTCGACCTACGACTGGTGGTCGACCTGCACCGGCAACAACAGCGGCTTCGCCACCACCAGCCCGTTCTGGATCGCGAAGTACTCCACCAGCGCGGGGACCCTGCCGGGCGGCTACACCTACTACACGTTCTGGCAGCACGCCGACAGCGGCACCTTCCCCGGTGACCAGGACTACTTCAACGGCGACACCACCCGCCTCAAGGCGCTCGCCCTGGGCTGACCGGGACCGCCCCGGGCCACCGGCCCGGACGCGGACGTTCCCCGCGCCCCTGAAGTGGCGGCTCCTTCGGCGGAAGGACGCCCACCACCACGGGGCGCGGGGAACGGCGGAGGCTCACGCCGCGAGCGGGACCTCCTCGGCGGAGGTGTCCGCGGCCGCCGGCTCGAGCGCCAGCTCGAGCACCTGGCGGACGTCGCCGACCGGGTGGACGTCGAGGGCCGCGAGGATCTCCGCGGGGACGTCGTCGAGGTCGGCCTCGTTCCGCTTCGGGATCACCACGGTGGTGATCCCGGCCCGGTGCGCGGCCAGCAGCTTCTGCTTGACCCCGCCGATCGGCAGCACCCGCCCGGTCAGGGACACCTCACCGGTCATGGCGACATCGGTGCGGACGCGGCGGCCGGACAGCAGGGACGCCAGCGCGGTCGTCATGGTGACACCCGCGCTCGGTCCGTCCTTCGGCACCGCCCCGGCCGGGACGTGCAGGTGTACGCCGCGGTCCTTCAGGTCGCCGACCGGCAGCTCCAGTTCCGCCCCGCGCGAGCGCAGGAAGGAGAGCGCGATCTGCGCGGACTCCTTCATCACGTCGCCGAGCTGGCCGGTGAGCTGGAGCCCGGACCCGCCGGTCTCCGGGTCCGCGAGCGACGCCTCGATGTACAGCACGTCGCCCCCGGCGCCGGTCACCGCGAGCCCGGTGGCCACGCCCGGCACCGCGGTACGCCGCTCCTCCGGGTCCTGCGCGGCCTCCGGCACGTGGTGCGGCCGCCCGATCAGCGCCCGCAGGTCGCCGGCGCCGACCGTGAACGGCAGCTCGCGCTCGCCCAGTTCGTGCTGCGCCGCGATCTTCCGCAGCAGCCGCGCGACGGTCCGCTCCAGGTTCCGCACACCGGCCTCGCGGGTGTACTCCCCGGCCAGCCTGCGCAGCGCGTCCTCCTCGAGCCCGACCTCCTCGGCGTCCAGACCCGCGCGCTCCAACTGCCGGGGCAGCAGGTGGTCGCGGGCGATGACGACCTTCTCGTCCTCGGTGTAGCCGTCCAGCCGGACCAGCTCCATCCGGTCCAGCAGCGGCTCGGGGATGGCCTCCAGCACGTTGGCGGTGGCGAGGAACACCACGTCGGACAGGTCGAGTTCGACCTCCAGGTAGTGGTCCCGGAAGGTGTGGTTCTGCGCCGGGTCGAGGACTTCCAGCAGCGCGGCCGCCGGGTCGCCCCGGTAGTCCGAGCCGACCTTGTCGACCTCGTCGAGCAGCACCACCGGGTTCATCGACCCGGCCTCCTTGATCGCGCGCACGATCCGGCCCGGCAGCGCGCCGACGTACGTCCGGCGGTGGCCGCGGATCTCCGCCTCGTCGCGGACGCCGCCCAGCGCCACCCGGACGAACTTGCGGCCCATCGCGCGGGCCACGGACTCGCCCAGCGAGGTCTTGCCGACCCCGGGCGGCCCGACCAGCGCCAGCACCGCGCCGCCGCGGCGCCCGCCGACCACACCGAGGCCGCGGTCGGCCCGGCGCTTGCGGACCGCCAGGTACTCGGTGATGCGCTCCTTCACGTCGTCCAGACCCGCGTGGTCCGCGTCCAGCACGGCCCGCGCGCCCGCCACGTCGTACGTGTCCTCGGTGGTGCTGTTCCATGGCAGTTCGAGGACCGTGTCCAGCCAGGTGCGGATCCACGAGCCCTCCGGGGAGGCGTCCGAGGAGCGCTCCAGCTTCTCGACCTCCTTCAGGGCGGCCTCGCGGACCTTCTCGGGCAGGTCGGCGGACTCCACCCGGGCCCGGTAGTCGTCCGTTTCGGTGTCCGGGTCTCCGTTCAGCTCCGACAGCTCCTTGCGGACCGCCTCCAACTGCTGGCGGAGCAGGAACTCGCGCTGCTGCTTCTCCATGCCCTCCTGGACGTCCTTGCGGATCGTCTCGGCGACGTCCTGCTCGGCGAGGTGGTCGCGCAGCCACTGCGTGGCGAGCTTCAGCCGGGCCACCGGGTCGGCGGTCTCCAGCAGCTCCACACGCTGCTCCACGCTCAGGAACGGGGAGTAGCCGGAGTTGTCGGCGAGCTGGCCGGCGTCGTCGATCTGCTGCACCCGGTCGACGACCTGCCAGGCGCCGCGCTTGCGCAGCCAGCTCGTGGCGAGGGCCTTGTACTCCTTCATCAGCTCCGCGACGGTGCCCGGCGCCTCCTGCGGCGCGGGCTCCTCCACCACGGTGCCCTCCACCCACAGCGCCGCGCCCGGGCCGGTCGTCCCGGCGCCGATCCGCACGCGCGAGCGGCCCTTGATCACGGCGCCGGGGTCGCCGTCGGAGAGGCGGCCGACCTGTTCGACCGTGCCGAGGGTGCCCACGGCGGCGTACCTGCCGTCGACCCGGGGGACGAGCAGGACCCGGGGCTTGCCGCTGCCGCGGCCCGCGTGGGCCGCCTGTGCGGCTTCCACCGCGGCCCGTACCTCCGTGTCCGTCAGGTCGAGCGGTACGACCATGCCGGGCAGGACGACCTCGCCGTCGAGGGGCAGTACGGGGAGGGTGAGGTTGGAACTCTTCGGCTCAAACGCCATGATCGCTCCCTATGCAAGCAAGTTGAGTACACCTCACTCAATGCAAGGGGCTTCGCCGATGTTCCCCGGTCCGCGTTCGCCCTGAGCGATCAGGGCACCCCCGTCCCCCGGAAGGGGGCGCCTCCTGTCCGCCCGGGACCTTGCGGCCGTACCTGGCTGGTCGCGCAGTTCCCCGCGCCCCTGACTTGCTCGGGTCCTTCCGGGGTCCGGGTTACCGCGCCCGCAGGAACGCGGAGGTCGAGACGCGCCCGAGAAGGGCGAAGCGGGTGGAGCCGGCGAGGTAGGCGTCGGCGCCCTGCTGGACGCCGGCCCACTTGTCGTCGCCGTAGTCGTCGAGGACGACGACCGCCCCGGGGGCGGCGATCTGCTCGGCCCACTGAAGGTCCTCGGCGACGCCCTGGGCGGAGTGGTCGCCGTCGATGACGATGACGCCGTACTCGCGGTCGGAGACGGCCGCGCGCACGTCCGGGTCGCCGGAGAACCCGACCTGGACCCGGGCCCGCTCCCCCGCCTTGCCGCCGAGCGCGAGGTTCGCCCGGACCACGTCGAGCCGCACCGGGGTGCCGGTCGGGTCGAGCCCCTCCAGCCCGCCGGGCTGGAGCTGGGTCCCGACCAGCGGGTCCACCACCGTCAGCTCGGGCTCGATCCCGGCGCGGTGCAGCATCCGCAGCATCGTGGCGGAGAACAGCCCGTACAGCGTGCCGATCTCCAGCACCTGCGCGTTGGGCGGGTCCAGCAGCGGCACCGCGGCGAGCTTGCCGCAGACGTTCTGGGTCGAGCCGGCCAGCCGGCCCACCGCCAGCGCCTCCAGCGCGATCACGTTGCGGAAGGCGATCGTGACGTTGCGCCGGGCCGCCTTCGGGTCCGCGCCGGTGGTCTCGGCGACCTGCGCCACCAGCTGGTCGATCTGCGCCGCGGTGGGCAGCCGCGGGCCGCTGCGGCCGGTCCGGTCGAAGAGCAGGCCGACCGCGTACTCCTGGCCGCGCAGCTCGTCGACCTGGCGCCGCAGCTTCTCCAGCTCCTTCACCTCCCGCCGCAGGGTGTCCATCTCCTTGCGCAACCGCGACACCGGACGCTGCACACGGCGGTCGACGAGGGAGGTCGCGGGACGCAGGAGCCGCTTGGCCACAGGGCTGTTGAGTATCGGCATGGGGCGGAACCTACGCCCCGGCTGTGCGGCCCGGACCAGCACCGGGCGCAGTTCACCGGAAGTCCTCCGGTACGGGAGTTGAACGCCCGGTGACCCGGCGGCCGACGGGCGGCCATGGAATTCCCCCGGGTACGCCAAAATGAGGTCATGTCTGCGACGAACACCGAGGAACCGGTGGTGCTGGACCGGCGCGACGGCCCGTACGGGGAGGCGGTGCTGCGGCGGCGGGGCCCGCACCTGGAGATCATCGCCAACGGCACCTTCCTGATGGACACCTCCGACGGCCGCTCGGAACGGCTGCTGGTCGACGCGGCGCTGGCCGCGCTGCCGCCCGGCCGGGACGGCGCGAGCGTGCTGATCGGCGGGCTCGGCGTCGGGTTCTCGCTCGCGCACGCCGCCGCCCAGCCGCGCTGGGCGCGGATCGACGTCGTCGAGCGGGAGCGGGCGGTGATCGACTGGCACCGGGCCGGCCACTTCGCCGCGCACACCGGCGGCGCCCTCGACGACCCGCGGGTGCGGCTGGTCGAGGCGGACCTGCTGGCCTACCTGCGCACCGCGCCCGGCCCCGCGGCCGCGCCCGCCGCGGGCCCCGAACGCGGTTACGACGCGCTCTGCCTGGACATCGACAACGGGCCGGACTGGACAGTCACCGACAATAACGGCAGTCTCTACAGTCCCAGCGGGCTTGACGACTGCCGGGAGCTGCTCCGCCCCGGCGGTGTCCTGGCCGTGTGGTCGGCGCAGCCCTCGGCCGCCTTCGAGGCCGCTTTGACGGGGGCGGGGTACTCCGGGGTGCGGACACTCGAGGTTCCGGTCGCGCGCGGGGTGCCCGATGTGGTGCATGTAGCCGTCAAGGCGTGAAGGCGTCATAGTCAGGGCCGCGGCCCGCCCCGTACGCTGCCGGTATCGGACGAGCTTGTGGGGCGGAAGCGGAAGTGGACAGCGCACAGACGACGGGCGCGCAGCGCCGTGTCCTGGTGGTCGAGGACGACCAGACGATAGTTCAGGCGATCGCGGCCCGCCTCCAGGCGGAGGGGTTCCAGGTGCGCACGGCGAGCGACGGCCCGTCCGCGGTGGACGCGGCCCACAGCTGGCAGCCCGACCTGCTGGTGCTCGACGTGATGCTGCCCGGGTACGACGGGCTGGAGGTCTGCCGCCGGGTGCAGGCCGACCGGCCGGTGCCGGTGCTGATGCTCACCGCGCGCGACGACGAGACGGACATGCTGGTCGGGCTCGGCGTCGGCGCCGACGACTACATGACCAAGCCGTTCTCGATGCGCGAGCTGGCCGCCCGGGTGCACGTGCTGCTGCGCCGGGTGGAGCGGGCCGCCGACGCGGCGTCCACCGTGCGCGGCGCCAGCATCCACCTCGGCGACCTGGAGATCGACCACACCCAGCGCCGGGTCCGGGTCGGCGGCAGCGACGTGCACCTGACGCCGACGGAGTTCGAGCTGCTGGTGTGCCTGGCCCACCAGCCGCGGGCGGTGCTCTCCCGGGAGCAGCTGCTCGCCGAGGTGTGGGACTGGACCGACGCGTCGGGCACCCGCACCGTGGACAGCCACGTCAAGGCGCTGCGCCGGAAGATCGGCGCGGAGCGCATCCGCACCGTGCACGGTGTCGGCTACGCCCTGGAGAACCCGACGTCATGACCCCGGGCCCCATCGGGGACCCCGCGCGCACCCGGGACCCGGCGCGGGCCCTGGGCGCGTTGTGGTGGACCCGCCGCCGGGCGCCGCGCGGCAACCGGCGGCCGGCCCGGGTCGTGGTGCGCGCGTGGCTGAGCCGGCTGTGGGAGGCGCTGCGCCCCTGGGACCCGACCCGCTCGATCAAGGCGGCGCTCCAGGCGCTGGTGATCGCCTCCGTGATGATCACCACACTGCTGGTGACGCTGGCGATCCACTCCAGGACCGAGCTGCGGGTGATCACGATCTTCTCGATCATCGCCTCGCTGCTGATCACGCAGATCGTCGCGACCAACCTGACCGCGCCGCTGCGCGAGATGACGGCGGTGGCGCGGGCGATGGCCGGCGGGGACTACAGCCGCCGGGTGGCCCGCAAGCGCCGCGACGAGGTCGGCGAGCTGGCCGAGACGTTCAACCGGATGGCGGCCGACCTGGCCGCCGTGGACCGGCACCGCAAGGAGCTGGTGGCGAACGTCTCGCACGAGCTGCGCACGCCGATCGCCGCGCTGCGCGCGGTGCTGGAGAACGTGGTGGACGGCGTCTCGGCGGCCGACCCGGAGACGATGCGGCTGGCCCTCCAGCAGACGGAGCGGCTGGGCAAGCTGGTCACCCAGCTGCTGGACCTGTCCCGGCTGGACAGCGGCGCGGTGCGGCTGGACGCCAAGCGGTTCGAGGTGTGGCCGTACCTGTCGGCGGTGCTGAAGACGGCGAGCCTGGGCGCGGACCGCGGCAGGTCCGGCGGCGCCCAGACCCGGGCCCGGGCGGATGTGCCGCTGCACCTGGACGTCTCGCCGCCGGAGCTGGTGGCGTACGCCGACGGGGAGCGGCTGCACCAGGTGGTGGCCAACCTGGTGGACAACGCGATGAAGCACAGCCCGCCCGGCGGCCGGGTGACCGTACGGGCCCGGGGCGGGCCGGTGCCCGGCAGCCTGGACCTGGAGGTGTGCGACGAGGGGCCGGGCATCCCAGAGGCGGACCGGGTGCGGGTCTTCGACCGCTTCCACCGCGGCTCCCATCCGGGCACGGACGGCGGCACCGGTCTGGGCCTGGCGATCGCGCGCTGGGCGGTGGACCTGCACGGCGGGCGGATCGAGGTGGCCGAATCCCCGCGGGGCTGCCGCATCCACGTCACCCTCCCGGGGAAGCCGGCGCAGCAGCGTTGACGCGGCGCCGCCGCGGCGGTCGGCGGGGTGGGCGGCGAGGCGGGCGGAACACGCCCGCGGACCCGCCGCCGGAGGCCCGCCGGCGGACGGGCAAACCCGCAAGAGGGACCACTTTCCCGCCACGATCCGTCCCGAAACCAGTCTTCGGGTGTGACTTACGCGACGACTGCCCCCCTAAACTGCATGGAGACGCCAGGTAGGCGTAGCCTTTATTCCCGCTGTCCACCATCTTGTGAAGCGGAAGAGGGCGGTTGCCGCCGTGTCGCCACAGTCCCCCAATAGCTCTAGTGTCTCCACCGACCACGAAGCGCAGGGCGAGGGCCCCGCAGCGGGTTTCGGCCCGAACGAGTGGCTCGTGGACGAGATCTACCAGCAGTACCTCCAGGACCCGAACTCGGTAGACCGAGCCTGGTGGGACTTCTTCGCCGACTACAAGCCGGACGGCTCCGCCGCGCCGGCCGCCCCGGCGGGCCAGGGCGGTGCCTCGGGCGCCGCCGCCCGCGCCAGCGCGGGCGTACCCGGCTCCACGCCGCCCTCGGCCCCGGCCGGCCCGCAGGCCGCCGCGGCTCCCACCCCGGCTCCCGCGGCGCCCCCGGCCCCGGCCCGCCCGGCTCCGGCCGCCGCTCCCGCGCCGGCCCAGCCGGCTCCCGCCGCGGCCCCGAAGCCCGCCGCCGCCCAGGCCCCGGCCAAGGCCGCCCCGGCGCCCGCGGCCACGCCCGCCGCGAAGCCGGCCGCCGCGCCCGCCGCCACGCCCGCCGCGACGGAGTACGTGCAGCTGCGCGGCCCGGCCGCCGCGGTCGCCAAGAACATGAGCGCCTCCCTGGAGCTGCCCACCGCCACCTCGGTGCGCGCGGTCCCGGTGAAGCTGCTCTTCGACAACCGCATCGTGATCAACAACCACCTCAAGCGGGCCCGGGGCGGGAAGGTCTCCTTCACCCACCTCATCGGCTACGCCATGGTGCAGGCGCTGAAGACGATGCCGTCGATGAACCACTCCTTCGCGGTGAAGGACGGCAAGCCGACGCTGGTCAAGCCCGAGCACGTGAACCTCGGTCTGGCCATCGACCTGGTGAAGCCGAACGGCGACCGCCAGCTCGTCGTCGCGGCCATCAAGAAGGCCGAGACGCTGAACTTCTTCGAGTTCTGGCAGGCGTACGAGGACATCGTCCGGCGGGCCCGCGCGGGCAAGCTCACCATGGACGACTTCTCCGGCGTCACCGCGTCGCTGACCAACCCCGGCGGCCTGGGCACGGTGCACTCGGTGCCGCGGCTGATGCCCGGCCAGTCGGTGATCCTCGGCGTCGGCTCCATGGACTACCCGGCCGAGTTCCAGGGCACCTCCCAGGACACCCTGAACAAGCTGGGCATCTCCAAGGTCATGACGCTGACCAGCACCTACGACCACCGGGTGATCCAGGGTGCGGCGTCCGGCGAGTTCCTGCGGATCATGAGCCAGCTGCTGCTGGGCGAGAACGACTTCTTCGACGACATCTTCGCCGCGCTGCGTATCCCGTACGAGCCGGTGCGGTGGCGCACCGACATCGACACCGGGCACGACGACGACGTCACCAAGGCCGCGCGGGTCTTCGAGCTGATCCACTCCTACCGGGTGCGCGGCCACGTGATGGCCGACACCGACCCGCTGGAGTACCGGCAGCGCAAGCACCCGGACCTCGACGTCCTGGAGCACGGGCTGACCCTGTGGGACCTGGAGCGCGAGTTCGCCGTCGGCGGCTTCGCGGGCAAGTCCCTGATGAAGCTGCGCGACATCCTCGGGGTGCTGCGCGACTCGTACTGCCGCACCGTCGGCGTCGAGTACATGCACATCCAGGACCCCAAGCAGCGCAAGTGGATCCAGGACCGGATCGAGCGCCC
This sequence comes from Actinacidiphila sp. bgisy144, assembly GCF_057708105.1. Classification (NCBI taxonomy): domain Bacteria; kingdom Bacillati; phylum Actinomycetota; class Actinomycetes; order Kitasatosporales; family Streptomycetaceae; genus Actinacidiphila; species Actinacidiphila sp. bgisy144. The sequence continues at coordinate 272,388 of NZ_JBYIRM010000002.1, read as the reverse complement.
GCACGCCAAGCCGGAGCGCGAGGAGCAGCTGCGCATCCTGCGCCGCCTGAACGCCGCCGAGGCGTTCGAGACGTTCCTCCAGACCAAGTACGTCGGCCAGAAGCGGTTCTCGCTGGAGGGCGGCGAGTCGGTCATCCCGCTGCTGGACGCGGTGCTGGACGCGGCGGCGGAGTCCCGGCTGGACGAGGTCATCATCGGCATGGCCCACCGCGGCCGGCTGAACGTGCTGGCGAACATCGTCGGCAAGTCGTACGCGCAGATCTTCCGCGAGTTCGAGGGCAACCTCGACCCGAAGTCGATGCACGGCTCCGGCGACGTGAAGTACCACCTGGGCGCCGAGGGCACCTTCACCGGCCTGGACGGCGAGCAGATCAACGTCTCGCTGGCCGCGAACCCCTCGCACCTGGAGACCGTCGACCCGGTCATCGAGGGCATCGCCCGCGCCAAGCAGGACGTCATCAACAAGGCGGGCACCGACTTCACGGTGCTGCCCGTCGCGCTGCACGGCGACGCGGCCTTCGCCGGCCAGGGCGTGGTGGCCGAGACGCTCAACATGTCGCAGCTGCGCGGCTACCGCACCGGCGGCACCGTGCACGTGGTGATCAACAACCAGGTCGGCTTCACCGCCGCCCCGGAGTCCGCGCGCTCGTCGATGTACAGCACCGACGTGGCCCGGATGATCGAGGCGCCGATCTTCCACGTCAACGGCGACGACCCGGAGGCCGTGGTCCGCGTGGCGCGGCTGGCCTTCGAGTTCCGGCAGGCGTTCAACAAGGACGTCGTGATCGACCTGATCTGCTACCGGCGCCGCGGCCACAACGAGTCGGACAACCCGGCGTTCACCCAGCCGCTGATGTACGACCTGATCGACAAGAAGCGCTCGGTGCGCAAGCTCTACACCGAGTCGCTGATCGGCCGCGGCGACATCACCCTGGAGGAGGCCGAGCAGGCGCTCCAGGACTACCAGGGGCAGCTGGAGAAGGTCTTCACCGAGGTCCGCGAGGCCGTCGCGGCGCCGGCGGAGAGCCAGAGCCAGGACAGCCAGGCGGAGTTCCCGGTCGCGGTGCCGACCGCGGTCAGCACCGAGGTGGTCAAGCGGATCGCCGAGTCCCAGGTGAACATCCCCGACCACGTCACGGTGCACCCGCGGCTGCTGCCGCAGCTTCAGCGCCGGGCGGCCATGGTCGAGGACGGCACCATCGACTGGGGCATGGGCGAGACGCTGGCGATCGGCTCGCTGCTGCTGGAGGGCACCCCGGTCCGGCTGGCCGGCCAGGACTCCCGGCGCGGCACCTTCGGCCAGCGGCACGCGGTGCTCATCGACCGGGTGACCGGCGAGGACTACACCCCGCTGCTGTACCTGTCCGAGGACCAGGCCCGCTACAACGTCTACGACTCGCTGCTCAGCGAGTACGCGGCGATGGGCTTCGAGTACGGCTACTCGCTGGCCCGGCCGGACGCGCTGGTGATGTGGGAGGCCCAGTTCGGCGACTTCGCCAACGGCGCCTCCTCGATCATCGACGAGTACATCTCGGCGGCCGAGCAGAAGTGGGGCCAGACCTCCGGCGTCACCCTGCTGCTGCCGCACGGCTACGAGGGCCAGGGCCCGGACCACTCCTCGGCCCGGATCGAGCGCTACCTCCAGCTGTGCGCGCAGAACAACATGACGGTCGCGTTCCCGACCACCCCGGCGAACTACTTCCACCTGCTGCGCTGGCAGGTGCACAACCCGCACCACAAGCCGCTGATCGTCTTCACCCCGAAGTCGATGCTGCGGCTGAAGGCGGCGGCGTCGAAGGCCGAGGACTTCACCACCGGCCAGTTCCAGCCGGTGATCGGTGACACCACGGTGCAGCCCGAGGCGGTCCGCAAGGTCGTCTTCTGCACCGGCAAGGTCTACTACGACCTGATCGCCGAGCGGGAGAAGCGCGGCGCGGGCGATGTCGCCATCATCCGGATCGAGCGGCTCTACCCGCTGCCCGGCACGGAGATCCAGCAGGCGCTGGCGCCCTTCACCAAGGCCCAGAAGTTCGTGTGGGCCCAGGAGGAGCCGGCCAACCAGGGGGCGTGGCCGTTCATCGCGCTCAACCTGATCGACCACCTCGACCTGGTGCTGGGTGCCGCCCCGGACAACGCGGACCGGCTGCGCCGGGTCTCCCGCCCGTCCTCGTCGTCGCCCGCGGTGGGCTCGGCGAAGCGGCACCAGGAGCAGCAGCAGAACCTGGTGAACGAGGTCTTCGAGATCTGACCTCCGGCCCGGCTCAGCCCCGGGCCCCGTACGGCCGCCGGCCCCCTGCCCCGTCCCGGGCAGGGGGCCGGCGGCCGTTCCCGGCGCTCACGCGCTGAACGGCTCGAAGTCCCAGCACGGCAGGGCGCCGGCCCTGGCCGCGGCCGTCCGCGGGTGGCCGGGGCCGAGCGCGGCGGTCAGGGCCCGCACGGCGTCCTGGTCGAGCAGGTCCGCCTCGGCCGCGCGGCCGGCGCCCCGCAGCGCCGCCGCGTGGGCGGAGCGGCACATCGCGGTGAGCACATGGGCCGGGCCGAGGGCCCGTTCGGCGCGGGCGGCCGCGTCCCGGGCCGCCTCTTCGGCAGCGGGGTCGCCGGCCTCCTGCCGCACCACGGCGGCGTTCAGGGCGCAGCCGGCCGTCCAGGGGTGGTCCGGGCCGACCGCGCGCTCCATCGCCGCCAGCGCCGCCTGTGCCCGCGTGTCCGCCTCGATCCGCTCCCCCGCCGCCCGCAGCACCAGCGCGTGGTTGGCGAGCGCGCCGGCGGTGTACGCGTGCTCGCCGCCCAACTGCCGCCGGTAGCAGTCCAGTACGGTGCCGGTCAGCGCCCGTGCCCGGTCCAGGTCGCCGTGGGCGCGCTCGTGGCAGGAGTACGACGCGGTGACGCGCAGCGTCAGCGGGTCGGTCTCGCCGAGCACCCGCTCGCAGCGGTTCACCAGCCGCCCGAGGGTCGCCAGCGCCCCCGGCCCGTCGCCCGCCTGGCCCTGGCACTCGGCGAGGTTGTGCTCGGCGCGCAGCGACTGGGGGTTGTCCGGGCCCAGCACCTCCGCGTGCCGGGCGCAGTTGATCTCCTGGGCGCGCAGCGCCTCCTCGGTCAGGCCGAGCAGGCGCAGGTCGAGCGCCCAGGAGTCGGCCGAGGACAGGGTGCGGGCGTGGCGGGCGCCGAGCCGGTCGCGCTGGGCGGCCAGGGTGCGCCGGTCCAGTTCCAGGGCCTCGGTGTAGCGGCCGAGCAGGCGGTAGGTGACGGCCACGTTGTTCTGCGCGGTCAGCTCGCCGCCCTCGTCGCCGATCCGGTGGTAGCCGGTGCGCACCAGCTCGGCGAGGTCCAGCGCCTCGTGGTAGCGGCCCAGTTGGCGCAGGTCGGCGGCGAGACTGCCGGCGGCGCGCAGGACCAGCACGTCGTCCCGGCCGCGGTCGGCGCTCAGCCGTTCGTAGGCGTCCCGGTCCAGGGCCTCGCTCTCGGTGTACTCGCCGAGCGCGCGCAGCAGGTTGGCGCGGTTGTGCGCGAGGTCCCACAGCCGGGCGTCGCCGGGGTCGAGCAGCTGCGGCCAGTACTCGTTGGCGCGGGCGGCGGTGCGCAGGCCGGCGCCGTACTCGCCGGACAGGAAGAGGTAGCGCAGGCAGCGGATCACGGTGGTCTGGACGGCCGGGTCGGCGGTCTCCAGGGCGCCGGATGCCTCCAGGTGCGGCACGATCTGGGCGTAACGCGGCCAGTGGGCGGGCTCGTTGGGGCGGCCGGGGTCGGCGGCGACCAGGGCGGCGCGCACCACCCGGGAGTAGCGGCTGCGCTCCTCTTCGGGCAGGTCGGCCCGGACCGCCTGGTAGACCAGCCGGTGCATCTGGACGACGTCGGTGGAGCCGGCCGGCTCCACGGCGCCGTTCTCCTGCGGGTCGGACTGGATCACCGACCACTGGGCGAGCTTGCCGACGGCCGCGTCCCACGCCTCGGGGTCCGCGGTCAGCCGGGCGAGTTCGGGGGGGATCTCGGCGCCGGTGCCGTCGTCCCCGCCGGCGTCCCCGCCGGCGGCGCCGCGGCCGAGCAGGTCGCGCAGCAGCCGGACCGGGACCGGGCCCGGCGCGAAGAACACGCACAGCCGCAGCAGGTCCACCGCCTCGGGCCGGTCCTCCCGCAACCGGTTCAGCAGGATCGAGAACGCGGTGAAGTACGTCATCTGGAAGTCCGCGGCGACCTTCAGACCGGACTCCACCTCGGTGCCGCGGCGCAGCAGTTCGACGTACTCGTCGACCGGCATGAGCGAGTCGTTGAGCGCGCCCGCGTTCTGGTCCAGCGCCAGCGGCAGGTCGCCCAGCGCCTCGGCGAGCTTGTCCGCGTCGGCGTCGTCCAGCCGCGGCGCCCGGCGCCGTACGAACGCCACCGACTCGTCCCGGTCGTAGACGGGCACCTCGACCAGGGCGCTGTTGTACTCGCCCCACTCCCGGTTCTGCGAGGTGATCAGCACCTGTCCCGGCCCGGCCGGCAGCAGGTCGTGGACGTCCTCCGGCCGGTCCGCGCCGTCCAGCACCACCAGCCACCGCGCGTACGGGTCCCCGCGGCGCAGCGCGTCCCGCACCGCCCGCAACCGCTCGCCGTACTCCCGTCCGGTCACCAGGCCCAGGACGGGCGCGAGGCCGGCCAGGTGCTCGCGCAGGGTGCCGCGCTCCCCGGCGGGCACCCACCACACCACGTCGTACTCGGCGGCGAAGCGGTGGACGAACTCGGTGGCGACATGGGTCTTGCCGACGCCGGACAGGCCGATGAGCGTGCTCACCGCGGCGCCCGACGGGGCCTCGGCGAGCCGGCGGTGCAGCGCGGTGAGGACCTCCTCGCGGCCGGTGAAGCGGGTGTTGCGGCGCGGCACACCGCCCCACACCGCCGGCTGCTCCAGCGGGAAGCGCGGGCCGTCCGCGGTCTGCTCCGGCGGCTGGGCGCGCTCGACGCCCAGCGCCGCGAGCAGCCGCGCCTCGGCTTCCGGCGCGGCGGTGTCCCACAGGTCGGCGCCCTCCAACAAGGCTGCGGCGGCGGGCAGTTCGGCGGCGCTGACGCGGACTGCGGCGAAGTGGCCGGCATGCGCCGGGACCACCGCGCGCAGCGCCTCGTTCCACTCCTGCGGGTCGCGCAGGCCCAGCCGGAAGTACCAGGCGCTGAGTACCACCAGCACCCGGTTGCCCGACAGCAGCAGGTCCCGCAGGCCCTGCTCGACCGAGGCGCCCGGCGCGACGTTCCAGCGCTGCAACGACACCTGGACGCTCTGAAGTTCGAGGCGGTGCGCGATCCACACCGCCCAGGGCCGGTCGGTGCCGGCGTAGCTGACGGTGACGCGGTGGGCGGGTGGCGGGCCACCGGTCCGGCCAGGCGCGGCCAGTACCGCGACGCCCTCGACGGGGAGGGCGGCCGCAGCTCCCGTGGCCACGATCCGCACCGGCAGCCCGGCCGTACGCACCGGCACGCCGTGCCCGTTGAACACCGACAGCCGCAACTCGGCAGGGCCCGGGCGGCCGTTCGCGGTGACCACGAACCGCGCCGGACCGTAGGTGCCGCCGAAGCGGTGCAGCACCACTGAGGGGTGGCCGAGCGCCTCGCAGAGCAGTTCGGGGCCGCCGTCCAGCGCGACACCGAACGCGAACTCCTCCTGCTCGTAGGGCCATTCGCCGGGGTCGCAGGTGCTGCGCAGGTCCACGGTGACCAGGTAGCCGCGGCCTGCCTCCGCCACGCGCGGCCGGGCCACGACCGGTTCGACGCGCAGCCGCGCGCCCTCGCCGCTCACCGCGCCTCCGGTCCGCGGCGGCCGGAGGTGAGCCGGAGCGTGGTCAGCGGGTGCCCGTAGTAGACGTACATGAAGTGGTAGAGCAGCGTGAGCACCCGGCGCTGGGCCTCGACGTCCTGGCCGCCGCCGGGCTCCCGGGTGCGCGGGAGCCGCCGGGGCAGCTGGCCGACCGCCAGCGCCCGGAAGTCGCGGAGCATGTGGGCCAGCGGTACGCCCGGCCGCTCGCGGGCGTACTTCACCAGGTGCCGCAGCAGGGCGCGCGCCTCGCTCTCGCCGACCTCGCCGCGGGTGGCGATGCACGCCTTGGCGCCCTTGCGCAGGAAGAGTTCGGAGAAGCCGCGCAACGCGTCCTCACCGCCGCCCTTGTTCTCCACCAGCCGCCCGGAGTGGCAGACGTTGAGGCAGACCAGGGTGCCGTCGCTCCCGGTGCCGCCCCGCAGTGCGCGCATCGCCGGCTCGTCCATCTCGTGCCAGGTGAGCATGCCCGCCGTGAGGTCGTCGATGCGCTTTCCGTGGGTGCCGTGGCAGCCCATGTAGACCAGGCCGAGGCCGGGGTGGTGCGGGTCGCCGGGGCGGTCCGGGTGGTCGGGGCGGTCCGCGCGGCCGGGGTTGTCGGGGTGGTCCGGGCGGTCGGGGTCGCGGCGGCGCTCGTCGAGGCGGTCCAGGAAGCGGTCCACGTCGGTGTGCGGTTCGTGGTCGAAGGGCGCGAAGACGTCGATGTCCTGGCGCATCCGCCCGTCGAAGTAGCCGAGGACCCGGCCCGAGCAGTCCGCGGGCACGTCCAGCAGCGGGCGCCGCAGCTCCCGGATCGTGGTCCAGCGCGCCACCGGCACGGCGGCCCCCAGCGGCAGGTCGGGACCGCCGTCGCCGGTGGTGAGCAGCAGCAGTTCCCACGGGATCTCGTAGTCGGTGTCGTCCCAGACCACCACGTGCAGCGCGGCGCCGTGCCGGGCCCGCTGGTCGTTGAGCCAGCCGACCAGCGGCCGTTGCAGCTGCGACCAGTGCCGCACCGCGCGGTAGAACTGGCTGGGCACCGCGCCGGCGGCGTGCACCCGGGCCAGATTGATGTCCGTGGGCGGCAGTTGGGGCTCGGGCGGCCCGTACGGGCGCTCCTCCTCGGACCCGCCGCAGGTGCCGGTGAGCACGTACGCGGGCTCGCCGGCGGCGGACCGGGCGCGCTGCACCCGGAGTTGGGCGAGGCCGCCCGGCAGCCGCCCGGTGGGGTCGGTGGTGGCGGTGCCCAGCGCCTCGGGCGGGGTGTCCGGGACCGCCGCGTCCGGTGCGCGGGCCGGGCGCGGCACGGGCAGCGGCGCCGGCCGCGGGCTGCGCGGGCCGGCGCCCGCCGCGCCGCGGACCCCGGTGATCCACGCGGTGGCCCGCCGCATCCGGTCAGCCGGCGGCATCCTCGTCCCCCTCCGTCGCGGGCCCGGCCACCACGCTCCCGCCGAGCGCGTCGGCCAGCTCGAACGGCAGCTCCGCGTACGGTTGCGCGCCGGTGTCCAGCACGACCGTGTGCAGCCGCATCCGGCCCATCGCGCCGAACTGGCCGGCCGCGACGAGCGCGTCCTGCACCCCGCGCCGGCCCACCGGCCCCTCGTGCATCCCGGTCAGGCTGGTGCGCAAGGGTATGTTGCCGCGGCCGTCGCTGGCGACGACCAGCCATGCCTCGGCGAGCGCGGTCGGCTGCTGCTGGAACGCGCGGCGCACCAACTGGGCGGCGAGCAGCAGCCCGTGGGCGAGCGGGCTGGCCCGGCCCGGGGTGCGCTCCAGTGCCTCGGCCAGCCGCGGGTCGAGCACGTTGCGGGCGTGGAAGGTGTGCGCGCGCAGCTCGTCGGCGGTGGGCGCGCCGCCGACCTCGACCACGGCGACGGTGGCGCGGGCGGCGTACGCCCACTGCACGTACGGGGCGATGGCCTGCTGCCAGTCCGGCCCGGGCCGGCTGGTGTGGTCCAGCAGCAGCACCAGCATCCGCTCGGGTTCCGCGGCGCGGGCGTGGCTGCGCAGGTCGCCCGCGGTGATGGCCAGGGCGCCGCGGTCGCGGACCCGGCCGGGCAGCCGCTGGTGCTTGGCCGCCTCGATGACGGTCGGCACCAGTGCGAGGTCCCGCAGGTCGGTGGCGCGGCGGATGCCGGTGACCGGGCCGCGGTCGGCGGCCGGGCCGGAGGCGCGCCGCCAGGCCGCGCGCAGCGGCGCGTACTCCCGCAGCGGCTCGGCCTCGTCCTCGGGGTAGGGGCCGCCGGGCTCGGGCCGGGCGGGCGCCGGGTCGGCGAAGGGGGTGAGCGGTTCTTCCGGGCCGGGGGCGGGCAGTTCGGTCGTGTGGACCGCCGAGCCCGGCTCGGCGCCCTCCGGCTGCGGCGGTGCGGCGGGCGGCTCGGGCGGCGGCAGCGGCTCGGGGCGGTCCGGCCGCGGCCGGTCGGTGTCGGGCGCGGGCGGGCGGTCCGGTGCGAGCCCGATCAGCCGGGCCGCCTCGGCGACATGGGCGGCGGTGGTGGCGGGCGCGGCGGGGTCGGCGAGGCCGGCCAGCGCGCGGGCGATGCGGGCCAGCGCGAGGGCCCGCCGCTCCCCGGGCTGCTCCGCGACGCGGGCGAGCGCCTCCTCGTCGAGCGGCGGTCGGCGGTACCGCCCGGCGGCCGGGCGGCCAGCCGCCGGACCGTCAGCGGGCAGCCGGTCACCGGCCGGACCGTCAGCGCCCGGACCGTCGGCGGGCAGCCGGTCGGCGGCCAGACGGTCTACGGCCGGACCGTCGGCGGGCAGCCGGTCGGCGGCCAGACGGTCTACGCCCGGACCGTCGGCGGCCGGGCTGTCAGCGGGCAGGTGGTCTGCGGCCGGACGATCAGCAGCAGTCCGGTCGGCGGCCAGACGGTCGGCGCCCGGACCGTCGGCGGCAGTCCGGTCGGCGGCAGTCCGGTCGGCGGCAGTCCGGCCGCCGGCCGGACGGTCTGCACCCGGACCGTCGGCGGCCGGACCGTCAGCGGGCAGCCGGTCAGCGGGCAAGCGGTCGGCGGCCAGACGGTCGGCAGCAGTCCGGTCGACGGGCAGCCGGTCAGCAGCAGTCCGGTCAGCAGGCAGCCGCAGTCCGGGCACCGCCAAGCGCAGCGGAAAGCGGTCGAGCAGGTGCGGGGAGACCCGTCCGGCGTCCTCGGTGCGGCAGAAGGCGAGCCAGCGGGCGCGCGGCCGCCAGGTCGCGCTGGCCCCGTGCCGCTCGACGGAGGCCGCCTCCGCACCCAGCACGGTGACCGCTGCCCGCAGCCCCGGCAGCGGCAGGCGGGCCAGGTCCGGCACGACCACCGCGCGCGGCGGCGCGGCCGGGTCGGCCTCCACCAGGTCCCCGGGGAGCACGTCCAGCGCGATCCGCCCGCGTGCGGGCCGCAGCCGCGTCCGCGACCACAGGTCGTCCTCGCGTACGGCCGCACCGAGGTGCACCACCTGCCCGCCCTCGGCGACGGCCGCGGAGAACAGGCCGACGACCTCGGCGGTCAGCGCCGGCGGGACGTCGAAGAGTAGGACGCCGGACAGGCGGGGGTCGGCGGCGGCGCAGGCGAACACCCGCAGGAGGCGGCCGAACGACGCATCGGCGGGGTCGCGGCCGGTCATGACAGCAGCTGGTCGAGGCGTTCGAGGTCGTCCGGCGCCCAGTCGGCCGAGCCGCCGTGGGTGCTCTCGGGGCGCCGGTGCCGCAGCGCGAGCGGCGCGGTGACCCGCAGGTGGGCGGCGGTCACCGCGGGGGCGCCCTCGGCGGCGGCCTGGGCGCGGGCGGCCTGGAGCATGACCACCTCGCCGCGGTGCCCGACCACCTGGAAGGCGGCGGCGGTCTTCGCGCAGAGCCCGACGACGTCGTCGCCGACCTCGACGTCGAACAGCCGGGCCCTGGCCGCCAGCAACTGGTCGCGGCGCTCCCGGTCCAGCCGGCGCCCCTCGGCCAGCCACACCGATCCGGGGTCCGCGCTCTCCTCGTCGAACCGCAGCACCGCGCGCAGCATCGCGTGCCGCCCGGCGGTGTCGAGCGGCTGGGCGGTGGCCATCAGGCCGAACCGGTCCAGGAGTTGGGGCCGCAGCCCGCCCTCCTCGGGGTTCATCGTGCCGACCAGGCCGAACCGGACGCTCATCACCTTGTCCAGGCCCTCCCGCTGCACCGACAGCACACCGGTGGAGGACACGTCGAGGATGATGTTGACCACGTGGTCGTTGAGGAGGTTGACCTCGTCGATGTAGAGCAGGCCGTCCGCGTGGGCGGCCTCCAGCAGCCCGGGCTGCTCCGTCGTCTCGCCGCGCAGCAGCGCGTTGAGCTCCCAGCCGCCCAGGACGCGGTCGTCGGTGGCGTCGATGGTGAGGGTGACCGGCAGCCGGCCGCGGGCCATCAGCGCGAACGCCCGCACCACGGTGGACTTCGCGGTGCCCGGCTGACCGGAGATCAGCACCCCGCCGATCGCCTCGGCGATGAAGTTCAGCTCCAGCGCGAGCTTCAGCTCCTCCTGGCCGACGACGTAGCTGTACGGCAGGATCGTGATCCCGGCCGTCACGACGCGGCGCCGGTGTGCCAGCGGAACGTCACCTGTAACTGGGCCTCGGCGGAGCTCTGCACGACGTAGGCGCCGAGCGAGGCGTCCATCTTGATGCCGAACTGCATCTCGACCTCCTGCGGCCGGGTGCCGTCCGGCAGCGCCCGGAACCGGGCGGCGGCGACCTCCGCGCAGCGGCAGGCGAGCGCGATGCCGTCGTCGTACACGTCGCGGGACAGTTCGGCGACGCGCCGGGCCGGATTGCCGCGGGTGGCGCCGTACACGCCCTCGGCGGGGCCGGCCGGGCCGGACTGCTGCGCCGGGCCGGGCTGGACCTCGACCTGGACCTGGACCGGCGGCGCGCCCGAGGCGCCGGGCGGGCCGCTGACTACGGGCATCTTCCTCGTCCCCCAAGGCGGTGGTGGCGTGCGCGGGTCGCGGCGTGCGCGGCCCGGTCAGGAGCTGAACGGTTCGAAGTCCCAGTACGGGCGGCTGCGGGAGCGCCCGGAGATGGTGTGCGGGTGCTGCGGGCCGAGCGTGCGGGCGAGCGCCTCGAGCGCCTCCTCCTCGACCTTGTCGGCCTCCGGGCGGCGCCGCAGGTTCCGCAGGTCGGTGGCGAGCGCGACCCGGCAGGACAGGCTGAGCGGGTGGTCCTTGCCGAGCCGGGCGGCGGCCCGGTCCGCGGTGATCCGGCTCAGCTCGGCGGCGCCCTCCGGGTCCCCGGCGAAGTTGCGGGCCGCGGCGACGTTGAGCGCGCAGCCCAGCGTCCAGGGGTGCTCCTCGCCCACGACGCGGCTCATCGCGGCGAGCGCGTCCTCCACCTCGATCTGGGACTGCTGGCGCTCGCCGGCCGCCCGCAGCAGCAGCCCGTGGTTGGCGAGCGCGCCCGCGGTGTACGGGTGGCCGGCGCCGAACTGCGTGCGGTAGCGGGACAGCACGGCCTCGCCCAGCTCGCGGGCGCGGTCCAGGTCGCCGTGCTCGCGCTCGAAGGTCGACAAGGTGGCCGCCACCCGCACGGTCAGCGGATCGCTGTCGCCGAGCACCCGCTCGCAGCGCTCCAGCAGCGAGGCGAGCAAGACGGCCGCCTTGGGCCGGTCGCCGCCGCGCTGGTGGCACAGCGCGAGATTGTGCTGGGCGCGCAGCGTCTGCGGGTTGTCCGGGCCGAGCACCATGCGGTGGATGTCGGCGTTGCGCTCCTGGACCGAGGTGGCGTCCTCGTAGCGCCCGAGCAGCCGCAGGTCGTGGGCGTAGGAGTTCTCCGACGACAGCGTCAGGTTGTGCCGGTCGCGCAACTGCTCGCGCAGCGCCTCCATGGTCTGCCGGTCCAGTTCCAGCGCGTCGTGGTAGCGGCCGAGCAGGCGGTAGGTGACGGCGATGTTGTTCTGCGCGACCAGGGTGCGGGCGTCCTGCGGGCCGAGCAGTTCGCGGTAGCTGTCGCGGACCCGCTGGGACAGGTCGAGCGCCTCGTCGTACTCGCCCAGCGCCCGCAGGTCCGCGGCGAGGCTGCCGGCCGCGCGCAGCGCCAGCAGGTCGTTGGGGCCGCGGTCGGCGCTGAGCCGGGCGTGCGCGCGGCGGTCGATGGCCTCGGTGGTGGTGTAGTCGCCGGTGGCCCGGATGGCGTTGGCCTGGTTGTGCAGCAGGTCCCACAGCCGGGGGTGGTCCGGTTCCAGCAGCCGCGGCCAGATCTCGGCGGCGGCCGCGGCGATCCGCTGGGCGGCGCGGTACTCGCCCGAGAAGTACAGGTAGCGCAGGCAGTTCAGGACGGTCGACTGGATCTCGGGGTTGGTCGAGCTGAGCGCGCCGGACGCCTCCAGGTGCGGCACGATCTCGGCGTAGCGCTGCCACAGCCGGGTGTCGTTGGGGCGGCCGGGGTCGGCGGCGGCGAGCAGCTTGCGCACCACCCGCGAGTACAGGCTCTGCTCCTCGCGGGGCATGTCGGCGCGCACCGCCTGGTAGACCAGCCGGTGCATCTGGACGACGTCGGTGGAGCCGGCCGACTCCTCGGTGTCGGTCTCCTGCGGGTCGGACTGGATCACCGACCACTGGGCGAGCTTGCCGATGGCGGAGTTCCACAGCAGCGGGTCCTCGATGAGCCCGGCGAGCCGCTCGGGCACGTCGCGGATCGGCAGGTCGCGCAGCAGCCGGACCGGGATCGGCCCGGGCGCGAAGAACACGCACAGCCGCAGCAGGTCGACCGCCTCCGGCTTGTCCTCGCGCAGCCGGTTGAGGAGTATCGAGAAGGCGGTGAAGTACGTCATCTGGAAGTCGGCGGCGACCTTCAGACCGGGCTCCACGTCGGCGCCGTGCCGCAGCAGTTCGATGTACTCGTCGACCGGCATGTTCGAGTCGTTGAGGGCGCCCGCGTTCTGGTCCAGGGCCAGCGCGAGGTCGCCCAGCGCCTCGGCGAGCTTGTCCGCGTCGGCGTTGTCCAGCCGCGGCGCCCGGCGGCGTACGAACGCCACCGACTCGTCGCGGTCGTAGACGGGCACCTCGATCAGGGCGCTGTTGTGCTCGCCCCACTCCCGGTTCTGCGAGGTGATCAGCACATGTCCCGGCCCGGTCGGCACCAGGTCGTGGATCTCCTCGGGCTGGTCCGCGCCGTCCAGCACCACCAGCCACCGGAAGTACGGGTCCCCGCGGCGCAGCGCGTCGCGCACCGCCCGCAGCCGCTCGCCGTACTCCCGCCCCGTGACCAGGCCGAGGGCGGGGGCGAGGCCGGCGAGCTTCTCGCGCAGGGTGCCGCGCTCGGAAGCGCGCACCCACCACACCACGTCGTACTCCAGGCCGAACCGGTACACGAACTCGGTGGCGATATGGGTCTTGCCGACGCCGGACAGGCCGTGCAGGGTGACGACGGCCGCGCCGGGCTCGGCGGCGGTCAACTGCTGGTACAGCCCGTACAGCAGCGCCTCGCGGCCGGTGAAGCGGGTGTTGCGGCGCGGCACGCCGCCCCACACCGAGGGCTGCTCCAGCGGGAAGCGGGGGCCGCCGGCGCCGCTGAGGGTGTCGCCGGCGGACGAGCGCGGCGGGGAGACGCCCAGCCGGGACAGCACCCGACGCTCGGCCTCCGCCGCGCCCAGTCCCCACAGGTCGGCCGCGCTGAGCGAGGCCGCGGCGCTGGGCAGCGAGGCGGCGGTGACGCACACCGCGGCGAAGCGGTCGCTGTGCTCGGGGACGACCTCGCGCAGCGCCTCGTTCCACTCCTCCGGGTCACGCGGGCCGAGCCGGAAGTACCACTCGCTGAGCACCACCAGCACCCGGCCCTCGGACAGCAGCAGGTCGCGCAGGCCCTGCTGCACGCTGGTCCCCGGCAGCAGGTCCCAGCGCTGCATCGACACCTGGAGGCCGTGCCGCTCCAGCCGGCTGGCGATCCATGCCGCCCACGCCCGGTTGTACCCGGCGAAGCTGATCGTCACCGGTCCCCGTGCGGCTGCTGCTGAAGCGGTGTTCCGCCCTCCGGCCATGCGACCGACTCCCTCGTTGTGCGCGCAGAGTGCTCTGACGGTGCGACAGGTGACTGCGTCAGAAACTACACCGAATGCTCCCCCGTTGACGTGCCGTCATGCCGGTTCGCGCCCGTTCGTGGCAGTCTGCGCCCGTCTTCTGCGCCAGATGGCCCGGGCGGTCTCCACATAGGCGCTCGCGCGGGCCAAATGGCCGTCGGGCGGGGCGTGTTCCGCCAACCGGGCGTGGTGCGCGGCCATCGCGGTGGCCAGCGCCCGGCCCTGCCGGGTCAGGGCCCGGGCGCCGAGCAGTTGGGGCAGCGCGGCGCCGACCTGCTCCCGGCAGCGGCAGTGGTCGGCCCAGGCGGCGTCCCGGCGGGCCGGGTCGGTCAGCGCGGTGGCGGCCCGCAGGTGGAAGTCGGCGAGCGCGAGGTGGGCGTAGGCGCCGTGGAAGAGCCCGTCGAAGGGCCGCGGGTCGGGGCGCCAGGGCGCGAAGTAGCCGGGCGCGTCGTCGGCGGTGTGCAGCACCACCAGCTGGGAGACGGCCAGCAGCTTGGCGTGCTGGAGTTCGTGCACCAGTGTGGCGGCCAGCTCCAGGCCGTCGCGCGGGGTGCTGGACAGCAGTGCCCCGAACGCCTCGCCGCGGGTGGCGCTGCACTGCGCGCCGGGCGCGCCGGTCAGCGGCACCACGCAGTCCAGCAGCGCGGCCACCTCCTGGGCCCGGGTGGTGCCGCCCAGCCGCAGCCAGGGCCGCGCGTCGCGCCAGGCGGTCCGCCACGCGGCGTGCCCGGCGGGGTCGAGCCGGTCGGCGAGGTCAAGGCCGTAGGGGTTGGTGCGGCGCTCCTCGTCGCGGTAGGGGTCCACGTCGTCGATGAGGACGGCGCGGCCGTCGGGGTGGCGCAGCGCCTGGAGCGGGCGCCAACCGGGGGCGGCGGAGCGCCAGATGCCGTCGGGGCCCTCGCGGACCTCGACGGCGCCGGGGCCGGGGGCCGGGGGCCGGGTGCCGTCGGGCGGCAGCGGGAGGAGCCACAGCCGGTGGGGTTCGCCGACGACGCGGACGGTGGGTACGGGGGCGGGTACGGGGGCGGGGTCGCCGGGTCCTTGGCCGCGGGTTCCGCCGGTTCCGACGGGTCCACCGGGTCCACCGGGTCCACCGGGTCCGACCGGTCCGGGGCCGCCGGGCGCGCACCTCGCGGCGCCTGCCGCGCGGCCCGGCCGGTGGCCGCCGATCGTGGGCAGCCGCAACTCCCCGCCGTACGCGGGTACGTCGACGGTGAAGCGCAGACCGGCGCGGGCGGCGGCGGCCGCCGCGAGCGCGGCCAGGTGCGGCAGCTCCGCGGCGGCGCGGTGCGCCTGCCCGGGCCGCGTCAACGCGCGTAGGCAGCGCTCCGCCCAGGCCCCGGTGTGCGGGTACTGCACGACCCGCCGGGTGGCGGCGCTGTCCGCGCGGTCGGCGGCCTCCAGCAGCCGCCAGTCGCGCAGCACCCGGTCGGCGGTGCCCTCGGGCAGGGTCCCGGCGGGGGCGGTCGCGACCGCCTCCAGCAGGGCGCGCAGCGTCAGCAGCCGCCGCGCGTGCTGGTGCGCGACGAGCAGGTCGAGCAGGCCCGGGGTGCTGCCGGTGCTGCCGAGCACCGGCAGCATGTCGGCGGGCAGCCCGTCGCGGCCGGCGCCGCCGGGGGCGCCGGGCCCGCGGGGCGGGGTGGTGGGGCCAGGGGTGCCGAGCGGGTTCACCGGATGGTCTCCCGGGTCGTGTGGCGGCCGGACCCGGTACCGGCCGCCTGGGCGAGCCGGCGGGCGGTGTGGCGCACGAGGTGGGCGAGGTCGGCGCAGTACACCGACGGGTTGCGGAAGCCGGCGCCGGCCCGGTAGCGGTGGGCGTAGTGGCCGCCGCCGCAGACCGCGACCAGGGCGCAGGCCCGGCAGGTGGCGCCCAGCGCGGCGAGGCCGGCCTGCCGGGCGGCGACGCCGGGGTGGGCCAGCGCGTCGTCGAAGCTGTGGTGGAAGACGTCGAGGCCGGTCGCGGCGGCGCCCTCGTACGCGGACTTGAGCGAGTCGACCTGTTCGATGCTGCCGTCGGTCTCGACCACCACCGCGGTGAACGGCTGGAGGCCGAGCCGTTCGATGGCGGCGGGCACGCCGAGCAGCAGGGCGACGCACTCCTCGAACAGCCGTATCCGGGTGCGGCGTTCGGGCGCGTCCCACCAGCGGTCGAAGACGGCCGTCAGCCAACTGCCGTACGGCGCGGGGTCGTCGGGCGCGGCGGGCAGGCCGGGGGGCGGGGCGCTCCAGTTGCCGTGCGGCAGCAGCAGGTCGACCGCGGGCGGGCCGAAGGCGAGCAGCGCGTCGTAGACCTCGACCGGGTCGTGCCGCAGGTCGACGACGCACAGCACGCCGCCGTACGCCTCGGGCGCGTGGGCGGCCAGCAGCCGCAGGCCCGCGGCGGCCGCCGGCCACGAGGGGCGCCCGGCGTGGTCCACCCGCTCGCGGTTGTGGTGGGGCAGCCCGCCGTCGAGGCTGACGCCGATCCGCAGCCCGGCGCGGGCGAGGGTGCGCACCCGGTCGCGGGTGAGCAGGGTGGCGTTGGTCTGCACGCTGCCGTGCACGGTGCAGCCGGGCGGCAGCGCCCGGCGGATCACGTCGAGGTCGGCGGCGAGGCGTTCGGCGCCGGCGAGCAGCGGCTCCCCGCCGTGGAAGACCACGGCGACCTCGCTCAGGCGGTGCGCGGCGGCGTGCTCGGCGATGCGCGCGGCGGTGCGCGCGGTCACCTCGGCGGCGGGCACCCGGGGGCGGTCGCGCCAGGTGCGGTCGGGGCCCGCGTACAGGTAGCAGTAGGTGCAGGCGAGGTTGCAGCGGCTGTGCGTCTTGAGGATGAACTGCCGGATCGGAAAGGGCGGGCGTCCGGGTGGCCCGGCCGTGTGCCGCACGTCCTCACCTCCCCCGGGCGCGGGCCATCGAGGGGCTTCCCGCCGGCCCCCGCGGTTGTTCCCGCCAGTTGCGGGGCGGCAAACACCCGTCCGGTGAAATGGCCGTATCCCTTCCGGAGCGCGGCCGGAAGAGAGCCGGCGCGCGGCGGCGCTCACGTGTCGTTGTCGAACCCCCACAGCGCCTCGCTGCCCGGCTTCGCCACCCGTGCGCGCAAGTCGCCGACCAGCGCGGACAGTACCGGGTGCTGCACGGTGCGCAACTGCTCCAGGTCCATGCCGAGCAGGTCGATCCCGGCCTCGCGAAGGGCGGGTTCGGTGTACGGCTCCGCGCCTTCGTTGGGTCGTTCCTCCATCGTGCTCCTCCCCGAACCTAAAGGTGTGCTGCCCGCCCCGCGCTCCCGCCGTGCTGCCACCGCCCGCCCCGACCGCCCGTCAGGTCCATGGTGCCCCACCAGGCGCGCGGCAACCACGCCTGCCCGCACGGGAGTTCGGCCTGTACGGGGGTGACGTGCGGCTCAACTGGTCAGGGCGTCCAGGCGCGCGCCGGTGTCGCGGCCCTCCTCGCCTCCGTCGTCGGGGAGTTGGCGCCACTCGCGCAGCGCCGCCCGGTAGGCGTCGGCGGCGGCGCGGGGCCGGCGGGCCGTCTCGTACGCGTCGCCGCGCCAGTGGTGCGCGCGGGCCGCCAGCCGCACCATCGGCTCGGGTTCGGCGGCCGCCCGGGCGGCGTCGGCGGCCGCGGCGGCCGCCTTGCGGTAGGCGTCGGCCGCCTGGTCCAGGCGCTCGGGGCGGCGCGAGTGGCTGGGCACCAGGCGGTGCGACTCGCCCAGCTCGAACCATATCCGCGCGGCCAGGTCCGCCACGTCGGCGCCCTGCGCGGCCAGCCCGAGCACCTGCTCGGCCTCGCGCAGGTCCACCAGTTCCTGTTCGGCCCGGTAGCGCAGTATCAGCGCGCGCCCCAGCATCAGCAGCCGCTCCGGCTGGCGCGGGTCGGACTCGGGCGTCTCCATCCGGCAGTCGCGCAGCACCAGCACCGCGCGGTTGACGAACGTCCAGCCGCCGGGCAGCTCCGAGCGCGCCAGCAGCGCCGCGCCCCACTCCGCCATCAGGCCGCTGTACTCCGTGCGGTCGCGGGGGGTCAGCCGGGCCGCCTCCTCGAACCGGGCCGCCGCCGCCTCCAGTTCGGTGGCCGGCCCGCCCGCGGCGTGCCGGGCCAGCCTGATCCGCCCGGCGCGGGCCAGCAGCGCGGCCCGCTGGAGCCGGTCGCGGGTGCCGTCCAGGGCGTCGTCGACCAGCCGCTGCGCCTCCACCAGCCGCCCGCCGGTGAGCAGTTCGGCGTCGACCAGGGCCAGTGTGGCGGCGGTGACGGCGTCCCGGTCGGCCTCCTCGCGGCGCAGCGCGGTGAGCGCGCCGGCGTAACTGCGGGCGGCCTGCTGGGCGTAGGTCTGGCGGCGCTCCCGGCTGTCGGCGGCGTCAGCCAGCCGCAGCAGGGCGCGGCCGTGCGCGAGCAGCAGCGCGCTGGGCCGCGGGCGGCGCGGCGACCAGGAGTCGGCGACCGCCTCCAGCGTCCCGACGGTCTCCTGGAGCAGCACCGCGTCGCCGCTGATCACCCACTGCTCCTCCAGCACCGCGACCCGCTCCAGGGTCGCGTCGAGCAGCTTCGCGGAGTCCAGGCCGGGCGCTGCGCACACGGCCGTGAACTCCCGGTCGGCGCGCTGGAGGAGTTCGAGCGCGCCGCGGTTGTCGCCGGCGGCGGCCCGCTCCTGGGCGGTGGCCTGGAGCACCCGGGCCCGCACCGAGCGGGCGGGCAGCGAGGAGTGGTGGGCGGCTGCGGTCTCGGACGCCTCGCGGGCCTCCGCCAGCAGTCCCGCGCCGCCGCGCAGCCGCCACAACCGCAGCAGCTGCTGGGCCAGTTCGGTCCACAGGTCGGGGTCAAGGCCGCGCATCCGCTCCTCCGCGGCGGCCCGCCGCAGCAGCCCCACCGCGTCCAGCAGGTACTGCACCAGGCCCTCGGCGGTGAACCGGTCGGCGAGGTCCCGGGCGCGCTGCACCACCGTGGAGGACTGCACCGCCGCGGAGCCGGGGTACGGTCCTGGCGCGCCGTCGTCGGGCAGCGGCATGAAGCGCTCCAGCACCCGCGCGGCGACCTCCGCGAACGGCTGCCGCGACTCCGCGACGGTGCCCTCCTCGCCGCCGCGCCCGCCGCCGGCGCCGCCTGGTCCGGCGCCGAGGGCGGCCCGCCGCACCGCGGAGCGCACCGCGGCGTCGGCGGTCGGGTCGCCGGGGCCCTCGGCGAGCTGGGTGATCGCCAGCGCGGGGAAGTTGGGGCCGGACTTGCCGAACCGCTGCTCGACGTACTCCGAGCAGTGCTTGAGCACCAGGCGCGCCTCGTCCACGCCGAGCGGGCCGAGCAGCGCGTCGCGGACACCGGGCGCGAAGTGGTACCAGCGCTGGTCGTCGCCGCTCCTGCGCACCACCAGGCCGCTGAGCAGCACCTCGGCCAGTTCGGCCGGGCCGGAGTCGGGCAGCATCGTGCGCTGCACCAGTTGGATCACCGGCAGGAACAGCGGGGCGGCGGCCAGGTAGACCGCGAGCTGGGCGGCGGCCGGCGAGGCGGCGGCGCGGAACTGGCGGACCAGCGCGGGCACCGGCACCGTCGTCCGGCGCGGCCGGGAGCGGACCGCGGGCTGGTCGGCGCGCACCCAGCCGACGGCGGCGGGCACCTCGCCCGCGCCCATCCCGGCCAGCAGCCGCGCCCAGGAGCCCAACGCCGCGGCGGTGGGCGGCAGTACGGGCACCGGCAGCGCCTCGGGCTCGGGCGGCACCCCGGTGGAGCCGGGCGAGAACCGCAGCGGCGAGGAGAGCAGCATCCCCTCCGAGCGGTGCAGCACCCCGTAGGAGACGGGCAGCAGGGTGCGGCTCCACAGCCGGGCGGGCAGCGGCTGGAGCACGCCGACCGGGCCGTGCCGGCTCAGCCGGTGGAGCAGCCGGTGGGCCTGCCCCGAGCGCCACAGCGGCCCGGCGCAGTCGCTGACCATGAGGGTGATCCGGCGGCCGGTGGGGTCGCCGAGCTGCTCGGCGGAGAGCAGCCCGGCCGGTTCGGGTTCGAAGCGGCTGCTCACGCCGAGCGTGCCGTCGGGGGTGGCGTGCAGGTAGCGGACGTGCACCTCGTGGAAGGCGCCGAGGCGTTCGAAGACGCCGGCCAGTTCGCGGAGCATCCGCTCCCAGACGAACATCGAGGAGGAGGTGTCCATGAGCAGCTGCATCGAGGCGTCGCCGTGGGAGGTCGGGCGGAAGACCGGCAGCAGCAACCCGCCCGCGCGGGCGGCGTGTTCGGCGGTCGCGGCCTCGTCCAGCTCCTCGCGCAGCGGCCGGGCCGGGCTGCGGTAGCGCTGCAACGGGCGCAGCGCGGCCTGGAGTTCGAGCAGCTGCGGCAGGGCGCCGGCCTCCGGGACGGCGACGCCCAGCGCGGTGCCCAGGGGTGCCGCGCCGACCGGGCCGGCCACGCCCTGCCCGGGGTAGAGGCCGATCAGCCGTTCCTCGGACGGGTGTTCGGCGGTGTCGGAGCGGGTCGGGGGGACCAGGCGGGTGCCGGCGCCGTCGGTGCCGTCGGGGCGGTGCGCGTGCGGGTAGTCCACGCCGCCCGGCGAGGCGCGGTGGGCGCCGCCCAGGCCCTCCGGGTCGGGCCGGGCGGTCGGGCGGGACCAGCGGGCCAGCCACAGGGCGTCGGCGAGCTCGCCGGGGTCCGGGTCGAGCCCGGCCCCGCGGATCGCCCCGACCACCCGGGCCAGCGGGTCGGTGCCGCCGCGACCGCCGCCGTCCGCGCCGCCGTCCGGCGCGCCGCGCGCCGTCAGGTCGCCGCCGACGGGTGCGTCGTCGGGGTACCGCCCGGGGCCCTTCTCGGCCATGGCCGCCTCACCTTGGCCTGTCGAGCCGCTGGATGAGCATGTCCGCGAGCCGCGCGCGGGACGGCGGCGCCGCGTGGTGGGTGAGGTATATGGCGTTGAGGAGCTGGTCGGTGGCGAGCAGTTCGCTGCGGGAGCGCTCCAGGAAGCGGCGCACCAGGTCGTCGCCGAGGGTCGCGGCCTCGTCGCCGAGGTGGGCGCGCACCACGGTGGACAGCCGTTCGTGGTCGGGCCGGCCCAGTTCCAGGTGGATGCAGCGGCGCAGCAGCGGCGGCGGGAAGTCCCGCTCCCCGTTGCTGGTCAGGATCACGAACGGGAAGGCCCGGCAGCGCACCCGGCCCTCGCGCAGCGTGACCCGGTTGCCGTCGTCGGTCAGCACCTCGACCTGCGGCTCGCGCTCGGCCAGCCGCTCCAGCTCCGGGATGCCGAACTCGCCCTCCTCCATGACGTTGAGCAGGTCGTTGGGCAGGTCGATGTCGCTCTTGTCCAGCTCGTCGACGAGCAGCACGCGCGGCTGCGCGGTGGGCAGCAGCGCGGTGCCCAGCGGGCCGAGCCGGATGTAGCTGCCGATGCCGCCGGGGGGCGCGGTGCCGGAGTTCGCGGCGATCTGGGTGTCCTGGAGGCGGGCGATCGCGTCGTAGCGGTACAGGCCGTCCTGGAGGGTGCTGCGGCTGACGATCGGCCAGTGCAGCACCCGCCCCAGGCCCAGTTCGTAGGCGACCGCGTGGGCCAGGGTGCTCTTGCCGGCGCCGGGGCTGCCGGTGACCAGCAGCGGGCGGCGCAGGTAGAGCGCCGCGTTGACCATCTCCAGCTCCTCGGGGCTGGGGCGGTGCAGTTCGGCCATGTGCCGGTAGGCGCCCAGCCTTCGCGCGGAGGAGCTGTCCGGGCCGGGGCCCGGTCCGACCAGCGGGCCGCCGTCGAAGTCCCGCCAGGGGGGCGGCTCGGGCAGGTTGTCCATGCCGGTGTGCGGTTCGCCGGTGCCGCGGTAGATGAGCCACTCGCCCGATGCGCCCGAACCGGTCACGTCACTCATCGCGGTTCCCCCGTCGGTCCCGGGTGTCGGTGTTCGTCATGGAGTCTCCAACAGCTCGTCGGTTCCGGGAAGGGTCAGGGGACGGGTCGGATCGTCGTACAGCAGGGCCAGGGCGCCGGACCAGAACGCCTCGGGCACGCCCTCCGCGACGGCGGCCCGCAGGTCGGCGAGCCGGGCGGGCAGCCCGGCGGCGGTACGGGCGGCGCGGACCGCCCGCGGCACCCCGCGGTGCAGTTCGGAGCAGACCTGCCGGGACTCGATCGGGTCGCGCCGCCACAGCGCCACCGAGTAGCCGCAGCGCAGCAGCCGGTGCAGCGCCTCGGGGGCGGCGGCGCCGCTGCGGCACAGCACGGGCAGCATCTCCTGCGGCCGGGCGCGCAGTTCGTCGTCGTCGGGCAGCGGCCGGGTCTGCGAGTCCTCGCAGTCGAGCACTTCGGGGTCGGGCGCGCGGCGGTGCAGGGCGTGCCAGCGGCCGAGCCGCTCCTCGGCGACGTCCGCGTCGGTGTCCGGCGGCGGGTCGGTGCGGCGGACCACCACCGGGCGCAGCGCGCCGAGCGTGGCGCCGTCCGGGTCCAGCCGCCAGGTGTCGGCGGCGAAGGCCATCAGGGAGCCGGGGACGGCCAGTTGGAGCGCGGCGACGTAACCGGGCTCGTCGCAGCGGCGGAACGCCTCGGTGAGCGGCGCGGCCAGCCGCGCGGGCAGGTCGGCGACCGCGGTGCCGCGGAAGTCCTCGTCCACGCAGTCGACTTCGCCGCTCTCCGGGGAGACGGTGACCCGCCAGTCGAAGCGATCGGGCTCCCAGCCGCGCGGGATGATCTCCAACTGGGCCTCGCCGCGGGCCCGCAGGGCCGGGTCCGGGCCGGTCTGCGCCGGCACCTCCGCGTGCCGGGCCCGCAGCCGCGACGTCCACTCCCCCATCAGGGAGGTGCGGAAGAGCATGGTCAGGTCCTGGTCGGCCGCGGTGGACTGGGCCCACTCCCACAGCTTGCGCTCGTCGGACTCCCGTGCCGGCTGGGTGCGTTCGGCGGTGGCGGCGAGCACCGCGTAGCGCAGCACCGCCTCCAGTTCGGAGCCGTGCGGCAGGTTGTAGAGCATGCCCAGGCCGTCGCGCCAGGCGCGCGGGGCGACCGCGAAGCCCTGGCCGGCGGCGCCGCGCACCTCGGTGACGATGTCGCCGAGCGCGCGGGCGGAGGGCGGCGGGAGCTGGGCGAGCAGGCCGAGCAGGGTGGTGCGGCGGCCGGGGGTCAGGGCGCGGCCGGCGGAGGCGCCGATCTCGCCGTGGGCCTCGGTCCAGCCGTAGAAGTCCCGGTTGAGCAGGAACTTGTGGTGGTCGGCGTGGTAGAGGTCGTGGGCGGTCATCACCCGGTGGTAGAGGTCGTCGGCGGGGTTCTCGGCCGTCGGCAGCAGCCGTAACTGCTGGATGCTGACGGCCAGTCCGCCGTCGCGTTCGGCCCGGCGGGCCTGGAGCACGCCGATCACCTCGCCGCGCACCAGGTCCACCACGGGCCCGCCGGACAGGCCCTGCGGCATCTCGTCGTCGTTGCTCAGCCGGATCAGACCGCCGCCGCCGACGCCGAGTTGGCCGCTGATGACGCACCGCCCGCTGTACGGCACGAGGACGTCGCCCATCGGCAGCCAGCCGAAGTACGCGACCGGGTTGGTGGTGTAGCCCTTGGCGGTGCGCTCGGTGAGCCACACGCAGGGGTGGTCGAGCGGGTCGACCAGGCGGATCAGGGCCAGGTCGGGGGCGGCCCACCCGGTGGGGACGCGGTCGGCGGCGCGGTAGCCGGACCCGCCGGCGCCGTAGCCGGTGCCCTGGTTCTGCCCGGGGACGCCTGCGGCGGGACCGGCGGGCTGGGCCCACTCGACGACGCCCGCGAGGAGCCGGTCGCGGTAGCCGACGCGCACTTCCTTGCGGGGCGCGCCCACGAGTGTCACCTCCCCTTCGGCCCTCGCGACGTGGGCGCAGGTGAGCACCCAGTTCGGCGCGACGAAGAAGCCGCTGCCCAGGAGAGGATTCCCGGCGTCCGCGCCGTGAATGCGTACGGTGGCCTCCTCGGCGAGCGGGACCAGGATCTCGGCGGCCTGGGCCAGCTGCTCCGATGCGCCCCCGGACGTCACCGTGCGCCCCTTGCCCGGCCGTCGGCGCACGCGGCGGCGCGGGTCGGCGCCCCCGCGCGGGCCGCGGCGGTGCGCGGCGCGCCGCCTGCCGCCGCCCTCGGGCTCCTCACCGCCGTCCGCACCTGCTCAATCCCCCCACTGCCGGGTCGTGCAAGGAAGGTTATCGCCCGCCCGACCTGCGCGGGGTCCTTCCCGGACACTGCCTATCCTTGACCGTGTGCGGGCCTGGGGACCGCCGGCCCCGCCGCCCGCCCGGGCGGCACCGCCCCCCGGCGCCTCCTGCGCTGTCCCTGCCCTGCCACAGCCCGTCCCACCCCTGTTCCGGAGCAGATCTTGTACTTCACCGACCGCGGTATCGAGGAACTGGCCGACCGGCGCGGCGAGGAGGAGGTGAGCCTGGAGTGGTTGGCCGACCGGCTGCGCGAGTTCGTCGACCTCAACCCCGAGTTCGAGGTGCCGGTCGAGCGGCTGGCCACCTGGCTGGCCCGCCTGGATGACGAGGAAGACGACGAGTAGCGGCTTCCGGTTGCCGGAAAACCGGCCGTACCCCGCGGGCGCCCCGACCAGGGCCGCGGCCCCGCCCCGCGCCCGGGTGCGGGGCGCCTGGCGACGACAACCGCTTGACTTGTGCAGCACGCGATATATCGTGTCTTTCGGAAGACGCGATATGTTGCGTTGGCCGGGTACCCGAGGAGGGGCACGATGAGCGGGACGTCGGAGCGGCACGTCGCCGGGCCGGAGAAGTTCGTCTTCGACGAGCGGATCGACACCCTGAAGGTCCGGATCGTCAACGGAGCGGTCAACGTCGTCGGCGCCGACGACGGCCCGGCCAGAGTGGAGATCACCGCGCTGGACGGCCCGCCGCTGAGGGTCCGGCTGGACCACGGCACGCTCAGCGTCGGCTACGAGGACCTGGAGTGGAAGGGCTTCACCAAGTGGCTGGAGCGCAAGGGCTGGACGCGGCGCGCCGAGATCTCCCTCGCGGTGCCGCAGCACACCAGGGTCGAGGTCGGCGTGGTCGGCGCGAACGCGGTGGTCTCCGGGATCAGCGGCGCCACCACGGTGCACGGCGTCAACGGGGACGCGACCCTGGTCGGGCTGAGCGGCCCGGTCAAGGCGCACACCGTCGGCGGCAACGTGGAGGCGCAGGCGCTCTCCGGTGACCTGCGGTTCAGCACCGTCTCCGGCAACCTGACCGTGGTCGACGGCGCCGGGCGGGAGGTCCGCGCCGACTCCGTCAGCGGCAGCATCGTGCTCGACCTGGACCCGTCGGCCGGCGGCGAGGTGCGGCTGAACACCGTCTCCGGCGAGATCGCGCTGCGCATCCCCGAGCCGGGCGACGCCGAGGTCGACGCCAACACCACCAGCGGCAGCGTCTTCTGCGCCTTCGACGAGCTGCGGGTGTCCGGCGGCTGGGGCGCGAAGCGGATCACCGGGCGGATCGGCCGCGGCACCGCCCGGCTGAAGGCGACCACGGTGTCCGGCTCCCTGGCGCTGCTGCGCCGCCCCCCGGTGGACGACCCCGACAGCCCCGGCGGGCCCGAGAGCCCCGACAGCTCTGACAGCCCCGAGGGCCCCGGCCACCCGGACGGCGACGCCCCCTCGCTGCGGAAGGACGTCTGACATGCCCCCCGTCTTCGCCCACGGCCGGCTGCGGCTGTACCTGCTGAAGCTGCTCGACGAGTCCCCCCGGCACGGCTACGAGGTGATCCGCCTGCTGGAGGAGCGCTTCCAGGGCCTGTACGCGCCCTCCGCCGGCACCGTCTACCCCCGGCTCGCCAAGCTGGAGCAGGAGGGCCTGGTCACCCACTCCACCGAGGGCGGCCGCAAGGTCTACGCGCTGACCGCCGAGGGCCGCGCCGAACTCGCCTCCCGGGCCGACGAGATCGCCGGGCTGGAGGCCGAGATCCGCGAGTCGGTCTCCTCGCTGGCCGCCGAAATCCGCGAGGACGTCCGGGGCGCCGCCGGCGACCTGCGCCGCGAGGTGCGCGCCGCCTCCCAGCAGGCCCGCGCGCACCCCGACGACCGCGGCGGGGCGCACCAGCAGTGGAAGGAGCAGACCAAGCGGGCGAAGGAGGAGAGCCGCCGCGCCAAGGAGGAGGCGCGTGACGCCCGCCGCCAGGCAAAGGCGGCCCGCGAGGCCGCGCGCGAGGCCACCCGCGACGCGATGGACTCCGCCCGCGACGAGATGCAGCGGATCGCCCGGCAGGTCCAGGAGCATGTGCAGTCGCACGCGAAGGCCGGCGACTGGCAGAGCGGGCTGCGCGAGGGCCTGGCCGAACTCACCCGCGAGCTGGGCCAGTTCGGCCAGCCGCCGGCCGGCGCGGCCAAGCCCGCACCGCCCACCGCCCCGCCGCCGCCCGCGCCCCCGGCCCCGCCCGCGCCCCCGGCCCCGCCCGGCGCCGGCAAGTCCACCGCGGGCGAGCCCGGCGCCGACGAGCCCGACGACGGCCTGCCGCCCTCCGACGACCCGCGCCGCGACCTCGAACGGCTGCTGGACCGCTTCCGCGACAGCGTCCGCGACACCGCCCGCGACCACGGCGTCACCGACGCGCAGCTCCGCGAGGTACGGCGCCACCTGTCCACCGCGGCGGCGCACATCACCGCCGCGCTGCACGGCCGCGGACCTACGTCGTGAGCACCAGCTTGCCGAACACCTCGCCCGCCGCCAGCCGTTCGAAGCCCTCCCGGGCCCGGTCCAGCGGCAGCACCGAGTCGATCACCGGGCGCACCCCGGTCGCGGCACAGAACGCGAGCAGGTCCTCCAGCTCGTCCTTCGTGCCCATCGTGGACCCGACGACCTTCAACTCCAGGAAGAAGATCCGGTTGAGCTCCGTCGCGGGCGGGTTGGCGCCGCTGGTGGCACCCGAGATCACCAGGGTGCCGCCCGGGCACAGCGACTTCACCGAGTGCGACCAGGTGGCCGCGCCGACCGTCTCGATCACCGCGTCCACCCGCTCCGGCAGCCGCGCGCCGGGCTCGTACGCCCCGTGGGCGCCCAACCCCTGGGCCCTCTCCCGCTTGGCGGGGCTGCGGCTGGTGGTGTAGACGCGCAGGCCGGCGGCCTTGGCCAGTACGATCGCCGCGGTGGCCACGCCGCCGCCCGCGCCCTGCACCAGCACCGAGTCGCCCGGGCGGACCCCGGCGTTGGTGAAGAGCATCCGGTAGGCGGTCAGCCATGCCGTGGGCAGGCAGGCCGCCTCCTCGAAGGACAGCTCCGGCGGCTTGGGCAGCAGGTTCCACGTCGGCACCGCGACCTGCTCGGCGAAGGTGCCCTGGTACTTCTCGGTGAGGAGCGAGCGGCGCTCACGCGGGCCGACCCCGTGCCCGGTCTGGCCGATCACCGAGTGCAGCACCACTTCGTTGCCGTCCTCGTCCACCCCGGCCGCGTCGCAGCCGAGGATCATCGGCAGGCTCTCCTCGCCCAGCCCCACCCCCCGCAGCGACCACAGGTCGTGGTGGTTGAGCGAGGCCGCCCGCACCTCGACCCGGCTCCACCCCTCGCGCCGCTCCGGCGCCGGCCGCTCCCCCGACTCCAGCCCCCGCAGCGGCTGCTCGGCATCGATCCGCCCCGCATACACAGCAAACATCCCCCGACCCTAGGCCCCCTACCCACCAGTACGAAAGCACCCCCCGCTGCGCAGCGCCGAACGCGCCACCGCACGGGGCACCGGCGGCCCGGGAGGGCGGTCGCACGCGCCGCTCGTCCCGGGCCGGGGCCAGGCCAGTCACAGCTACCTGCGGGCGACGCCCTCGGCGCGGGCGGCGGCTGCCACGGCCGCGGTGACCGCCGGGGCCACGCGGGGGTCGAACGGGGACGGGATCACGTGGTCGGCGGACAGCTCGCCCGCGACCACCGCGGCGAGCGCCTCGGCCGCGGCCAGCTTCATGCCCTCGGTGATCGCGGAGGCCCGCACCTGCATGGCGCCGGCGAAGATCCCCGGGAAGGCGAGCACGTTGTTGATCTGGTTGGGGAAGTCGCTGCGCCCGGTGGCCACCACCGCCGCGTAGCGGTGCGCGACGTCCGGGTGCACCTCGGGCGTGGGGTTGGCCATCGCGAAGACGAAGCAGCCCGGCGCCATCCGCGCCACCGCCTCCTCCGGCACGGTGCCGCCCGAGACGCCGATGAAGACGTCCGCGCCGGCCAGCGCGTCGGCGAGCGAACCGGTCAGCCCCGCCTTGTTCGTATACGAAGCCAGCTCCCGCTTGACCGCGTTGAGGTCGTCCCGGCCGGCGTGCACCACGCCCTTGCGGTCGGTGACCGCGACGTCCCCGACGCCCGCCTCCACGAGGATCTTCGCGATCGCGACCCCGGCCGCGCCCGCCCCGGAGATCACCGCCCGCAGCTCGCCGAGCGAACGCCCGGTGAGCGTGGCCGCGTTGCGCAGCGCCGCGAGCGTGACCACCGCGGTGCCGTGCTGGTCGTCGTGGAAGACCGGGATGTCCAGCGCGTCCTTCAGCCGCCGCTCGATCTCGAAGCAGCGCGGCGCGGAGATGTCCTCCAGGTTCACCCCGCCGAAGGACGGCGCGAGCCGCACCACCGTCTCCACGATCTCGTCGACGTCCGTGCAGGCCAGCGCGATCGGCACCGCGTCCACCCCGCCGAACTGCTTGAAGAGGATCGCCTTGCCCTCCATCACCGGCAGCGACGCCTCCGGCCCGATGTCGCCCAGCCCGAGCACCGCGGTGCCGTCGGTGACCACCGCGACGACCTGCGACTTCCACGTGTAGTCGTGCACCAGTTCCGGCTGCTCGGCGATCGCGGTGCACACCTCGGCGACGCCGGGCGTGTACGCGAGCGACAGGTCGTCCGCGTCGCGGACCGGGACGGTGGCGGCCACCGCCATCTTGCCGCCGCGGTGCAGGGCGAACACCGGGTCGATCGGGAACTGCTCGTCCGTCGCCGCGGCGTCCGCGAGGTTGCCGGGATTGACGATCTCCGCTGCCACTGTGTGACCCCTTGGTCGAGAAGTGAGGGTTGAGGTGCCCATCCGCCGGCTGGGCGGGGCGGGTGGGCGGAGCGCCGGTGCCACCGGGGTACGAGTAACCGAGGTGGCAGCGCGGCGCCGGGCGTGCCGCACGCACGCCGTGGGCCCCGGATGGGGGTGAAGGTCCTGTTGTACCGGAAGCTGTACCGGAAGCCGCCGCCCCTCGCGGGGGCGGTCAGGACGACACGGCTGCATCGCGGTCCGGCCTTGGTGTGCCGGCCCGATGGCAGCCCGGGGATGGCCCGTTATCCGATTTTGACACAACGAGAACCCTGTCAGGGGCTGTCCGGATGGCAAGATGCACGGATCACACTGGGTGGCGGTACTCGAAGACGCGTGCCCCCCACACCCAAGGTCCGAACGCAGTGACATGCTCGTTTTGTTGGAGGACACAGCGATGACCGCAGGCTCCCCTCGGTGTACATCCCCCCGCACCCGCATCACCGCGGTCGCCGCCCTCGCGGTCGCCGGCGCCCTGGTCCTCACCGGGTGCGGCGACCAGACCAAGAAGGACGACTCGGGTAGTTCGTCCGGCGCCACCTCCTCGACCAGCAAGTCCGCGGCCCCGCTCTTCGCGAAGCTGCCGAAGAAGTACCAGGACGCCGGTGTCATCAAGGTCGGCACCGACGCCTCGTACGCGCCGATGGAGCAGACGTCCGACGGCAAGATCATCGGCATAGACCCCGACCTCGGCGCGGCGCTGTCCAAGCAGCTGGGCGTACGGTTCGAGTTCACCAACGGCCAGTTCGACGGTCTGATCACCTCGCTGTACACCGGCCGCGAGGACATCGTGATGTCCGCTATGAGCGACACCAAGGACCGCCAGCAGGGACTGGACGACAAGGGCAAGAAGACCGGAAAAGGCGTCGACTTCGTCGACTACTACATGTCCGGCTCCTCGCTGCTGGTACAGAAGGGCAACCCGAAGAACATCAACGCGCTCGCCGACGTGTGCGGCCAGACCGTCGCGGTGCAGCGCGGCACGATCTACGAGGACGCCTTCAAGAAGCAGAAGACGGCCTGCGGCTCCAAGGGCCTGACGATCCAGGCGTTCGACACCGACGCCGAGGCGCAGACCCGGGTCAAGGCCGGCGGCGCGGTCGCCGACCTCAACGACACCCCGGTGGCCGCGTACATCGCGCAGAAGTCCGGGGGCGGCAAGGACTTCCAGATCGCCGGCTCCCCCGCCGACGCCGGCCCGTTCGGGATCGCGCTCGACAAGAGCAACAGCCAGCTGCGGGACGCCCTCCAGCAGGCGCTGAACGCGATCATCCAGGACGGCAGCTACGCCCAGGTGCTGCACAAGTGGAACGCCGACAGCGGCGCGGTGAAGACGGCCTCGATCAACGGCGGCTCCTGACATGGCCGGTGCAGTGACCGGCCCGGACCCGTCGGACACCCCGTCGGACACCCCGTCGGACACCCCGTCGGAGACGCCAGCGGAGACCCCGTCCGAGACCCCGTCCGAGACCCCGTCCGGCGGCGGCGCCGCGGTCCCGCCCCAGGTCGTCCCGTACGAACCGATCCGCGCCATCCCGGTGCGCCACTACGGGCGCTGGGTGGCCGGGCTGGTCGTCCTCGGGCTGCTGGGCTGGCTCGGCTACGCCTTCTCCCAGGGCGACATCCTGTGGGGCACCGTCCGCAGCCGGCTCTTCGACCACACGATCCTCCAGGGCACCTGGCACACCATCCTGATCTCGGTGTGCTCCATGGCCATGGGCCTGGTGCTGGGCGTTCTCCTGGCGGTGATGCGGCTGTCGAAGAACCCGGTGACCGGCGCCGTCGCGTGGCTGTACATCTGGTTCTTCCGCGGCACCCCGGTGTATGTGCAGCTGCTGATGTGGTTCAACCTCGCGTTGATCTTCCACACCATCAACCTGATGCCGCTGTACAAGAACGACACCACTGCCGTGATGACCCCGTTCGTCGCCGCGCTGCTGGGCCTCGGGCTCAACGAGGGCGCGTACATGGCCGAGATCGTCCGGGCCGGCATCCAGTCGGTGGACGTGGGGCAGTCCGAGGCGGCGCAGGCGCTCGGCATGACGGGCGCGCGCACCATGCGCCGGATCGTGCTGCCGCAGGCGATGCGGGTGATCATCCCGCCGACCGGCAACGAGTTCATCAACATGCTCAAGACCTCGTCGCTGGTCTCGGTGGTGCAGTACACCGAACTGCTGCGCGCGGCCACCAACATCGGCAGCGACACCACCGCGATCATGGAGATGTACTTCGTCGCCTCGATCTGGTACCTGGTGCTGACCAGCGTCTTCAGCGTCGGCCAGTTCTACCTGGAGCGGCGGTACGCGCGCGGTTCGCAGCGCTCGCTGCCGCAGACCCCGTGGCAGAGGATCAGGACCAACCTGTCCACCGTGCGCCGACCGAAGGTGGCCTGAGATGAGCACGACCAGCAAGGGCGCCGGGGCGGCGGGCTCCGGCGGCGGACCGATGGTGCGGGCCGAGGCGGTGCACAAGTCCTTCGGGGCCGCGCACATCCTCAAGGGCATCGACCTGGAGGTGGCGCCGGGCGAGGTGTTCTGCCTGATCGGCCCGTCCGGTTCCGGCAAGTCCACCTTCCTGCGGTGCGTCAACCACCTGGAGCAGATCAGCGCCGGACGGCTGTACGTCGACGGCGAGTTGATCGGCTACCGGGAGCACGGCGGGAAGCTCTACGAGCTGCGCGACCGTGAAGTGGCCGCCAAGCGGCGGGACATCGGGATGGTCTTCCAGCGCTTCAACCTCTTCCCGCACCTGACCGCGATCGAGAACGTCATGGAGGGCCCGGTGCAGGTGCGCCGGGAGAGCAGGGCGGTGGCCCGGGAGCGGGCCGCCCGCCTGCTGGACCGGGTGGGGCTGGCCGACAAGGCGGCCAACTACCCGTCCCAGCTCTCCGGCGGCCAGCAGCAGCGGGTGGCGATCGCCCGGGCACTGGCGATGGAGCCCAAGCTGATGCTCTTCGACGAGCCGACCTCCGCGCTCGACCCCGAACTCGTCGGCGACGTGCTCGACGTGATGCGCGGGCTGGCGGAGGACGGCATGACGATGATCGTGGTCACCCACGAGATGGGCTTCGCCCGCGAGGTCGGCGACGCGCTGGTCTTCATGGACGACGGCCAGGTCGTGGAGTCCGGCCACCCGCGTGACGTGCTGACCAGTCCGAGGCACGAGCGCACCAAGGCGTTCCTGTCCAAGGTGCTGTGACCGCCGGCGGGTCCCCGGGGCGGCCCCGGACGCCCCGGGGGCCCGCGGCGGGGGCCGGCCGCACCGGCGTGCCCGGCCCGCGCCTCGCCCGCCCGGCATACCCCGGCCCGCACCGGCGTACGTAATACCCTGGTAGCCCGAGCGGCCGTTACGCAGGCGTGGCCG
Organism: Actinacidiphila sp. bgisy144; assembly: GCF_057708105.1. Classification (NCBI taxonomy): domain Bacteria; kingdom Bacillati; phylum Actinomycetota; class Actinomycetes; order Kitasatosporales; family Streptomycetaceae; genus Actinacidiphila; species Actinacidiphila sp. bgisy144. Next base: position 240,348 of record NZ_JBYIRM010000002.1, on the reverse strand, counting down.
CCCCCAGTAAGGACCCCAAGTGGAACTGGCTTACTACGCGGATTACGCCGTGCGCCTGGTGAACACCGAGGAACCGCGGCGCGGCACCGACACCCTGACCTCGACCGACGCCGTACGGGACCTGCTCGGCAGCAACTCGCAGCTGCTGGGCCGGGTCACGGAGAGCGACGTGGCGCGGCTGCGGGCGGTACGCACCCGGCTGCGCGGCGTCTTCGAGGCGGCCGACGCGCAGGAGGAGGTCCGCGCGGTCGACGTGCTCAACGCGCTGATGCTGGAGTTCCCGGTCAGCCCGCAGGTCTCCGGCCACACGCTGGTCAACGAGGAGACCGGCCGGCCGGACTGGCACCTGCACCTGGCCGACCACGCGGCGAACGCCGCCGCCGCGTACTCCGCGAGCGCCTGCATGGGGCTGGCGGTCCAGGTCACCTCCCTGGGCGTGGACCGGCTGGGAATCTGCGAAGCATCCCCATGCCGCAACGCGTATGTCGACACATCGACGAACCGTTCGCGCCGGTACTGCTCCGACCGCTGCGCCACCCGCGCGAACGTCGCGGCCTACCGGGCCCGCAAGCGCCTGGAGAACGACCGGTCCGCGCGCAGCGGGCGCACGCAGGACGCCACCCAGGACGCCACGCCCGCCACCGAGCGCTGAAGCTCCCCCGGTGGCCGGAAGCGGCCCCTGGCGCGGGCCAGCACCAGGTCGTCCGGCACGGTGCCGAACTCCCGGCTGTCGTTGGCGACGAAGGCATTGTCCCCCATCACCCACCAGCCGTTGTCTCGGCGCTCGACCGCCCGTTTCACGATGAGCAGGTCCTGCTGGAGCGGGTGGCGCATCACCACCACGTCCCCCTCGCGCACCTGCTCGGCTCCGCTGCTGACCTTCTGGATCAGCAGCCAGTCGCCGTGCAGCAGTGTCGGTGCCATCGACGGGCCGGTGACCTCGACGAGCTGCCACGACAGCCTCGCCCCCTGCTCGCGCATCCTCCGCCTCCAGGTTCGTTGCTTCCACCAGAGTGACACCAGACTTTCGTCCTAAGCCACCTGGGGCAGCCGGGAAATCCCCTACCCCAGGGAGTAATGTCGCACCTGAAAGACGATCACGAGGAAGGACGGCCATGTTCACTCGCCTGTTCGCGCCCAAGGTGAAGGTAAGCGCCCACTGCGACCTGCCCTGCGGCGTGTACGACCCGGCCCAGGCCCGCATCGAGGCCGAGTCCGTGAAGGCGGTGCAGGAGAAGTACCAGGCCAACGAGGACGCTGACTTCCGCACCCGCGCTGTCCTGATCAAGGAGCAGCGCGCGGAACTCGCCAAGCACCACGTCTCGGTGCTGTGGAGCGACTACTTCAAGGCCCCGCACTTCGAGAAGTACCCGCAGCTTCACCAGCTCGTCAACGACACGCTGAAGGCGCTCAGCGCCGCCAAGGCGTCGAACGACCCGGCGACCGGCCAGAAGGCCCTCGACCTGATCGCCGAGATCGACACGATCTTCTGGGAGACCAAGAAGGCGTGACCGCCCGCCGTATCCGGCAGGCGGTCGACGGTCCCGTTCCGTGTGGCGTTTCCCACGTTTAGGTGCGTGGGGGGCGGCACCGGGCGGGGCCGTTTTCGTGGGCGGGCGGGGTCAGATCTCGTCGGACAGTTCCTGCATCAGGCGCCGCTTGGGCCGCGCGCCCACCAGCGCCTTGACCGGCTCGCCGGCCCGGAAGAGCATCAGCGTCGGCATCGACAGCACCCCGTAGGCGGACTGGGTGGCCGGATTGGTGTCCACGTCGAGCTGGACGACCCGCAGCCGGCCGGCCTCCTCGGCGGCGATCTCCGCGAGCACCGGCGCGATCATGCGGCAGGGCGGGCACCAGGACGCGGTGAAGTCGACGAGCACCGGCAGGTCGGAGCCGAGCACGTCGGCGGCGAAGGTCGCGTCGGTGGTGACGGGCACCCCGGGGTGCAGATGAGTGGTGGCGGCGGTCATGGCGTAGGAGTCCTCTCGGTCGGCGGTGCCAGCTCGCACATCGGCTCCCCCGCGGCCTCCGCGGCCCCCGCGGCCAGCTCCGCCCGGGCGAGCTGCGCGGCCACCTGGTCCCGTACGGACCTCAACCGCGCCACGCACGCGTCCAGTTCGGCGAGCTTGCGGCGGTAGACCGCGAGCGAGTCCGCACAGGTGTCCCCGGCCTCGTGGCCGGCCCGCAGGCACTCCACGAACGGCCGGGTCTCCTCCAGGCCGAAGCCGAAGTCCTGCAAGGTGCGGATCTGCGCCAGCATGCGCACGTGCTCATCGCCGTAGGAGCGGTAGCCGTTGGCGGCGCGCCCGGCAGGCGGCAGCAGCCCGAGGGATTCGTAGTAGCGGAGGGTACGGGTCGTGGTGCCCGCCCGGTCCGCGAGTTCACCGATGCGCATACGGACGACCGTAGACCTTGACGTGCGCGTCAAGGCCAGCCCCGGCGCGCACCCGCGGCCGGTCCGGAATCACCCGACTCGCGGCGACCCGCACCCCGGCCGGTGAAGAAAACTTTCAGGATTTACGTCTAGGAGGTTGCTTACTGCCAGCCGACCTCGCCAGGCTGCGGCGCAGCACTTGCGCGAACCCGCGCCCGCGCACCCCCCGTGCGCGCACCGCGCGGGCCGCGCTCTGCCCGCCCGACCTGAACGCGAGGAGCCTGGATGCACCACCCCCTCACCCGCCCGCGCCGCGGCAGAACCGCCGCGCTGGTGGCAGCGATGTCGCTGCTGGCCGGCCTGTCACTGACCGCGGTGACCACCGCCGACGCGCAGGCCGCGGACCCGCAGTCCACCCGGCAGGCCGAATTCACCGCGGCCGCCGCCGAGTTCGGCGTGCCCGCGCCGGTGCTCGAAGCGGTGTCGTTCTACGAGACCCGGTGGGAGGACCACGCCGGGCAGGAGAACGCCGAGGCGGGCTACGGCCCGATGAACCTCACCGACCTCACCGCGCAGGACCTCGACGGCGACGGCCTGACGACCGCCTCCCCGCGCTACGCCGACCTGCTCAAGGCACCCGCCGAGCACACCGCGGCCGCCGCGGCCGCCCTGCTGGGCACCGACACCGCCACCGTGCGCGGCGACGAGGCGCAGAACATCCGCGGCGGCGCCGCGCTGCTCGCCTCGTACGCCAAGGGCTACGGGCACGGCCGGCTGCCGAAGACCGTGGACGGCTGGTACGCCGCCGCGGCGCGCTACAGCCAGTCCACCGAGGACTCGGTCGCCCAGGCGTTCGCCGACGGCGTGTGGAGCGCCCTGCGCACCGGCGAGGCCCGCACCACCGACGACGGCCAGCAGATCACGCTGGCCCCGCTGGCCGGGCTGCACCCGAACCGCTCCGACGTGCGCAAGCTGGGCCTGACCGACGTCACGCCGCCCGAGAGCGACCAGCAGCCCGAGTGCCCCAAGTCCGTGACGTGCAACTACATTCCGGGCGCCTACACCCTGCTGGACCCGGACGACCTCGGCGACTACGGCAGCCACGACATCGCCGACCGCCCCAACGGCGGCCTGGACATCCGCTACATCACGCTGCACACCACCGACGAGACCTACGACGGCACCCTCGACCTGTTCCGCGACCCGACCTACTTCGCCGGCGCGAACTACGTGGTGCGCTCCTCCGACGGCCTGATCACCCAGATGACGCCGGACAAGGACATCGCCTGGGACAGCGCCAACCGCTCCTTCTACCAGCACTCGATCGGCATCGAGCAGGAGGCGTGGGCCACCCACGGCGGCGCCTGGTTCAGCGAGAACCTCTACCGCTCGACCGCGCAGCTGGTGAAGTACCTGGCGGCGAAGTACGACATCCCGCTGGACCGCGCGCACATCCTCGGCCACGACAACATCCCCGGCGGCACCGAGACCGGCATCGCCACCCAGCACTGGGACCCGGGGCCGGGCTGGGACTGGGAGCACTTCTTCGACCTGCTCGGCGCGCCGATCCGCGCCACCGCCGCGCAGGGCAGCGACGTCGTGGCGATCAAGCCCGGCTACCAGGACAACAAGCAGACCACCACGTACTGCGACGACGTCCAGGGCTACAAGCAGTTCCCCGGCCCCTACCGCAGCTTCGACTGCCCGGTGACCTCCAGCGACGCGCCGTCCAGCTTCGTGCCGCTGTACACCGCGCCGAGCACGGACGCGCCGCTGCTCGCCGACCCCTACCTGCATCCGACCGGCGCGGGCACCGACGCGATGAACGACTGGGGCGACAAGGCCCCCGCCGGTGAGCAGTACGTCGTGGCCGACCGCCGGCCCGGCTGGACCGCCATCTGGTACGGCGGCCAGGAGGCGTGGCTCCAGGACACCGCGAAGCACCCCACCACCGTGCCGGTGACAGCCGAGCGGATCGTGCCCAAGGCGGGCCGCAGCACCATCCCCGTCTACACCACGGCCTACCCCGAAGCCTCCGTCTACCCCGCGGACTTCGTCGCCTACGAGGGCGGCACCGCGCCGCGCCCGCAGACCCCGGCGAAGAAGTACACGATCGCGGCCGGGCAGTCGTACGTCGCCGCCGGCCCGGCGGTGCACACCGACTCGTACTTCGCGATCAACTACGACGGTTCCGCGCCCCACGACCGGACCGACTTCATCGGGCAGACGAAGGTCTACGAGATCGTCTACAACCACCGGATGGCGTTCGTGAGCGCCGACGACGTGGACGTGGTGCCCGCGAAGTGACCCCGGACGGCGGCCGGTCGCGCGCGGCGCTCAGCGCGCCCGGTCGCCCTCCAGCGCCTGGTGGGTGATCCGCAGCGCCCGGCTGGACAGGTCGAAGGTGCGCTGTGCCACGCACACGAACAGGCAGTCGACCACCACGAGTTGGCTGATCCGGCTGGCCATCGCGCCCGGCCGGAAGGTGGTCTCCCGGCCCGCCGACACCAGCACGAAGTCGGCGAGCCGGGCCGCCGAGGACATCGGGTGGTTGGTGATGACCACCGTGGTGGCGCCCAACGCCGAGGCCCGGCGCAGCGGTTCGAGCACGTCCCGGCTCTCGCCCGAGTGCGAGACGGCCAGGAACACGTCGCCCTCGCCGAGCAGCACCGCGCTGGTGAGCGCGGACTGCGAGTCGCCGTGCGCGTGGCAGGGCCGCCCGACCCGGGCCAGCTTCTGCTGGAGGTCCTGGGCGACCAGCCCGGAGGCGCCGACCCCCGCGATGTGCAGTTGCCCGCCCCCGCACACCGCCCCGACCGCGCCGGAAAGCTGCTCCGGGTCCAGTTGGGTGGCCGTCTCCTGCACCGCCTGCGACTCGGTGTGCACCAGCTTGGCGATGACCTCCTCGGCGGAGTCGTCGGGGGTGATGCCCGCCGACAGCGTCGAGCGCGGCCCCTGCCGGGCCGCCGACGCGGCCAGCGCGAGCCGCAGTTCGGGGTAGCCGGCGAACCCCAGCGCCCGCGCGGTGCGCACGATCGAGGACTCGCTCGTGCCGGCCAGCGCGCTCAGCTCCGAGATCGTGCTGCGCGCGACCTTCGCGGGGTCGCGCACGATCAGCGTCGCGATCCGGGCCGCCGCCGGCGTCAGCGACGGCAGCAGGCCGCGCACCGTCGCGGTGAGCGCGTCCCCCGCGTCACTGACCGCAGTGACTCCCGCCGCGGCGGACCGCACGGGTCTGGCATCGGTTTCAGGCACGGGAGTAAGAATGCACCACTGTCACCCGGCCGGGTGACACTTGTGCACCGATACCCCTCAAGCGGGTGGTTCTGCCGCCTCCCGGGCCGAGGACCCGAGCAGCGCCAAGGGCGCAGGGAACTGCGCGGGTTCTGCCGCTCCCGGCCGGAGGACCCGAGCAGAGCCAGGGGCACGAGAAACCGCGCCGGATCTGCCGCCTCCCGGGCCGAGGGACCCGAGCAGAGCCAAGGGCACGAGCAACCGCGCGGGTTCTCCCGCCTCCCGGCCGGAGGACCCGAGCAGAGCCAGAGGCGCGAGAAACCGCGCCGGATCTGCCGCCTCCCGGGCCGAGGACCCGAGCAGCGCCAGAGGCGCGAGCAACCGCGCCGGTTCTCCCGCCTCCCGGCCGGGGAAACCCGAGCGGAGCCAGGGGCGCGGGGAACTGCGCGACCGGCCACCGGCCGGCGGGTGGTCCCGGAGCCGACAGAAGCATCCGCCCCGGAGGGTCACCCCACCCCCGGAGGGCCCCCGCACTCGGGAGAATGGACGGGTGAGCGTACTGGCGGGAAGGGTGCCGACTCCCCTGGTGGAGGTGGCCGACGAGCGGCTGGCCCGGCACGGCGTACGGCTGCTGCTCAAACGGGACGACCTGGCCCATCCGGACCTCCCGGGCAACAAGTTCCGCAAGCTCGGCCCGAACCTGGCCGCGGCCGAGGCGGCGGGCCACCGCACCCTGCTGACCTTCGGCGGCGCCTACTCCAACCACCTGCGGGCCACCGCGGCCGCCGGCCGCCTGCTCGGCCTGCGCACGGTCGGCGTGGTCCGCGGCGACGAACTGGCCCACCGCCCGCTCAACGCCTCCCTCGCCGGCGCCGCCGCGGACGGCATGGTGCTGCACTTCCTGGACCGCGCCGCCTACCGCCGCAAGACCGCGCCCGACGTGCTGGACCCCCTGCTGGAGCGGTACGGCCCGGCCCACGTCATCCCCGAGGGCGGCTCCAACCCGGCCGCGGTGCGCGGCTGCACGGCCCTGGGCCGGGAGATCGGCACCGCCGCCGACGTGGTGGCCGTCGCCTGCGGCACCGGCGGCACCCTCGCCGGACTGGCGGCCGGACTGCCGCCGCCGGTCCGCGCGATCGGCGTCGCGGCACTGCGCGGCGGCTTCCTCACCGAGGAGGTGCTACGCCTCCAGCACGACGCCTTCGGCGAGCGGCGCGGCGACTGGCAGGTGGAGGACCGCTGCCACGCCGGCGGCTTCGCCCGCACCACCCCCGAGCTGGCGGCGTTCACCGACGACTTCGCCCGCCGGCACCGCGAGGCGCTGGACGGCCGGCCGGTGGAGCGCGTCTACGTCGCCAAGGCGCTGCACGCCGTCTTCCGCCTCGCCGGCGAGGGGGCCTTCCCGCCCGGCACCCGGGTCGCGGCGGTGATCACCGGCTGATGCGGCCGAACACCTTTACGGCCACCACACCGCGCCGCCGTAACCTGGTCGCATGATCCGCGCCGCGACCCCCGAAGACGTCCCCGCCATCCAGGCGATGATCCGCGAACTGGCCGCCTACGAACGGGCGCCGCAGGAAGCGCGGGCCACCCTGGAGCAGCTGCGCGAGGCGCTGTTCGGCCCCGACGCGGTGGCGTCCGCGCTGATCGCGGAGCCCGACGGCGCAGCGGCCGGCGGCGAGGGCCCGGCCGGGTTCGCGCTGTGGTTCCGGAACTTCTCCACCTGGACCGGCAAGCCGGGCATGTACCTGGAGGACCTGTACGTCCGCCCGGAGCTGCGCGGCGGCGGCCACGGGAAGGCGCTGCTGGCCGCCCTCGCGGCGATCTGCGTCGAACGCGGCTACGAGCGGTTCGAGTGGACGGTGCTGGACTGGAACGAACAGGCGCTCGGCGTCTACCGCTCGATCGGGGCACGGCCGCAGGACGAGTGGACGGTCCAGCGGCTGTCCGGCCCGGCGCTGCACGCGCTGGCCGCCCGCGCCGGTTCGGGGCCGGATGCAACCGGCGGCGGTGTCCCGTCGTCCAACCAGACGCCGACTCCTACGTATTGAGCCGGCAGCGAGCACCCCCACCTTCCGTACCCGTACGCTTACGATCGGTGACAGAATGGGAAGGGCCGTGCGCCGTCCGGGCGACAGCCGGGCACGGATCGCGGTAGCGTCGCTGCGAACCAGAGCAATCACTGTGTGCCACCTTGGAGGTGTGGGTGTCCCAGATCGCAGGCGAGCCCGGGTCGAAGGACTTCGTCGAGGTCCGGCTGCCCGCGGCGGGAGCGTATCTGTCGGTACTGCGGACGGCCACGGCCGGACTCGCCGCCCGGCTGGACTTCACCCTCGACGAGATCGAGGACCTGCGGATCGCGGTCGACGAGGCGTGCGCGATCCTGCTGCAACAAGCCGTCCCCGGTTCCGTGCTGAGCTGTGTGTTCCGGCTGGTCGGCGACTCGTTGTGGGTGACCGTCTCGGCGCCGACCACCGACGGGCGCGCGCCCGAGCGCGACACCTTCGCCTGGACGGTGCTGTCCGCACTGGCCGGCGAGGTGGACTCCACGGTCGCGCCGGACCAGACGGTCAGCATCAGTCTGCACAAGAAGCGCGGCGCCGTACCCGGACTGTCGTGAGGCATGTGAGGCGGCCGTCGTGAGCCCAGCAGAGACCCCCGGCCCGCCCGCGGAGCACGACGTGCCCGCGGTGCGCGGCCGCGCCTTCGTACCGGCCCAGCAGCAGGGGCCCGGGGGCACCGGTCCGGCCGGGCCGCCGCGGCTGTCGGCAAGACCCCACCCCGACCACGGGGCGGTGGAGGACGGCCCCGGCCGGACGGACCGTAGGGAAGTGATGGACGCGTCGGAGCAGGCGGAGCAGGCGGAGCAGGCGGACCGGATGGATCAGCACGAGCACGCGGCACCGGGCGAGCAGGCCACCCGGCCTGAGCAGCCCGGGCCGGCCGAGGAGCAGCCCGCCGCGGCCGGGCCGGCCGGGTCCGCCGGACAGCACGACCCGCACGACCGCTCGGGCGCCCGCGCGCTCTTCGTCGAGCTGGGCAAGCTGCCCGAGGGCTCGCCGGAGCGGGCCGAGCTGCGCAATCAGCTGGTCCGGATGCACCTGCCGCTGGTGGAGCACCTCGCCCGCCGCTTCCGCAACCGCGGCGAGCCGCTGGACGACCTCACCCAGGTCGCCACGATCGGGCTGATCAAGTCGGTCGACCGGTTCGACGTCGAGCGCGGGGTGGAGTTCTCCACGTACGCCACGCCGACCGTGGTCGGGGAGATCAAACGGCACTTCCGGGACAAGGGCTGGGCGGTGCGGGTGCCGCGCCGGCTCCAGGAGCTGCGGCTGTCGCTCACCAGCGCCACCGGCGAGCTGTCCCAGCGGCACGGCCGGGCGCCGACGGTGCACGAACTCGCCGAGCACCTCAAGATCTCCGAGGAGGAGGTCCTGGAGGGGCTGGAGTCGGCGAACGCGTACAGCACGCTGTCGCTGGACGTGCCCGACACCGACGACGAGTCGCCCGCCGTCGCGGACACGCTCGGGTCCGAGGACGAGGCGCTGGAGGGGGTCGAGTACCGGGAGTCCCTCAAGCCGCTGCTGGAGCAGCTCCCGCCGCGTGAAAAGACGATCCTGCTGCTGCGGTTCTTCGGGAACATGACGCAGTCGCAGATCGCGCAGGAGGTGGGGATCTCGCAGATGCATGTCAGCCGCCTCCTCGCCCGGACCCTGGCGCAGCTGCGGGACAAACTCCTCATCGACGAGTAGCCCTTGCCGGGCGGGCCGAGCGGACCCCCCGGGCTGCCCCGTCCTGTGGGCTTCGGGACCTTGCGGTCCGCGGTGGCTTGTCGCGCAGTTCCCCGCGCCCCTGGATATGCCCGGGTTCCTCCGGGGTAAGCCCGGTGCGAGCCGCAGTTACTCAGGGGCGCGGGGAACTGCGCGACAAGCCACCCACCCACCGCAAGGTCCGGGTGCTTACGGGGAGGGGCTAGGCGGCGGTCCGGTTGATACCGAGCGCGTCCGTGGTGGCCGGGTGGACCAGGAGGACGAGGCCGGCGAGGGCGAGGACGCCGAGGACGGCGCCGGCGGTGACGAGGCCGGCGCCGTCACTGCGCAGCAGGTTCCACGCGATGGGCAGCGCGACGAGCTGGACGATGAGCGCGGGCCCGCGGCTCCAGCGGCGGGCCCGGCGCAGCCCGTAGGCGGCGAGGAGCGGCAGCGCGGCGAGGGCGAGGACGAGCAGCCCGGGCAGCACGTCGCTGCCGCCGCCGAAGAACATCGTGACGCCCCACGCGGCGATGGCGGCCCCTTCGAGCCCGGCCACCGCGGCCGCGGCGGTCAGCCGCGCGGGGGGCGGCCCGGCCGCTTCACCCGGGGTTTCCGCCCCGGACACCCCGGACGCCGTGGACTCCATGCGCTTCGTCGTCTTCTGGCTCACACCTGCCAGCGTAGCCGGGCGCGAAAATCCGTAGGTACGCTGTCGAGCATGCGTGCTCTTCTCGTGGTCAACCCCGCCGCCACCACCACCAGCGCGCGGGTCCGCGACGTGATCAGTACCGCCCTGTCCAGCGACCTGAAGCTGGAGGTGGCCACCACGGAGTACCGCGGGCACGCGCGGGACCTCGGGCGGAAGGCCGCGGAGGAGGGCGAGGTCGAGCTCGTGGTGGCCCTCGGCGGCGACGGCACCGTCAACGAGGTCGTCAACGGCCTGCTGCACCACGGCCCCGACCCGGAGGCCCTGCCGCACCTGGCCGTGGTCCCCGGCGGCTCGACGAACGTCTTCGCCCGCGCCCTGGGCCTGCCCAACGACGCCGTGGAGGCCACCGGCGCCCTGCTGGACGCGCTGCGCGCCGGCTCGTCCCGTACGGTCGGCCTGGGCCTGGTCAGCGGCACCAGAGGCACCGAGGACGAGGGGGTGCCGCCGCGCTGGTTCACCTTCTGCGCGGGCCTGGGCTTCGACGCCGGAGTGGTCGGACGGGTGGAGCAGCAAAGGGAGTTGGGCAAGCGGTCCACGCACGCGCTGTACCTGCGGCAGGTGGCCCGCCAGTTCCTGGCCGACCCGCACCGCCGGCACGGCACGATCACGCTGGAGCAGCCGGACGCGGAGCCGGTGGGGGGGCTGTCCACCGCCATAATCTGCAACACCGCGCCGTGGACCTATCTCGGCAACAAACCGGTGTACGCCTCCCCCGACGCGTCCTTCGACACCGCCCTCGACGTGCTGGGCGTCACCAAGATGTCCACGGTCGCCGGCGCCCGGTACGCGGCGCAGCTGCTGCGCTCCACGCCGGAGCGCGGCCCCCGCGGCAAGTACGCGGTGGCCCTGCACGACCTGACGGACTTCACCTTGCATTCGCAGGCGCCGCTGCCCTTCCAGGTCGACGGTGACCACCTGGGACTGCGTACGAGCGCAACCTTCACAGGCGTACGCCGTGCACTGCGTGTGATTGTGTAAGTCGAAGAGCCTAAAGTCCTTTTACTCGAACGTTTAGCCTGCCCCGCACCCCATGGAAGTACGGCTGTGACCGAGGCGACACCGAGGAATCCAAAAAAACTTTCCTGAAGGGGTTGTATCTCCAGCCGAGGTTTGCGAGTCTCTTACTGGCGATCGGGACGGCCGAGCAAACGGCCCCCATGAGAGCCCGAATCTCCTACCTCACACCAGCGGGACCGCACCGACCAGCGACGGTTGGGTGGCGTCCCGTTCCTGCGCGGGGGATTCGTGAAAGCGTTCACATTCACAAGCAACCTGCTTGTCACACAAGGAGTTGGAGCAGCCATGGACTGGCGTCACCGCGCCGTTTGCCGCGAGGAAGACCCCGAGCTCTTCTTCCCCATCGGCAACACCGGTCCTGCGCTGCTGCAGATCGAGGAAGCCAAGGCCGTCTGCCGGCGCTGCCCTGTCATGGACCAGTGCCTTCAGTGGGCGCTGGAGAGTGGCCAGGACGCCGGTGTCTGGGGTGGCCTCAGCGAGGATGAGCGTCGTGCGATGAAGCGCCGCGCCGCCCGCAACCGGGCCCGTAACGCCAGCGCCTGAGAGCACCGGACGACCTAGAAGCCTTACCCCCGAGCCGCAGCGCGCAGCACCTGCCAATACGCGCAGCACGCAGCATCGAGAAAGCCCCGTACCGGATGGGTACGGGGCTTTCTCGTGTGCCCGCCTGCCGGCGGCGCCGAACGCTCAGCTGTCCAACGGGAGTTCGAGCACCACACGGGTGCCCGGGCCGGTCGGGGCCGGGTGCATGTCGAAGGTGCCGCCCAACTCGCCCACCACCAGGGTGCGGACGATCTGGAGGCCGAGGTTGCCCGCCCGCTGGGCGTCGAAGCCGGCCGGCAGCCCGCGCCCGTCGTCCTGGACGGTGACCGTGATGCGGTCGCGGGCGCGGGTCGCGGCGACCTCCACGCTGCCCGACTCCCCCGGCCCGAAGCCGTGTTCCAGGGCGTTCTGGAGCAGCTCGGTGAGGACCATGGACAGCGGGGTGGCGGTCTCCGCGCTGAGGATGCCGAACCGGCCGCCGCGCCGGGTGGTGACCCGTCCGGGTGAGATCTCCGCGACCATCGCCAGCACGCGGTCGGCGATCTCGTCGAACTCCACCGTCTCGTCGAGGTTCTGCGACAGCGTCTCGTGCACGATCGCGATCGACCCGACCCGCCGCACCGCCTCGTCCAGCGCCTCCCGGGCCCGTTCGGAGTCCATCCGGCGGGCCTGGAGCCGCAGCAGCGCCGCGACCGTCTGGAGGTTGTTCTTCACCCGGTGGTGGATCTCCCGGATGGTGGCGTCCTTGGTGATCAACTCCCGCTCGCGGCGGCGCAGTTCGGTGACGTCGCGGAGCAGCACCAGCGAACCGGTGTGCACGCCCTTGGGCTTGAGCGGGATGGCCCGCAACTGGATCACCCCGTCGCCCGCCTCCACCTCGAACTCCCGGGGCGCCCAGCCGCTGGCGAGCTTCACCAGCGCCTCTTCCACCGGGCCGCGGTCCGGGGCGAGTTCGGCGGTGGCCTGGCCCAGGTGCTGGCCGACCAGGTCGGCGGCCAGGCCCAGCCGGTGGTATGCGGACAGCGCGTTCGGGCTGGCGTACTGCACGATGCCGTCGGCGTCCAGCCGGATCAGCCCGTCGCCGGCCCGCGGCGAGGCGTCCATGTCCACCTGCTCGGCCGGGAACGGGAAGGCGCCGGCGGCGATCATCTGCGCCAGGTCGGAGGCGCTTTGCAGATAGGTCAGCTCCAGCCGGCTCGGGGTGCGCACGGTCAGCAGGTTGGTGTTGCGGGCGATCACCCCCAGCACCCGGCCGTCGCGGCGGACCGGGATGGACTCCACCCGCACCGGCACCTCCTCGCGCCACTCCGGGTCGCCCTCGCGGACGATCCGCCCCTCGTCCAGCGCCGCGTCCAGCAGCGGCCGGCGGCCCCGCGGCACCAGGTGGCCGACCATGTCGTCCTGGTACGAGGTGGGGCCGGTGTTGGGGCGCATCTGCGCGACCGACACGTAGCGCGTGCCGTCGCGGGTGGGCACCCACAGCACGAGGTCGGCGAAGGACAGGTCGGAGAGCAGTTGCCACTCCGAGACGAGCAGGTGCAGCCATTCGAGGTCGGACCGGTCGAGGCCGGTGTGCTCGCGGACGAGGTCGTTCATGGAGGGCACGCATGTGAGCGTACCTCCCGGCCGAACCGGTGCGGTCCGGCGCGTTTCCCGGCGCGCCCGGCCGGGAATTCACGGGACGGAATCGGTGGCACACCCATGGACAAGCCCCAGTGGTCTAGTCCAGAATACCGATGAGTAGACCTCCGCCCTCCCCGCACAGGAGGACGGACCGAGGCCAAGGCGTTCTCTGCCCTGACTACGCCGGACGCCTCACTGGTCGGCCCTATCGGGCCGGAGGGCACCGCACACCCCCCGGCCACGGCGCCGACGGCAGCTCCGGGCTGCGGTGCTGGAGAGGTTGAGGGTCCTCTCCCGGCACCGCGGCCCGAAGTGTTTCCGGCCGCCCCTTCGTTTGCCGCCGCCTCGCCTCCGGGGCTCGAACCCGGCGCCGGACCGGAGGACGTTCAGCGGGTCTTCGTGACCTTGGCCAGGGCGCGCGGGGCATCGGGGTCCTGGCCGCGGGCGACGGCCACTTCGTAGGCGAGGCGTTGGAGCGGGAGGATCTCCAGGATCGGTTGGAGGGCCTCGGGCAGCTCGCGGGTGGGCAGCACGAAACCGCCGGAGGCGGCCCTGACGTGGACCCGGGGGCCGACGACGACGAGGTCGGCTCCGCGGCCGCGGAGCCGGTCGAGCACCGGTTGGAGCGCCCGGCCGCCCGGACCCTCGGGGACGATCGCGATCACCGGGGAGATGTTGTCCACCATGGCCAGCGGCCCGTGCAGCAGGTCGGCGCCGGAGTAGGCGAGCGCGGGGATGTAGCTGGTCTCCATCAGCTTCAGCGCGGCCTCCTTGGCGGTCGGGTAGCCGTAGCCGCGCGAGGTGAGCACCATCCGCTCGGCGAAGCGGTACCGCCCGGCGAGCGCGCTGACCTCCGCGGACCGGTCCAGCACCTCCCGGGCGAGGTCGGGCAGCGCGTCCGCGGCACCCGCGTCGCCGCGCAGGCCCCGCACGAACAGGTAGAGCACCAGCAGTTCCGCGGTGTACGTCTTGGTCGCGGGCAGCGCCTTCTCCGGTCCGGCGAGCATGTCGAGGTGGAACTCGGCGACCTCGGCCAGCGGCGAGTCCGGGTTGTTGGTCACCGCGAGCGTGATCGCGCCGGCCTCGCGGGCGGCCCGGGTGGTGGCGACCAGGTCGGGCGAGCCGCCGGACTGGCTCACGCTGATCAGCAGCACGTCCGCCAGGCGCGGGCTGGCCCCGTAGGCGGTGACGGTGGACATCGAGGTCAGGCCGCACGGCAGCCCCAACTCGACCTCGATCAGGTACTTCGCGTACAGCGCCGCGTGGTCGGAGGTGCCGCGCGCGCTGAGCAGCACGAACCGGGGCCGCCGGTCCGCGATCCGCCGGGCAGTCCGCCGCACCTGCGGCGCGGCCTCGTCGAGCACCCGCCGCAGCACCTCGGGCTGCTCGGCCATCTCACCGAACATGATCCAGCCCGGCTCTCCCGTACCGGGAGCCGGGGACGACGCGGGCACCGGCATCCCCATCGCCTCCATCCCACCGGACGGGGTTCCGACCCTCACCAGTCGACCACAGGACCCGGCGGTCCGCACCACCTGAGTGACCTCGTCTGCTAGATTGGTCTATACCACATGTTCCCTTCTTGAGAACGGCAGGACCAGCGTGGAAGTTGTCATCGTGCCGGACGCCGCCGCGGGCGGCGAACTCATCGCGGAGGCCATGGCCGCCCTGCTGCGCCGCAAGCCCGACGCCCTGCTCGGCGTGGCGACCGGCTCCACCCCGCTGCCGGTCTACACCGCGCTCGCCGCCAAGGTCCGGTCCGGCGCCGTGGACGCCGCCCGCGCCCGGGTCTGCCAGCTCGACGAGTACGTGGGGCTGCCCGCCGGCCACCCGGAGTCGTACCGCTCGGTGGTGCTGCGCGAGGTGGTCGAGCCGCTCGGCCTGTCCCCGAAGGCGTTCATGGGCCCCGACGGCGCCGCCGCCGACGTACGCGCGGCCTGCACGGCGTACGACGAGGCGCTCGCGGCGGCGGGCGGGGTGGACCTGCAACTGCTCGGCATCGGCACCGACGGGCACATAGGGTTCAACGAACCCTGCTCCTCGCTCGCCTCGCGCACCCGGATCAAGACGCTCACCGAGCAGACCCGGGTGGACAACGCCCGCTTCTTCGACGGCGACATCGCGCAGGTGCCGCGCCATGTGATCACCCAGGGCATCGGCACCATCCTGGAGGCCCGGCACCTGGTGCTGCTGGCCACCGGGGAGGGCAAGGCCGAGGCCGTCGCGCAGACCGTGGAGGGCCCGGTCGCCGCCGTGGTGCCCGCCTCCGCGCTCCAGCTCCACCCGCACGCCACGGTCGTGGTCGACGAGGCCGCCGCCGCCAAGCTGAAGCTGGCGCCGTACTTCCGCGCCACCTACGCCGCCAAGCCGGACTGGCAGGGCCTGTAGCCGCGATCGGGTCCGGCCGTACACGCCAGGACGCCGCGGACCCCGCTCGGGGGTCCGCGGCGTCTCGCCGTGTGTGCGGCGGGCGGGGTCAGTCGCGGGCGGCGATCACTTCCGCCGCGGCCTCGCCGCAGACCCGGGCGGCGCCGTGGGTGGCGACGTACAGCGAGCCGACCGGCTCGGACTGCGGCACCCCCATCTCGACCACGATGGTGTCCGGCCGCGCCGCCACCAGTCCGGCCAGCGCCTGCGCCATCCACGGGTGCCGGTGCGCGTCGCGGACCACGGCCACCACCCGGCTGCCGCCCGCCGCGGCCAGCACCTCGGCGGCGTCGGCGGTGCGGTAGCTGCCGGTACGGGTGCCGGGCAGCAGCCGCTCCAGCTCCGCGGCCACGCCCCACGGCGTCACGTCGCCGACCGCGATGTTCGCCATCGGGGTGAAGGCGGCCACGTAGGGCGGGGCGTCGAGCGGGGTGTGGTGCGCGGCGCGGGTGACACGCAGCGCGCGGCGGGCCGCGGTCAGGCCGATGCCGGTGTCGGGCGCGCTCCCCTCCGCCGCACCCGACCGCTGTGCGGCCGCCCAGGCGGCCAGTTCCCGTACCCGGCGGGCGGCGTCGGCCAGCCGTTCGGCGGGCAGGGAGCCGTCCTTGACCGCGGCCACGATCGCGTCGCGCAGGTCCAGCACGGTCTGCTCGTCGCTGCGGCCGCCGCCGACGCAGATCGCGTCACAGCCCGCGGCGATCGCCATCACGGTGCCGCGCTCGATGCCGTAGGTGCCGGAGATCGCCTGCATCTCGATGCCGTCGGTGACCACCAGGCCGTCGTAGCCGAGGCCGCCCTCCTCGACGGGCGCGCGCAGCAGTCCGCCGAGGACCGCCGGGCTGAGCGTGCCGGGCAGCTCGGGGTCGAGGGCGGGCACCAGGATGTGCGCGCTCATCACGGCCTTGGCGCCGGCCGCGAGCGCGGCGCGGAAGGGCACCAGTTCGCGGGAGCGCAGGGTGTCCAGGTCGACGTCGATCCGCGGCATCGCGTGGTGGGAGTCCACCGCGGTGTCGCCGTGGCCGGGGAAGTGCTTGACGCTGGCGGCCACGCCCGCGGACTGCAACCCCTCGACGTAGGCGGCGGTGTGGCGGGCCACCAGCTCGGGGTCGGCGCCGAAGGAGCGCACCCCGATCACCGGGTTGTCCGGGTCGGAGTTGACGTCGGCGGACGGCGCCCAGTCGAAGTCCACCCCGCAGGCGGCCAGCCGGCGGCCGAGTTCGGCGGCGACCGCGCGGGTCAGCGCCACGTCGTCGACCGCGCCGAGCGCGAGGTTGCCGGGGAACGACGAACCGCCGCGCGCCTCCAGCCGGGTGACGTCACCGCCCTCCTCGTCGGCGGTGACCAGCAGGTCGGGGCGTTTCGCGCGCAGCTGCGCGGTGAGCGCGGCCACCTGGTCGGGGGAGGCCACGTTGCGGGAGAACAGGGCGACCGAGCCGAGCCCCTCGTCGATCAGCCGCAGCACCCATGCGGGCGCGGTGGTGCCCTCGAAGCCGGGCTGGAGGACGGCCAGCGCGTCCGCGGTGACCGTCGCGAGGTCGGGTCCGGCGGAGCCGTCGAGGTCTTCGGTGCGGGCGATGGGGCTCATCCCTTCACCGCCCCGGCGGTCATGCCGGCGACGGCCCTGCGCTGGAGGACCAGGAAGACGATCACCACGGGGATGGTGAAGAGGCTGGAGGCGGCCATGGTAGCGCCCCAGTCGTCGCCGAAGTTGGTCTGGAACTGGGTGAGCCACAGCGGCAGCGTCTGGCCGCTCTCCTTGTTGAGGATGAGGACGAGCGGGAACTCGTTCCAGGCGGTGATGAAGCCGAACAGCGAGGTGGACATCAGCCCCGGCGCCAGCAGCGGCAGCACCACCCGGACGAACGCCTGGAACCGGGTGCAGCCGTCCATGAGGGCGGACTCCTCCAGTTCCTTGGGCACCGCGGCGATGAACCCGCGCAGCGTCCAGATGGAGAACGGCAGCACCATCATCATGTAGAAGAGCGTCAGCGGCAGCAGGCTGTTGAGCATGTCCTGGTCGCGGACGATCATGTAGACGGAGATCGTCATGACCTCCCACGGCGCCATCTGGGCCATCATCACGATCAGGAGGAACGCCTTGCGGCCGCGGAAGCGCATCCGGGCCACCGCGAACGCCGCCGCGGTCGCCACCACCAGCGACAGCAGCACCGAACCGATGGTGACGGTGAGGCTGTTGCGCACCAGCGTCCAGAAGCCCGCCGCGTGCACGGCCTTGTCGAAGTGCGACGTGGTGCCGTGGAAGGGCACGAAGACCGGGGTGGTGGAGATGATGTCGAGGTCCGGCTTGAAGGCCGTCGTCAGCATCCAGTAGACGGGGAAGATGAAGAAGACGAAGAGGATGACCGCGACGACGTTGGGCCACAGCCGTCCGAACGTGGAGCGCCTCACAGCTCGTCCTCCTGCTTCAGCATGATCCGGAAGTAGTAGGACATCAGCACCAGCAGGATGAGGATGGTCAGCACGGAGATCGCCGCGCCGGTGCCGTAGTGCTGGTTGCCGACGCCCTCGACGAAGGCGTAGACCGGCAGGGTCTCGGTCAGGCCGGCGGGGCCGCCGCCGTTCAGCGCGTAGACCTGGGTGAACGCCTTGAACACCCAGATGATCTCCAGGAACGCGGTGCTCAGGAAGAACGGCTTGAGCATCGGGAAGAGCACCGAGGTGAAGGAGCGCCAGGCGCCCGCGCCGTCCATCCGGGCCGCCTCGAAGATCTCCCCGGAGATGGTGGTCAGGCCCGCGTAGAGGTTGAGCGCGACGAACGGGATCGACTGCCAGACGACCATCAGGGTGATGACCGCGAAGGTGGAGAACTGGTGGCCGAACCAGTTGTAGCCGTGCATCGAGTGGAAGCCGAGCTTCCACAGCACCCAGTTGACGACGCCGTAGCGGGTGTCGAAGAGCCACTGGTAGACGGTGGTGCCGGCCACGATCGGCATCGCCCAGGCGAGCACCATCCCGATCGACAGCAGCAGCCGCATCTTCTTGCCGAGCCGGTACAGCAGCAGCCCCACCAGGGTGCCGGCGACCATGATCAGCGCGACGTTGGCGAGGGTGAAGAAGACCGAGCGCTCGGTGGTGTGCCAGAAGTCGGCGCTGGTCAGCTGGGCCTTGTAGTTGCCGAACCCGGTCCACTGGGTGGTGTGCTGGATCAGCTGGAAGGCGTTGAGGGTCTGGAACGAGATGATCACGTTCCGCACCAGCGGGTAGCCCAGCAGCAGGATGGTGGCCACCAGCGCGGGCAGGATCAGCAGGTACGGCAGTGTGCGGCCGGCGATCGCGCCGCCGGCGGTGCGCGACTTGCCGGGGCCGGTCGGCGGCTGCTCGCCGTCGCCTCTGCGCTGCCGGGGTACGGCCGTCTCCTCGTCGGGGGCCCGTACCTGCGTCCCTTTGTACTGCGCGGCCATGCTTCCCTCTTCCTCGTGCCGTCCGCTGCGCAACGGTGTGCCCGGCCCGGGCGCCCGCCGTGCTCGGCGGCGGGCGCCCGGGACCGGACCCGGGTGACTACTGCTGGCTGAGCCGCTTGTCGATCTCGGTGTCCGCCTTCTTGGCGGCCTCGCTCGGGGACTGGCCCTGGAGCACGCCGGTCATGAAGAGGGTGGTGATCGGGTTGGGCGCGTTCTCGACGTTGCCCCACGCCGGGATCAGCGGGGTGGTGCCGCCGTTGGCCGCGGCGGCGGCCGAGACGGAGCCGAACGCGTTGCCGCTCAGGTTGGAGTTGAGGCTCGCCTTGTTCGGGACGACGCCGCCTTCCTTGGCCAGCTCGCCCTCGAACTGGTCGGACAGCGCCAGCTTCAGGAAGTTCTGGGCCAGCTCGGGGTTCTTGCTCGCCTGGGAGATCGCCAGGTTGGAGCCGCCCACGAACACGCTGGCGGTCTTGTCGGCGGTCTTGCCGGGGAAGGCGAAGTAGCCGACCTGGTCCTTCAGCGCCGCGTTCTTGGAGATGGCGCCGGCCGCCTCCCAGCCCAGGCCCAGGAACGCGCCGACGTCGCCCTTGGCGAACACGTCGGACTGCTGCGGGGTCGCCTCGTCCTTGTCCTTGGGCGCGGTGCCGAAGGAGTTGAGCTTCTTGTAGAGGTTGATCGCCGCGGCGGCCTGCGGGGTGTCCAGGTTGCCCTGGTACTTGTCGCCGTCCTTCTTGACCAGGTCGGCGCCCGCGTCGAGCAGGAAGCCGTCGAAGCCGTACCAGTCCTGGCCGGGCAGGTAGAAGGCGTCCTTGGTGCCCTTGGCCTTGATCTTGGTCAGGTCGGCGAAGAGCTCGTCCTGCGTCTTCGGCGTGGTGGTGATGCCGGCCGCGGACCAGATCTTCTTGTTGTAGACGACCACGCGGCTGGCGAAGTACCAGGGCGCGGCGAACTGCTTGCCGTCGTAGACCGCGGAGCCGTTGAGCGCCGGCACCCAGTCGTTGCCGCCGAGGTCGGCCTTGGCGCTGGTGAGGTCCTTCAGCCCGCCGGTCGCCGCGTAGTACGGCGTCTGGGTGTTGCCGACCTCGATGACGTCCGGCGGGGTGCTCTCCGACAGCGCCGTGGTGAGCTTCTGCTGGATGCCGTCCCACTGCTGGACGGTGATCTTCAGCTTCGCGCCGGGGTACTGCTTCTCGAACGCGGCGGTGATGTCCTTGGTCCACCCGGGCGGGTTGGAGCCGCTCATCAGCCATACGTTGAGGGTCTTGCCCTTGAAGTCGGCCGGGCCGGCCGAACTTCCCTTGCCCGAATCGGACTTGCTGTTGCCGCCGCAGGCCGCGACACCAGTGAGCACTGCCGCGACGCCGATCGCAGCGATGAGCTTGCGCCTCATGCCACCCTCCTCAAGGATGCCCGAAACTCCCCCCACCGCCCGAAATGCCGGCTGCCGCACGCACGTTTACAGCCGCGTCCTGCTCGTGGGTCTGGGATTGGTCATTAATGGTTTAGACCAGTACCCGGGAGCTTGGCCTAGACCTTTGGGGGTGTCAAGGGTGTATAAGAACACCCGTCGGACCTGTTATCGGACCGACACCTGGAGGGCATCAGCCACCCACCGCCTCCCTCCGGCGGGGAGCCCGTGCCACCATGTGACCGCGATCAACGGAGGAGCCGGTGACGGCAGCAGGACGGCAGTCGGGAGCACGCGGGATGGACAGCGCGACGGACAGCAACGCGGAATCCACGGGTACGGCGACCGCGGGCCGCACCGCTCGCGTGCCAAAGTACTACCGCCTCAAGCGCCATCTCCTGGACATCACCCAAACCATGCCCCCCGGTTCACCGGTGCCGCCCGAACGCACCCTGGCCACCGAGTTCGACACCTCCCGCACCACCGTGCGCCAGGCGCTCCAGGAGCTGGTGGTCGAAGGCCGGCTGGAGCGCATCCAGGGCAAGGGCACCTTCGTGGCCAAGCCGAAGGTCTCCCAGGCGCTGCAACTCACCTCGTACACCGAGGACATGCGCGCCCAGGGGCTCGAGCCCACCTCCCAGCTGCTGGACATCGGCTACATCACCGCCGACGACCGGCTGGCCGGGCTGCTCGACATGAAGGCCGGCGGCCGGGTGCTGCGGATCGAGCGGCTGCGGCTGGCCAACAGCGAGCCGATGGCGATCGAGACCACCCACCTGTCCGCCAAGCGCTTCCCGGCGCTGCGCCGCAGCCTGGCGAAGTACACCTCGCTGTACACCGCGCTCGCCGAGGTCTACGACGTCCGGCTGGCCCGGGCCGAGGAGACGATCGAGACGTCGCTGGCCACCCCGCGCGAGGCCGGGCTGCTCAGCACCGATGTCGGGCTGCCGATGCTGATGCTCTCCCGGCACTCGGTGGACACCACCGGCGAACCGGTGGAGTGGGTGCGGTCGGTGTACCGCGGCGACAGGTACAAATTCGTGGCGCGGCTCAACCGGCCCACCGACTGAGCCCGCACCGGAGCACATCCGGAGCCGCCAGCGAGCCGGCACCGAGCCGGTCTCCCGTCCCCGCCCCGCTCCCCGCCCACCGCACCGGGCCCGACCCGTACCGCTGATATCGGCACAGGTAGTGACGCCTGTCTCCGCTCTCCCATAGATTCCTGCGCACCGCAATGATCGCTCTAGGGGACGGGAGCACCAACTGTGCCGACAGCGCCGACACACGTGCCACCACCGCGCCGGCCGGCGGACGAACCACTGCCGGTGGTCACGCCCGCGCGGGTGGTGGCCGGAATCTGCCTGCTCATTCCACTCGTCAGCATGCTGTGGGTCAGCACCTACTCGCGGCTGACCCCGACCTTCATCGGGATGCCGTTCTTCTACTGGTACCAGCTCGCCTGGGTGCCGGTGTCGGCGGTGCTGACCTACACCGCGTACGTGCTGGTCCGGCGGGACGCGCGCAGCCGCAAGGACGGGGGCGCCAAGTGAACAACCACGTCGACGGGGTCGCGCTCGGCGTCCTCATCTTCTTCTTCGCCGCCGTCACGGCGATGGGCTTCATGGCCGCCCGCTGGCGCCGCGCGGACAACGCGCTGCACCTGGACGAGTGGGGGCTGGGCGGCCGCAGCTTCGGCACCTGGGTGACCTGGTTCCTGCTCGGCGGCGACCTGTACACCGCGTACACCTTCGTCGCCGTCCCGGCGGCCATCTACGGGGCCGGCGCGGCCGGCTTCTTCGCGGTGCCGTACACCATCATCGCCTACCCACTGGTCTTCCTCTTCCTGCCGCGGCTGTGGTCGGTCTCGCGCCGGCACGGCTATGTGACCTCCTCGGACTTCATCCGCGGCCGGTTCGGCTCGAAGAGCCTGTCGGTGGCCGTCGCGCTCACCGGCATCCTGGCCACGATGCCCTACATCGCGCTGCAACTCGTCGGCATCCAGGCCGTGCTGGACGTGGTGGGGATCGGCGGCAGCGACTCGACCAACTGGTTCGTCAAGGACCTGCCGCTGCTGATCGCCTTCGGTGTGCTGGCCGCCTACACCTACTCCTCCGGGCTGCGCGCGCCCGCGCTGATCGCCTTCGTCAAGGACGCGCTGATCTACATCGTGATCGCGGTGGCGATCATCTACATCCCGTACAAGCTGGGCGGGTTCGACGACATCTTCCACAAGGCGAGCACCGCCTACGCGGTGAAGAACCCCGCCACCGGCAAGCCGCGCGGCTCGCTGCTGGTCGCCCCGCAGGCGCAGTGGTCGTACGCCACCCTCGCGCTGGGCTCCGCGATGGCGCTGTTCCTCTACCCCCACTCGGTGACCGCGGTGCTCTCCGGCAAGAGCCGTACCGTCATCCAGCGCAACACCGCGATCCTGCCGCTGTACTCGCTGATGCTCGGGCTGCTGGCGATGCTCGGCTTCATGGCGGTCGCGGACGGCGTCGGCAAGGGCGTCAAGGGCTACAACCCCCAACTCGCCATCCCCCAGCTCTTCGAGAACGTCTTCCCGAGCTGGTTCACCGGGGTCGCCTTCGCCGCGATCGCGATCGGCGCGCTGGTGCCCGCCGCGATCATGTCCATCGCCGCGGCGAACCTGTTCACCCGCAACATCTACAAGGACCTGATCCGCCCCCACGCCACCGCCGAGGAGGAGACCCGCGTCTCCAAGCTGGCCTCGCTGGTGGTGAAGGTCGGCGCGCTGGTCTTCGTGCTGTCGATGGACAAGACCGTGGCGATCAACTTCCAGCTGCTGGGCGGCATCTGGATTCTGCAGACGGTGCCGGCGATCGTCGGCGGGCTGTTCACCCGGTGGTTCCACCGCTGGGCGCTGCTGGCCGGCTGGGCCGCGGGCATGGCGTACGGCACCTGGAAGGCGTACGAGCAGTCCAGCCCGGCGCAGGCGCACTTCGGCGGGAACTCCGACACGATTCCGGGGATCGGCCGGATCGGGTACATCGGGCTCACCGCGTTCGTGCTCAACCTGGTCGTGGCCGTGGTGCTCACATTGGTGCTCCGTGCGGTGAAGGCGCCGGCGGGCACCGACGAGACCGTCCGCGCCGACTACAGCGCGGCGCCGGGCGAACCGGGCGAGCCCGAACTCCCGCTGGCCCCCACGGCCGCCCCTTCCGCATAGCCGCGGGACCTCCCGCCGAGGGTGGTCGACGGGCGTAGGAACCACGCGCGTCGACCACGCGCGTCGACCACCCGGCGGCGGGAAGGTCCGGGCCGCTACGCCGACGGGCTCGGCGAGCGGAAGGTACGCCGGTACGCCTGCGGGGTGGTGCCGGTCCAGCGCACGAAGTGGTGCCGCATGGTGGCCGCGTTGCCGAAACCGGCCCGCAGCGCGACGGAGTCGACCGTCTCGTCGGTCCCCTCCAGCAACTCCCGGGCGAGCAGCACACGTTGCCCGAGCAGCCAGCGGTACGGCGTGGTCCCGGTCTCCTGCTGGAAGCGCCGCGCGAAGGTGCGCGGCGACATGTGGGCGCGCAGCGCCAGCTCCTCCACGGTCACCTCGCGGTCCAGGTGCCGCTCCATCCAGGACAGCACCCCGCCGACGGTGTCGCTCTGCGCGCGGGGCAGCGGCCGGTCCACGTACTGCGCCTGGCCGCCCTCGCGGTGCGGCGGGACCACCATCCGCCGGGCGATGCCGTTGGCGACCGCGCTGCCTTGCTCCTTGCGGACGAGGTGCAGGCAGGCGTCGATCCCCGCCGCGGTGCCGGCCGAAGTGACCACGCCGGCGTCGTCGACGTAGAGCACGTCGGCCTCGACCCGGGCGAGCGGGTGGCGCCGCGCGAGCCGGTCGGCGTGCCGCCAGTGCGCGGCGCAGCGCCGCCCGTCCAGCAGCCCGGCCGCGCCGAGCACGAACACCCCCGAGCACACGCTCAGTACGGTCGCGCCGCGCTCGACCGCGCGGTTGAGCGCGTCCAGCATCGGCTGCGGGAAGTCCCGGTCGTTGTAGGCGTCGCCGGCCGGCACCGCCACGAGGTCGGCCTCCTCCAGCCGCTCCAGGCCCTCGGGCACCACCATCTCGAACCCGGCGTGCGTGCGCACCCGCGGGCCCTCCGCCGAGACCACCGCGAAGTCGTACCGGGGCAGCCCCTCGTCACTGCGGTCGAGCCCGAACACCTCGCAGACCACCCCGAGTTCGAAGGGGTGCACCCCGTCCAGGACCACCGTCGCCACGTTCGCCAGCATGGCGTCCAGAGTGCCATCTGGCAGTATGTTGCGGTAGTACGGCAGTCCTGCCACTGTTCGCCGGTAAGCCGCGTGAGCACCATTGACTCATGACCGTTCTCCTGGACATCGCCGCCCTCCTCGCCCTCGCACTCGCCCTCACCTTCGTCCCCGTCCTCGGCCTGCGCCACGAGGCGAAGATCACCCGGGAACTGAAGGAGGCCGACCGCAAGCGCGCCCAGCCGTGAACCCCCCGAAGGGGCCGGCACCCTCGGTGCCGGCCCCCTGAAAGCCCGCCCGGCGCGGCCCCGCAACGTCCATAGCCCGGACCGGGACTGACCGTGCGACACAACATGTAGGGGTGCCTTCGACGGGCAGCACTACATGTATGCTCGACCTCGTTGCCGCAGGGGAAGCCGGTGGAAATCCGGCGCTGCCCCGCAACGGTGAACGGCCGCGCCCCGGCGCGCCGTACAGCCCGATCGCCTGCCGGCCGCCACGTCCGCGTGCACACCCACGCGGGAGTGCCTCCCGCGCCCTCCGGGCGCGACAGGAGGAACCGTCCGGGCCTCGTGGACTGGGCCGACGGGCGCACGGCGGCGTGCCGGAAAACGCCCCGCCCTGCCTCCCGCCGTCCGCCGCGCGGCCGCCGCCGCGTACGAGGGAGAGCACCACCGTGACCACCGCGCCCACCGCCCCCGCGCCCACCGCCGAGACCGCCTCGGCGGCCCCCACCGCTCCGCCCGGCCGGCCCGTGGTGCCGGAGCCCGCGGACAGCGCCGGTGCCGAACTCCTGCGCACGCTGGTCGCCTTGACCGCCGACCTGCCCGACACCGACCCCGGCCGGGTCAGCGCCGCGGCCCTGCGCGGCCGCAGCGCGGGCGCCGGACGGGCCGAACTGCGCGCCCTGGCCACCGACGCGGCCGCCGGGCTGATCTCCGAGGACCCCGCCTACTCCCGGCTCGCCGCCCGCCTGCTGACCGAGGCCATCGCCGAGGAGGCGGCCGGGCAGGGCGCGGTCTCCTTCACCGCCTCCGTCGCCGTCGGCCACCGCGAGGGCCTGATCGGCGACCGCACCGCCGCCTTCGCCGCCGCCCACGCGGACCGGCTGGACGCGCTGGTGGCCGAGGCCCTCGCGGGCGGTGCCGACGACCGTTTCGGCTACTTCGGCCTGCGCACCCTGCACAGCCGCTACCTGCTGCGGCACCCGATCACCCGCCAGGTGATCGAGACCCCGCAGCACTTCATGCTGCGGGTCGCCTGCGGCCTCGCGGACAACGACAGCGCCGGCACCGGCGCCGACACCGGGGCCGGCACCCGCGCGGTGGACGAGGTCGCCGCGCTGTACCGGCTGATGAGCGCGCTGGAGTACCTGCCCAGCTCCCCCACCCTCTTCAACTCCGGCACCCGCCACCCGCAGATGTCCTCCTGCTACCTGCTGGACTCCCCGCTCGACCAGCTGGACTCCATCTACGACCGCTACCACGAGGTGGCGCGGCTGTCGAAGCACGCGGGCGGCATCGGCATCCCCTACTCCCGGGTGCGGGCCCGCGGTTCGCTGATCCGCGGCACCAACGGGCACTCCAACGGCATCGTGCCGTTCCTGAAGACCCTGGACGCCTCGGTGGCCGCGGTGAACCAGGGCGGGCGCCGCAAGGGCGCCGCCGCGGTCTACCTGGAGACCTGGCACGCCGACATCGAGGAGTTCCTCGAACTGCGCGACAACACCGGCGAGGACGCCCGCCGCACCCACAACCTCAACCTCGCGCACTGGGTGCCGGACGAGTTCATGCGCCGGGTCGACGCCGACGCCGACTGGTCGCTGTTCTCGCCCGCCGACGTGCCCGAGCTGGTCGACCTGTGGGGCGAGGACTTCGACGCCGCCTACCGCCGTGCCGAGGCCGCCGGGCTGGCCCGCCGCACCCTGCCGGCCCGCGAGCTGTACGGCCGGATGATGCGCACCCTCGCGCAGACCGGCAACGGCTGGATGACGTTCAAGGACGCCGCCAACCGCACCGCGAACCAGACCGCCCGGCCCGGGCGGACCGTGCACTCGTCCAACCTGTGCACGGAGATCCTGGAGGTCTCCGACAACTCCGAGACGGCCGTGTGCAACCTGGGGTCGGTGAACCTGGGCGCGTTCGTCGTCGAGGGCGGCGGCGAGGGCAGCAGCGACGGCAATGGCAACGGCGACGGCATCGACTGGGAGCGGCTGGACCGCACCGTGCGCACCGCAGTGACCTTCCTGGACCGCGTGGTGGACATCAACTACTACCCGACCGAGCAGGCCGGCCGCTCCAACGCCCGCTGGCGGCCGGTGGGGCTGGGCGTCATGGGCCTCCAGGACGTCTTCTTCCGGCTCCGCCTGCCCTTCGGCTCCGAGGCCGCCCGCCGGCTGTCCACGAAGATCGCCGAGCGGATCATGCTCGCCGCCTACGAGGCGTCCTGCGACCTCGCCGAGCGCAGCGGACCGCTGCCGGCCTGGGACCAGACCCGCACCTTCGACGGCGTGCTGCACCCCGACCACTTCGCCACCGCCCCGCACTGGCCGGACCGCTGGGCCGCGCTGCGCGCCCGGATCGCCACCACCGGCCTGCGCAACTCGCTGCTGCTGGCGATCGCCCCGACCGCGACCATCGCCTCCATCGCCGGCGTCTACGAGTGCATCGAGCCGCAGGTGTCCAACCTCTTCAAGCGCGAGACGCTCTCCGGTGAGTTCCTCCAGGTCAACTCCTACCTGGTCGCGGACCTCAAGCGGCTGGGGCTGTGGGACGCGCCGACCCGCGAGGCGCTGCGCGAGGCCAACGGCTCGGTGCAGGGCATCGACCGGATTCCCGCGCAGGTGCGCGAGCTGTACCGCACCGCGTGGGAGCTGCCGCAGCGCGCCCTGATCGACCTGGCCGCGGACCGCACGCCGTACCTCGACCAGAGCCAGTCGCTGAACCTGTTCCTGGAGACGCCGACGATCGGCAAGCTCAGCTCGATGTACGCCTACGCCTGGAAGCGGGGGCTGAAGACCACGTACTACCTGCGGTCGCGGCCGGCCACCCGGATCGCCCGCGCGGCGTCCGCCGCCGCGTCGGCGGGGTCCGCACCCGCGGCACCCGCCGCCCCCGCACCCACCGCACCCACCGCGGCACCCGCCGCCGTACCGGTGATCGCCGACGCCGACGCGATCGCCTGCTCCCTTGAGAACCCCGAGTCCTGCGAGGCATGCCAGTAATGACCACCGAGACCGCCCGCACCACCGCCGCGAAGAACCTGCTCGACCCGGGCTTCGAACTGACCCTGCGCCCGATGCGCTACCCGGACTTCTACGAGCGCTACCGCGACGCCATCAAGAACACCTGGACCGTGGAGGAGGTCGACCTCCACTCCGACGTCGCCGACCTCGCCAAGCTCTCCCCGGCCGAACAGCACCTGATCGGACGGCTCGTGGCGTTCTTCGCCACCGGCGACTCCATCGTCTCCAACAACCTGGTGCTCACCCTCTACAAGCACATCAACTCCCCCGAGGCGCGGCTCTACCTGTCCCGCCAGCTCTTCGAGGAGGCCGTCCACGTCCAGTTCTACCTGACCCTCCTGGACACCTACCTGCCCGACCCCGACGACCGCGCCGCCGCGTTCGCCGCCGTCGAGAACATCCCCTCCATCCGCGAGAAGGCGCAGTTCTGCTTCCGCTGGATGGACTCCGTGGAGACCGTCGACCGGCTGAACGACCGCGACGACCGGCGCCGCTTCCTGCTCAACCTGATCTGCTTCGCCGCCTGCATCGAGGGCCTGTTCTTCTACGGCGCCTTCGCCTACGTGTACTGGTTCCGCTCCCGCGGTCTGCTGCACGGCCTGGCCACCGGCACCAACTGGGTGTTCCGCGACGAGACGATGCACATGTCCTTCGCGTTCGACGTCGTGGACACCGTGCGCAAGGAGGAGCCGGACCTCTTCGACGCCGAACTGCGCGACCAGGTCACCGACATGATGCGCGAGGCGGTCGAGGCGGAACTGCTCTTCGCCCGCGACCTGTGCGGCGACGGCCTGCCCGGCATGAACACCTCGTCCATGCGGGAGTACCTCCAGTGCGTCGCCGACCAGCGGCTCACCCGCCTCGGCTTTCCCGCGGTCTACGGCTCGGAGAACCCCTTCTCCTTCATGGAGTTGCAGGGCGTGCAGGAGCTCACCAACTTCTTCGAGCGCCGCCCCTCCGCCTACCAGATCGCCGTCGAGGGCACGGTGGCCCTCGACGAGGACTTCTGAGCGCGGCCTGACTTCTGGGTGCGGGCTTCCGAGTGCGGCCGCGTCAGTCGTTGGGGACCGTCTCGAAGCGGGGGGTGGCCTCGGCCATCTGCCGCATGACGTCCTTGCGGTCGCGCTTGGAGAGGCGGTCGATGTAGAGGCGGCCGTAGAGGTGGTCGGTCTCGTGCTGGAGGCAGCGCGCGAAGTAGCCGGTGCCCTGGACGGTGATCGGGTTGCCCTGGAGGTCCTGGCCGCGGACCACCGCGTAGTCGGGGCGGGCGAGCTCCATGTAGGCGCCCGGCACGGACAGGCAGCCCTCGTTGGAGTCGTCCAGCCGGCGCCGGTCCGCGGGGAGTTCGACGAGCACCGGGTTGCAGACGGCGCCGACGTGCCGGACGTCGTCGTCATCGGCGCAGTCGTAGACGAAGACCTTCAGGTCGACGCCGATCTGGTTCGCGGCCAGGCCGACCCCCTCGGCGGCGCGCTGCGAGGCGAACATGTCGTCCACCAGGGCGAGGAGGGCGTCGTCGAAGTCGGTGACGTCCTGGCACTCGCGGTGCAGCACCGGGTTGCCCACGACCGTGATCGGCCGCACGGTGCCGCGCTCGCGGTGGGCCTGCTCGCGGTCCGCCGCGTCGGTCACGTCGTCGACGAAGTCGGGTTGCTGCTCGGTGTGCTGCTGGGACATCTCCGCCGTACGCCTTCCCGGAACCTGAAAGTGATCCGTCCCAGGGTACGGGACCGCGCGGGGCCCCACCGCCGAGATCGCGAAGCGGGCCGGGGCCGGGCCGGGCGGCGGGCGGGGAGGGTCAGCAGACCTCTTCCAGGTCCCGCCAGTCCCGGGTGTCCGGGCTGTCGGCGACCCAGCTGTCGAGCAGGCCGTGGACCAGGCCGGCCGGGGCGGCGATGCCGCACTCCCGCTCGGGGGTCCAGCCCGGCTCCTCCCCGGCGTGGCTGAGGTGGCTGAGGTGGCCCGGGTGGCCCGGCTCGCCGTGGTCGTGCGGGTCGCGGGTGGCCGCGGAGCCGTCGTCGGTGGGCATCCGGCTCTCCGAGCAGGTGCGGCACAGCAGCCGCACCGAGGACGACCAGTCCTCGGCGGCGTAACCGGCCTCGGCGGCCAGCCGTTCCAGGGCGTCGCGGTCGGCCTGGGTGCCGGCTTCCAGGAGCACCAGCCAGGTCGGCACTGGCGAGGGCGCCCACAGCTCGATCTCGTCGAAGACCGGGTAGACCGACGCGCCGGAACCGCGTTCGGTGGCCCGCTCGCCGTGCGGCACTCCGTCGTGGAGGACGACCTCGCCCCAGCGCCGCCCGGAGGACGGCAGCGGGATGGACAGCACCTCGATCCGGGCGGGGTCCAGCCGCCGCCCCCAGACGACCTCGGCCTCGCCCTCGGGGGACAGCCGCACCGCGGCGCTGCCCAGCGGCAGCCGCACCGACTCCTCGCCGCCGCGCTCGGCGGTGCCGGCCGGCATCCGCAGCCCGTACGCCTGCCAGGCGCGGCGGGCCAGCGGCCAGTCCTGGAGGGCGGTCGCGGCGATGCCGAGGTTCCACCAGTCGGGAGCTCCGACCGGGCGGTCCAGCAGCGCGACCGCGCGCAGCCCGGCGATCCGGGCCTGGGCCCAGTCGTGCCGGAACTTGTGCAGCAGCGCGAGGTTGTACCAGGACTCCGACAGCCACGGCTCCAGATCGGCGGCCCGGGTCAGCAGCGCGCCGGCGTCCTCGTAGCGACCGTCGTCGATCAGCGTGAACGCCCGGTCGGTGGCCTGGCGCCACGTGGGCGACGGCCGGTGCCGCACTCTTCCGAAGATCTTCAACGTCAGTTCCCGCCTGCCCGCTCAGCCGGTCGGCCCGGTGCGGCCCGTAGCACCCTGTACGACACCAACCTTGCACATTCTGGCCGTTGTCTCAGCCCGAGCCCGCTGCTCGCGGAACGCGGGCCTCACCCGACTCCCTTGCCCTTCGCACCGGCATCCAACCATGCCCAGGTCGGACGGTGTGCGGGCACCCTGGACAGCAGGGGGCCCTCGACCGCCGCGGTCGCCCCGCACAGCACCGCGGCCGGCCGGTCGGGCAGGTCCGGCCGGTGCGAAAGGTCCGGCCGGTGCGAAAGGTCCGGCCGGTGCGGAATATCCGGCAGGTCCGGCCGGTGCGGCATTTCGGCCGCGGGGCGCGCCGCGAGCGCGCCCGCCAGCGCCTCCACCATCATCGGGTCGAACTGCGTGCCCGCGCAGCGCCGCAGCTCCGCCAGCGCGGGCCCGTCCGGCCGGGCCCGGCGGTAGCTGCGGGTGGACGTCATCGCGTCGAACGCGTCGGCCACCGCCACGATCCTGGCCGCCTCCGGAATCCGGCCCCCGGCCAGCCCGTACGGGTACCCGGTGCCGTCGATCCGCTCGTGGTGGTGCAGTACCGCGGCGCGGGCCTCCCCGAGCACGGAGATGCCGCGCAGCACGCTGTCCCCGTCGGCCGGGTGGCGCTCGATCACGCGGCGCTCCTCGTCGGTGAGCGGGCCGTTCTTGCGCAGCACCCCGGTCGGCACCGCGAGCTTGCCGATGTCGTGCAGGGTGCCGCCGAGCCGGACCGCCTCGACCCGGGCCGCGGGCGCGCCCAGTTCGCGGGCGACCAGCGCGGCCAGCGTGCCGACCCGCTCGCTGTGCGCCCTGGTGTAGGGGTCCTTGAGCTCCAGGGCCTGCATCAGCGCCTGCACGGTCGCCTGCTGCGCCTCCTGCCGGACCCGGCGGGCGCAGGCGGGACCCCAGCAGACCGCGTGCGGCGGCGAGCGGCGGTGTGCGGCTGGCACGGCGGCGCCTCCTAGTCCGTACGGACGTGTACGAGACTCAGGAGGATAGGGCCGCGGCGCCCGGCGATCCGGACTTTGGGGCCATTACGCCGGAAGGGGGCACCGCCGCCCACTCGTAGGGGTGAGTTACGGCCGAGTGGCTTGACGCCGGTCCGGAAGCCGTCCCGGGGCCGTCAGGCCGACGGCGCCTCGGTCGTGGTGATCTCGGAGCCGACCGCCTCCTGGTCGGAGACGTCCTCGCCGCGGCGGACCAGCTCGATCCGCATCATCACCTTGGACCGCAGGTCGCGGGGCACGTCGTCGGAGCCGCAGCAGCGTTTCACCAGCTTCTTGACGGCGACTTCCAGGCCGTACTTCTCCAAGCAGGGGTGGCACTCGTCGAAGTGCTCCTTGAACTTGGCGCAGGCGTCGTCGGACATCTCCTCGTCGAGGTACTCGTAGAGGTGGTCGAGCACCTCGGAGCAGTCCGTCTCATGTGCGTCTCCGCAGCTCATGAATCCGCGCCCTTCTCACGTGCCGCACCGGCGGGGACGAGCCCGCGGTCCCGGGCGTAGTCCTCGAGCAGTTCGCGGAGCTGGCGGCGTCCGCGGTGCAGCCGCGACATCACGGTCCCGATGGGTGTACCCATGATGTCCGCGATCTCCTTGTACGCAAAGCCCTCGACATCCGCGAGATACACCGCGATGCGGAACTCCTCGGGGATGGTCTGCAGGGCCGTCTTCACGTCGGAGTCGGGCAGGTGGTCCAGCGCCTGGGACTCCGCGGAGCGCAGGCCGGTGGACATGTGCGACTCGGCGCGTGCGAGCTGCCAGTCCTCGATCTCCTCCGAGCCGCTGCGCAGCGGCTCGCGCTGCTTCTTGCGGTAGGAGTTGATGAAGCTGTTGGTGAGGATGCGGTACAGCCACGCCTTGAGGTTGGTGCCCTCGCGGAACTGGTGGAACGACGCGTACGCCTTCGCGTACGTCTCCTGCACCAGGTCCTCGGCATCGGCCGGGTTGCGCGTCATGCGCAGGGCGGCCGAGTACATCTGGTCCAGGAACTCCAGCGCGTCCCGCTCGAACCGCCGGCTGCGCTGCGCCTCGGTCTCCTGTGCCGCCCCCGTGGCCGCGGACACGGGCTCGCCCGAAGCGGACGCACCCGTCGTGCCCGCCGTGCTGTCGTCGGTGCCGGTGACCGGACCCACCTCCTCGATAACGCCGGCGCGCCCAGAAGAGGACCCGCCCGCTTGGGAGGATATTGCACGGCTGGTGGACGTGCCGGTCGCGGCCTTGCCCCGGTCCTGCTCGGGCCACCGGGTCCAGTCCAGATACGGCGCTGCGGCGGCCTGACCAGCACTGACGGGCGCGATCTGCGCGCTCACCTGTGCCGCGGCCTCCTCGCGTGACCGGCATGCGGCTGAAACCATGCGGCTGCCTCTCTCACCCTGTGCGGTACCGCCCGGCGCGGCCCTGTCGACACGCACAACAGCGCGCGCGCTGTCGTCATTCCCGCGGACGAGAAGCGCACCCGTTCGGCCTACCGCGCCGGTTGCAGGCCCCTCACTCCGGGGCGGCGAACCCCAGTCCCGCCAGCCATTCCGCGACGGCCCCGGTGATCCGGGCGAGCGCCGCTTCCTGGGTGACCGGCGCCCGCTTGGGCACCGCGAAGGCGTGGTCGGCGTGCGGCACCTCGATCGGGCGCCGCTCCGCCGGGAACTCCTCGGGCCGCCCGAAGGGGTCGGCGCCGCCCTGCACGCCGAGCAGCGGCACCACGTCGGCCGCGCCCGCCAGTTCGTCGTAGCGGGACTTCTCCGGCCTGCCGGGCGGGTGCAGCGGGTAAGCCAGCGCGAGCACGGCGGCCGCGCCCAGCTCCGGCGCGGTGCGGCAGGCGACCCGGGCGCCCGCGCTGCGCCCGCCGGCCACCACCGGCAGCCCGGGCGCGGCCAGCCGCGGCCACACCGCCCGCCAGCCGGTGTCCAGGGTTTTCGGCGCCGGGGCGATCTTCTTCCCGGCGACCCGCCAGGGCTGCTCGACCAGCGCGACGCCCACCTCGCGGCCTGGCAGCGCCTCGGCCAGCGCGGCCAGGTCGCGGGCGGTGATGCCGCCGCCCGCGCCGTGCCCGAGGGCCAGTACGCAGCGGGCCCGGCCCGCGGGCCGGTGCCAGATGATCCGGGCCGGGCCCGCCGGGGTCTCGACGCTCTCTACGCTCTCGACGTCAGGGGTGTGCATCCCGCCAAGCCTGCCAGAGCGCCCCGGCCCGGGCGGCGCGGCCCGCAGGCCGTGCGTCGGAGGCGTGCGCCGGATCGGAAGCGCGCGTCAGATCAGAAGCGTGCGCCGGATCGGAAGCGCGCGTCAGAAGAGCGTCTCCTCCTCCGGCGCCGCCAGCTCCGCGAGGAGTTCCGGCCCGTTGTTCCGCACGTTGCTGACCGCGGTGCCGACCGGGTGGGCCCGCAGCAGTCCCGCGGGCGGGGCGGTCAGCAGGCCCTGGAGCACCTCGGGGTCGCTGCTTCGCGGGTCCAGCCAGGCGTCCCAGCGGTCGGGGGTCATCATCAGCGGCATCCGCGGGTGGATGGCGGCGAGCGAGCGGGGGCCGGTCCCGTCGTATCCGGCCAGGTCGGTGGTCTCCGCCTCGGTGGTGAGCACCGTGCAGGTGGCCCACCAGGCGCGCGGGTGGCCGTCGGGGAGGGTCGCGTCGCGCCAGAACTCGTAGAGCCCGGCCATCGCGAAGACCGAGCCGTCGGCGGGGGTGACGAAGTAGGGCTGCTTGCGGGAGCGCTTCTTGCGGCCCTCCTCCTCCAGCTGCCGCTCCTGGACGCCGGTCACCCACTCGTAGTACCCGTCGGCGGGGATCAGGCAGCGGCGGGCGGTCAGCGCGCGGCGGAAGGACGGCTTCTCGGCGGCTGTCTCGGCGCGGGCGTTGATCATCCGCACCCCCACGTCGGGGCTCTTCGCCCAGGACGGCACCAGGCCCCAGCGCAGCGTCCGCAGCTGCCGGACCGGCTCCGGGGAACCGGAGTCACGCACAGGACGGTCGAGTATGACGGAGACGTCCTTGGTCGGAGCGACGTTCCAGTCGGGCGCGAGGGTCTCCTCCGGGTCCCACCGGTGGACCTCGAAGAGGTCGACGAGTTCCTCGGGTTTCCGGCTCGCCGCATATCGACCGCACATGGCTGCCACACTGCCACGACCACGGGCCCGGCCGACACCCCGGGCACGGCAGGGCCCGTCCCGGGCCGCGGGAGACCCGAGAGGAATGAGCACCGCATGAACGTCGCGAGCATCACCGAGATGTGGGACCGGCTGACCGGCACGCAGTCCGCCCCCTCGCACTGGCTGGTGGGGGCCACGGCCCTGGTCGCACTGGCCGCCGTGGTGGTGCGCGGTGCCTGGCACCTCACCCGCAACGCCGTGACGATCGCGCACGAGGGCGGCCACGGCCTGGTCGCCCTGCTGACCGGCCGCCGCCTCCAGGGCATACAGCTGCACTCCGACACCTCGGGCCTGACCGTCTCCAAGGGCCGCCCGCACGGCCCCGGCATGGTCTTCACCGCCGCCGCCGGCTACACCGCTCCCCCGCTGCTGGGCCTGGCCGGAGCCGGGCTGCTGACCGCCGGGCACATCACCGCGCTGCTGTGGGGCGCGACCGCGCTGCTCCTGGTGATGCTCGTCATGATCCGCAACGCGTACGGGGTGCTGACCGTGGTCGTCACCGGCGCGCTGTTCCTGCTGGTGTCGTGGCTGACGAACGCGCAGGTGCAGGCCGTGTTCGCGTACCTGGTGGTGTGGTTCCTGCTGCTGGGCGGGGTCCGGCCGGTCGCGGAATTGCAGGGCTCCCGCCGCCGGGACCGCAGCGGTGCCTCGGACGCCGACCAGCTCGCCCGGCTCACGCACACCCCGGCGGCCCTGTGGCTGCTGCTGTTCTACGTCGTCGCGCTGTGCTCGCTGTTCGCCGGCGGCCGGTGGCTGCTGGTGCGGTGAGGCGGCGCCCAGAACGGCGGGCGGCCGGAAAAGCCGCCGGGCGGCACGGGGGCACGGGGCCTTCGGGGGGTCCGTTGCGGGCGGACGGGCGGCAGAGGGTAGCGGCACCCTGTTTCCGGCGGGTTTCGCCGTATTCGTCGGCTCATCTCCCCTGACCTGAGCCACTAGGCTTGCTGCCCATGACCGACAGCACCCCGCAGACCGATCTGTGGCCGGCCCCGACCGCGCCCGCCGCCGTGGACGCCACCGTCCACGTGCCGGGTTCGAAGTCGGTGACCAACCGCGCCCTGGTGCTCGCCGCGCTGTCCGCGGAGCCCGGATGGCTGCGCCGCCCGCTGCGCAGCCGCGACACCGTGCTCATGGCGGACGCGCTGCGCGCGATGGGCGTGCAGATCGACGAAACGGTCAACCCCGACGGCGGCGAGGCCTGGCGGATCATCCCCGCCGGGCTGTACGGCCCGGCCACCGTGGACGTCGGCAACGCGGGCACCGTGATGCGCTTCCTGCCGCCGGTGGCCTCGCTCGCCGACGGCCCGGTCCGCTTCCAGGGCGACGCCCGGTCCTACGAGCGCCCGCTGCACGGCGTGATCGACGCCCTGCGCGCGCTCGGCGCCCGGATCGACGACGAGGGCCGCGGCGCGCTGCCGATGACCGTGCACGGCGCCGGGTCGCTGTCCGGCGGCGCGGTGGACATCGACGCGTCGTCCTCGTCGCAGTTCGTCAGCTCCCTGCTGCTGTCCGGGCCGCGCTTCAACAAGGGCCTGGAGCTGCGGCACACCGGCGAGTCACTGCCGTCGGTGCCGCACATCCGGATGACCGTCGACATGCTGCGCAAGGCCGGCGCCAAGGTGGACGCCCCCGAGGACGGCGGCACCGCCGGTGTCTGGCGGGTCGCGGCGGGCGCGCTGCTGGGCCGGGACCTGACGGTGGAGCCGGACCTGTCGAACGCGGCGCCGTTCCTGGCCGCCGCCCTGGTCACCGGCGGCCGCGTCACCGTGCCGGGCTGGCCGCGCGTCACCGCGCAGCCCGGCGACGCGCTGCGCGACATCTTCACCCGGATGGGCGGCTCCTGCGAGCTGACCGACCACGGCCTGACCTTCGCCGGCAGCGGCCGGCTGCGTCCGCTCGTCGCCGACCTGGGCGACGTGGGCGAGCTGACCCCGGTGATCGCCGCGGTCGCCGCGCTCGCCGACGGCGAGTCCCGGCTGACCGGCATCGCCCATCTGCGGCTGCACGAGACCGACCGGCTGGCCGCGCTGGCCGCCGAGCTGAACGCCCTGGGCGGCGACGTCCACGAGACCGACGACGGCCTGGTGATCCGCCCCCGCGCGCTGCACGGCGGGGTCTTCCACACCTACGACGACCACCGGCTCGCCACGGCAGCCGCGGTGATCGGGTTGGCCGTGCCCGGCGTCGAGGTGGAGGACATCGCGACGACCGCGAAGACGCTGCCGGACTTCGCCGACCTGTGGACGGGCATGCTGGCCCGCCCGGGCACCGGGCCCGCGGGTCCCGGCGCCGGGCAAGGACGGAGCTGACCTCCATGCGCCGCTACGGCAAGAACCCCGACGAGGACGACGTCCGGGTCCGCCCGAACAGCCGGGGCACCCGCCCGCGCACCTCGATCCGCCCCAAGCACGAGGACGCCGCCGAGGGCATGGTGCTCACCGTGGACCGCGGCCGGCTCACCGTCCTGGTCGAGGACCGCGAGGTCACCGCGATGAAGGCGCGCGAGCTGGGCCGCAAGTCGGCGGTGGTCGGCGACCGGGTGGCCGTGGTCGGCGACCTGTCGGGCGCCAAGGACACCCTGGCGCGCATCGTGCGGGTGGAGAAGCGCACCTCGGTACTGCGCCGCACCGCCGACGACACCGACCCCTACGAGCGGGTGGTGGTCGCCAACGCCGACCAGCTGGCCATCGTCACCGCGCTCGCCGACCCCGAGCCGCGCCCCCGGATGATCGACCGCTGCCTGGTCGCCGCCTATGACGCGGGCCTGACCCCGCTGCTGGTGCTCACCAAGTCCGACCTGGCGCCGCCCGAGCCGCTGCTGGAGACCTATGGCGCGCTCGACCTGCCGTACGTCGTCACCAACCGGGACGACTTCCTGACCGGCGGGGTGGAGCAGGTCCGGCAGCGGCTGGCCGGGCACGTCACCGCGCTGGTCGGGCACAGCGGGGTGGGCAAGACCACGCTGGTGAACGCGCTGGTCGAGCGGCAGCGGACCACCGGTGTGGTCAACGCCGTCACCGGCCGCGGCCGCCACACCACCACCTCGGCGCTCGCGCTGCCGCTGCCCGGCGAGAACGGGTGGGTGATCGACACCCCGGGGGTGAGGTCGTTCGGCCTGGCGCACATCGACCCGTCGCGGGTGATCCAGGCGTTCCCCGACCTGGTGCCCGGCACCGAGGAGTGCCCGCGCGCCTGCTCGCACGACGAGCCGGACTGCGCGCTGGACGCCTGGGTGGCGGCCGGCCACGCCGAACCCGCCCGGCTGGACTCGCTGCGCCGCCTGCTGGCCACCCGCGAGCGCCACGAAGGCGACTGACGGCGTGAAGCTCACCGCGGCACGCAGGCACTGACGGTACCCCCATCGGTTCCCCGCACCGTCTGTGTGATGATCGGCTCCGAACACACGCGTGCGACGCACAGCCCAACGCGGTACGCGGAACGACGGATACGGATACGGAGGCACCCGATGCCCTGGCTTCTCGTGGTGGTCGCGGGGCTCTTCGAGACGGGGTTCGCGGTGTGCCTGAAGCTGTCGCACGGCTTCACCAGACTGTGGCCGACGGTGGCCTTCTGCCTGTTCGCGCTCGGCTCGTTCGGCCTGCTGACCCTCTCCCTGAAGCGCCTCGACGTCGGCCCGGCGTACGCGGTGTGGACCGGCATCGGCGCGGCCGGCACCGCCATCTACGGCATGGCGTTCCTCGGCGACCTGGTCTCCGCGCTCAAGCTGGTGTCGATCTCGCTGGTGATCCTCGGCGTGATCGGCCTTCAGATCTCCGGCTCCTCGCACTGAGCCCGCGCGCCTGGGCCCGCGCGCCCGGATCGTCCTGACGCGCCGTCAGCGCCGGTGCCGCACCAGCAGGCTGCGCACCAGCCCCGCGATACGCGCACACGCCTCCTCGTCGCTGCGCGCGGGCGCGACGACGTACGAGACGGTCAGGCGGACCGCCGTGTCGCCGGCCCAGGCGAGCTCCGCGGCGGGCACCCGGGGCGCCGCGGCGGCAAGGCCCGCGGTGACCCGGGCCCGCAGCGCGTCGGCGAGGTCGGGCAGCGGCGGCAGCCGGGAGCGCGGGCCCTGGTCCCCGGCGAGCGCGGCCCGCACCAGGGGGCTGCGCCGGGCGCGGCCCAGCGTCCAGCCGGCCGCGGCCGCCATCCGGTCGCCGGCGTCGCCGCCGGCGCGCGCGGCCCGGGCCAGCACCTCGTCGAGCCCGGCGAGGTAGTGCTCGGCCTCGCGCCGCACCAGCGCGCGGCCGAGCCCGTCCTTGCCGCCGAACTCGTTGTAGAGGGTCTGCCGGGACACACCCGCGGCCGCGGCCACCTCGACCATCCGGACCTCGCTCCACGCCCGTTCGGTGAGCGCGGTGGACGCCGCTTCGAGGAGTGCTTCGCGCACGGTAGGCATCGTTGCCTCCCCAGTACCGCAGGCGTCGTGGGCGGCGGGCGTGCCGAGAAGGATCGGCGCGGGCGGGCACCCTGTCAAGGCCGCGCGGCGGGCGGCGCCGGTGGCGGTCGTGTGGCGGGGCCGTGGACGTGATGGCCCCGGACCTGGCCGAATCGATAGGTTCGGGCCATGCCCGATTACAACGACGACCTGCGGCTGGCCCATGTGCTCGCCGACGCCGCCGACGCCGCGACGATGGAGCGGTTCAAGGCGATCGACCTGAAGGTGGAGACGAAGCCCGACCTGACGCCGGTGACCGAGGCGGACAAGGCCGCGGAGGAGCTGATCCGCGGCCAGCTCGCCCGGGCCAGGCCGCGGGACGCGGTGCTCGGCGAGGAGTACGGCAGCGAGGGCGGCGGTGCCCGCCGGTGGATCGTCGATCCGATCGACGGCACCAAGAACTACGTGCGCGGCGTGCCGGTGTGGGCGACGCTGATCTCCCTCGCGGTGCGCGGCGAGGGCGGCGACGAGGTGGTGGTCGGCGTGGTGTCCGCGCCCGCGCTCGGCCGGCGCTGGTGGGCGGCGAAGGGCGGCGGCGCCTACACCGGGCGCAGCCTGTCCTCGGCGACCCGGCTGCACGTCTCGGGGGTCGGGCGGCTGGAGGACGCGTCCTTCGCGTACTCCTCGCTGTCCGGCTGGGAGGAGGCGGGCCGGCTGGAGGGCTTCCTGCACCTGACCCGCAACTGCTGGCGGACCCGCGGGTACGGCGACTTCTGGCCGTACATGATGGTCGCCGAGGGCTCGGTGGACATCTGTGCGGAACCGGAGCTGAGCGTCTGGGACATGGCGGCGAACGACGTGATCGTGCGGGAGGCGGGCGGCCGGTTCACCTCGCTGGAAGGCGAGTCGGGGCCGTTCGGCGGCAACGCGGCGGCGTCCAACGGGCTGCTGCACGAGGAGTTGCTGGGGTACTTGGGGCGGATCTGACCCTTGCACGGCGGGGGCACGGTGTGTAACCATGACATCACCCTCGCTTGTGAACTTGTGAAACCGTTCACGGAAGGCCCCCACGGCCCGCGCGGACGGTTCCACCCCCTGGAGGTCCCCCCATGCTGGTCAGCGACGCAATGAGCACGGTGGTACTCACCATCGGCCCCGCCCACACCCTCCGCCAAGCCGCCCGACTGATGTCCGCCCGCCGGATCGGCGCGGCCATCGTCCTCGATCCCGACACCTGCGGGCTCGGCATCCTCACCGAGCGCGACGTCCTCGACGCGGTCGGCGCCGGGCTCGACCCCGACCACGAGCACGCGCACGACCACACCACCACCGACGTCGTCTTCGCCGCACCGGCGTGGACGCTGGAGGAGGCCGCCTCCGCCATGGTCCGCGGCAACTTCCGGCACCTGATCGTGCTGGACGGCCGCGATCCGGTGGGCGTGGTGTCCGTCCGCGACATCATCCGCCTGTGGGCGCCCGCCCGCACCGCCGTCCCGGCCTGATCCCCACTCCGGCCCGACGCGCGGACATGACGCGCGGACATGACCGGAGGGGGACCGGAGCCCCATGGCGTCCGGTCCCCCTCCGGCGTACGGTCAAGCGCCGGTTTCAGCCGCGGAGGGCCTGGACCGCGGCCTCCAGCCGCTTGCCGTAGTCGGGGTCCGCGGCGCGGAAGTTGCCGATCGCGCGCGCGACGATGTCCGCACGCGAGACCTGCGCGAGCGCGCCGGCGAGGTTGTCGATCAAGCGCGCCCTGGCGTCCTCGTCGAGCATCCGGTAGAAGTCCCCGGCCTGCACGAAGTCGTCGTCCTCGGCGTGCGCGGGCGCGGCGGCGTACTGCGTGGCGCCGGTGAGCGCGGTGGACTCCCACAGCGGGCGGCCGGTCTCGACGGGGCCGCCGAAGCTGTTCGGCTCGTAGTTCCTCGCGCCTTTGTGGCGGCCGTCGTACAGGTGGCCGTCCCGGCCGTAGGTGCGCGCCGTCGTGGCGTGCGGGCGGTTGACCGGGAGGTGGTCGGCGTTGATGCCGACGCGGTAGCGGTGCGCGTCACCGTAGGCGAACAGCCGGCCCTGGAGCATCTTGTCCGGGGACGGGCCGATGCCGGGCACGAAGTGCGCGGGGCTGAAGACC
Source organism: Actinacidiphila sp. bgisy144 (assembly GCF_057708105.1). NCBI lineage: Bacteria > Bacillati > Actinomycetota > Actinomycetes > Kitasatosporales > Streptomycetaceae > Actinacidiphila > Actinacidiphila sp. bgisy144. The sequence goes on along the minus strand of NZ_JBYIRM010000002.1, from coordinate 198,891 downwards.
GACTGCTCGACCTCGGCGAAGACGTTCTCCGGGTTGCGGTTCAGCTCCAGGCGGCCGATCTCGACCGGCGGGTAGTCCGCGTGCGGCCACACCTTGGTGAGGTCGAACGGGTTGAAGCGGTACGTCGCCGCGTCGGCGGCCGGCATCACCTGGACCTGCACGGTCCAACTCGGGTACGCGCCGCGCTCGATGGCCTCCCGCAGATCGCGCTGGTGCGAGTCCGGGTCGCTCCCGGCCAGCCGCGCGGCCTCCTCGGGGGCGAGGTTCCTGATGCCCTGGTCGGTCTTGAAGTGGTACTTCACCCAGAAGACCTCGCCCGCCTCGTTGCTCCACTGGTAGGTGTGCGAGCCGTAGCCGTTGAGGTGGCGGTAGGAGGCGGGGATGCCGCGGTCGCTGAACAGCCAGGTCACCTGGTGGGTGGACTCCGGGCTCAGCCCCCAGAAGTCCCAGACGTTGTCCGCCTCCTGGGAGCCGGTGTACGGGTCGCGCTTCTGGGTGTGGATGAAGTCGGGGAACTTCAGGGCGTCCTTGATGAAGAACACCGGGGTGTTGTTGCCGACGAGGTCGTAGTTGCCCTCCTCGGTGTAGAACTTCACCGCGAAGCCGCGCGGGTCGCGCACCGCGTCCGCCGAGCCGAGGTTGCCCGCCACGGTGGAGAACCGCAGGAACACCTCCGTCTCCTTGCCGACCTGCGACAGGAACGCCGCCCGGGTCCACTGCGACACGTCCCGGGTCAGCGTGAAGGTGCCGTACGCCCCGGCGCCGCGCGCGTGCACCACCCGCTCCGGGATGCGCTCGCGGTTGAAGTGGGCGAGCTTCTCCAGCAGGTGCTGGCTCTGCACCAGGACCGGACCGCCGGGGCCGGCCGTCTCGCTGTTCTGGTTGTCCGCGACGGGCGCACCCGACTCCGTGGTCAGCGGACCCGTCTCCTGAGCAGTCACCTGATGCCTCCCTGATCTCGCTTCGTCCCTCGGCCACCGCCGTCCTCACCATCGGTGCCGGACTCGATCCTACGATAGACATTGTCTAAGTCAAGACCTGAGTCATTCATGGATGAGATCCGCCCTCTGGACCCCGACTGTTAAGCTGGCACGCATGAGCGACCTGTTGGAACGACTGCGCGAGCGCGGCTGGCGCATGACCGCGCAGCGGAGAGTCGTCGCCGAGGTGCTCGACGGTGACCACGTGCACCTCACGGCCGACGAGGTGCACGCGCGCGCCATCTCCCGGCTCCCCGAGATCTCCCGGGCGACCGTCTACAACACCCTCGGCGAGATGGTGAGCATCGGCGAGGTCATCGAGGTCGCCACCGACGGCCGCGCCAAGCGGTACGACCCGAACGCGCACCGCCCGCACCAGCACCTGGTCTGCGCCAACTGCGGCACCGTCCGCGACGTGCACCCCACCGGCGACCCGCTCACCGCCCTGCCCGAGCAGGAGCGCTTCGGCTTCACCGTCTCCTCCGCCGAGGTCACCTACCGCGGGCTCTGCCCCGACTGCGCGTAGGGTCCGTCGTCCGGATCTCCGCGGCGTCGCGCCGCACCCCGATCAGCTCCGCCAGCCTGCGCACCGCCGGCTCGGTCCTGGTCCGCCCGATCCACAGCGTCTCCGGCGGCACCTCGTGCGGCACCCGCAGCAGCGCCTCGAACACCTCCCGGGCCACCCCGGGGTCCGGATCATTGGCCAACGGCCCGAGCAGCGGCACCAGTTCGCCGGGCCTGGCCAGCCGCCCCACCGCCCGCGCCGCGGCCCGGCGCACCCCCGCCCGCGGGTCCGGCAGCACCCTGGCCAGCAACTCCACGTCCGCGGCGTCCCCGCACTCCCCCAACCCCGCGGTGAGCCCCGCCAGCAGCCCCGGCCCGGCGTCCGCGGACTTCACCGCCTTGCGCAACTGCTTGCGGTAGACCTCCGCGGGCGGCTCACCGCGCTGGTAGAGCTTCCACCGCGCCTGCGCCCGCACCATCCTGGCCCGGTCCGCCAACGGCGCCACCAGCCGCGTGGCCGGCACGTCCGCGGGCAGCGCCGAGACCGCCAACTCGCGCACCCCCGCGCCGCTCGCCCATAACAGCCGCCCGGCCTGCTCCGGGTCCAGCTCCAGCAGCCGCTGCGCACACATCCGCCGGCACGCCTGGTCCGCGTCGTGCAGCGCCGTACGCAGCAGGTCGCCGCGGACGTACTCCCCCAGGTCCAGCGCCAGTTCCACCCCGAAGCGGCGCACCCGCGGGTCGGGGTGCGCCGCCAGCGCCCGTACCGCCCGGCGCTGCGCCGGCTCGGCCAGCACCGCCCGGTACTCCGCGAGCAGCCCGCGCGCCCGCCGCCGCCCCGCGACCCGCAGCAGCACCCCCACGACCGCGGGCGCCTCGTCCGGCGCCGTCCGCGACCGCAGCGCGACCCGCGCCCCCGCGGCGACCTCCGGCACCCAGTCCGCCGCCCGCAGCGCCAGCGCCGCGGCCGGCAACGGGCCCCCGAACGCGGCCAACGCCTCCACCGCCGCCTGCCGCACCCGCCCGTCCGCGTCCAACGCCCCCACCAGCCCGCCCAGCAGATCAGTCGGCAGAAAACCGGTCGGCCCCCGCCCCGCCACCCGCGCGACCCGGTCCAGCCGCGTCAGCAACTCCGCCGGCGCCCGCCCCAACGCCTCCACCGCCGCGGCCCGGCTCTGCGCCGGCCCCCGCGCCGCCGCCTCCCTCAACCGCCCCCACAACACCCGCGCATCGTCATCTCGCCGCCCCTCCCGCACCCCCTCGCACCACGCACCCCACCGCGCCGCCTCCGCCGCCCACTCCGCGGAAACGCCCACCCCCGCTACCCGACGCCGTCTGCGCAGCAACCCCGCCTCCCGGCCTTGCGCGACTCTCCGCCCCCATCGTCCCGCCCCACCCGTCCCCCGACCAAGCAGCTTCACCCGGACTTTGCCCGAACAACACGTAAGCCCGAAAGCAGTTGCTTCCGGGCTTACGTCCTACGTGGTAGCGGGGACAGGATTTGAACCTGCGACCTCTGGGTTATGAGCCCAGCGAGCTACCGAGCTGCTCCACCCCGCGTCGTTGTGCCTTCACCATACCCCGCCCCACTCACCCCACCAAATCCATTCCCCCCGGCCCGCCAACGGACGGGGTCGTCAGGCGAAGCGCTGCGGCAGGGAATCGCGAAGCGCCCACCCACCAGCCGCGGAAGACCCGTCCCTGGCCCAGGGGCGCGTGCGGGTCCCTACCGGGCGAAGCTCCGGGAGGGAACGGCGCGAGCAGCCCGCCCGCCGGCAGGTGGTCCGGGAGCCGGCGGCTGCGGGCAGCCCGGGCGGACCGCTCAGGCTCCTCACGCGGTGAGTTCGTGGGAGACCGCCGCTGTCAACCGCGCGGCGCGCTCCGCCACTTCGGGCGGCCCGCAGTCGATCGCCCGGGCACACCAGGACTGCGCGGCGGGCAGATCCCCGCGCCGCGCCGAGAGCAGCGCCATCCGCAGCGCCGCCCGCCCGTGCCCCGCCTCGGCCGCACGGGCCCACCACAGCGCGGCTTCGGGCTCGCTCCCCTCCCTCGCCAGCAGCAACCCGAGGTTGAACGCCCCGTTGCGCGAGCCGGCCTCGGCGGCGAGCCGGTACCAGTGCGCGGCCTCGACCACGTCACCCCGCTTGGCCGCCCCCATCCCGAGCCGCACCTGGGCGCGGCGGTGCCCCTGGCGCGCCGCCCGCTTGTGCCACTCCTCCGCCTCCCCGGCGGACTCCGCGGCACCCTCCTCGCGGCCGTCGAGCAGCGCGCCGAGCCGGAAGGCCGCCTCGGCGCTGCCGCCGCCGGCCGCGCAGCGCAGGTGGCGCTCCGCGGCGTGCTGGTCGCCCTCGCGCTGGAGGGCGATCGCGACCTGGAGCGCGGCCTCGGCGTGGCCGGCCGCGGCGGCGCGCTCGTACCAGCGCCGCGCGGTGGCGTCCTCGCCCCGGGAGGCGTGCAGGATGCCGAGGTTGAAGGCCGCGTCGATGCTGCCGGCCTCAGCCGCCTTGGAGAACCACGGCTCGGCGCCGGCCGCGTCCCCGCGCTGGAGGAGCAGCACGGCGACCGCGTTGGCCGCCTCGCGGTGCCCGGCGTACGCGGCCTTGCGGTACCACTGCTCGGCCTGCGTGTCCCGGCCGTTGCCGGCGCAGAGCAGTCCGAGGTTGTACGCGCCGTTGACGTCGCCGGCCTCCATGGCGGTGCGGTACCAGCGCTCGGCGGTCTGCGTCTCGCCCTCCTGGGCGTGCAGGGCGCCCAGCGCGTTCGCCGCGTTGCCCTCCCCGGCCTGGGCCGCGCGCCGCCACCAGGTGGCGGCCTGGTCGAGGTCGCCGGCGTCGCGCAGCAGGAAGCCCAGCGCGCAGGCGGCGCGCGCCTCACCGTCGCGCGCGGCCGTCAGGTACCAGTGCTCGGCCTCCTTGAGTTCGCCCCGCTCCTCCAGGAGCGTGCCGAGCCGGAGCGCGGCCCGGCGGTGCCGCTTGGCGGCGGCCTGCCGGTACCACTGCTCGGCCTCGCGCTCCTGGCCGCGGACCGAGCAGATCCGCGCCAGCCGGTAGGCGGCCTCGCGGTGGCCCTGTTCGGCGGCGACGCGGAACCAGCGCTCGGCGGCGATGTCCCGTTGGTGGTCGAGCAGGTCGGCGAGGGCGTACGCGCCCAGCGCGTGGCCGGCCTCGGCGGCCTGGCGCAGCCAGTAGTCGGCGCCGGGCTCGTCGCCGCGCTCGCGCAGGTGGCGGCCGAGGGCGTGGGCGGCGGGCGCGGAGCCGGCGACGGCGGCGATCCGCCACCATCCGGCGGCCTCGTCGGCGTGCCCGCGCTGGTGCAGCAGCAGGGCGAGGTTGTTGGCGGCGGCGCGGTCGCCGTCCCGGACGGCGCCCCGCAGGTAGGGCTCCGCCCCGTCGAGGTCGCCGCGGCGCAGCAGCAGGGTGCCCAGCGCGCTCATCGCCCGGGCGTCGCCGGCGTCGGCGGCGGACCGGTGCCGGGCCTCGATCTCGGCCTCCTCGCGCATCGCGAGGGTGTCCTCGTCGGGCAGTTCGGTGAGCAGGGGCGGCACGGCGGTCGAGGCGTCGTCGGGTACGGGCGCGCCTTGTCCCGTGGACTCGCCGCTGCGGGGCGCCGGCAGCAGTCCGGCCACGGTCATGGCCTTACGGCCCGTCGGCTCCCGCTCCTCGCGGTTCTGACGAGTGTTCAGCAGACCTGCACCGTCCCCCATAAGCCCCATCGTTGCACCACCTGTCAGCGGCGTACACCTGGTATACCGCACCCCGCTTGGTCACTTCGGCGTTTTATCGACTTCCCGACAAGACGCTAGACCAAACACCGTAAACCCGGGGTCACACAAATGAGTGAAGTGACCCGAACTTCCTTGACCGCACGCCTGGTTGCCATCCGCTAGACGCGGCCCTCGGCAACCGGCCTGCGGGCATGAAAAAACGGCCTGAGGTCCGTTGAGACCCCAGGCCGCCTTGGTAGCGGGGACAGGATTTGAACCTGCGACCTCTGGGTTATGAGCCCAGCGAGCTACCGAGCTGCTCCACCCCGCGTCGTTGTGGATCAACCGTACCACGGCGCGGGACGTCACCTGATCAGCCCGCCTTCGAAGGCGTGGCCGGGGACTTGGCGGGGTTGACGGCCGCCGCTCCGGCCGCCTCCTCCGCCCGCCGCGCCTCCTGGAGCGCCCTGCCCAGCCGCCGCTGGGCCGTGCCGTACGCCGTCCAGTCGTCTTTGCGCAGGGCCGCCTGCGCGTCGTCGTACGCCTTCTGGGCCTTCGTCAGCGCCGCCTCCACCCCGGGGTCCGCCGACGCGCCCGAGGGAGCCGCGGAGGAGCCGCCGGAGCCTTTCGCGGCGGCCTGCGCCGAAGAGGCCGGCTGCGTCGTCGGCGTCGTAGATGTCGTCGGCGTCGTCGGTGTTGGCGCAGGCGTCGCATCGCTGGTGCCGAACACCGCGTCCAGCGCCTCGTCGAGGGTGTCGTCGAAGGCGGTGCGCCCGTTGAAGCTGACGAACACCTTCTTCAGCAGCGGGTAGTCGATGTCCGCCCCGCGCAGGTAGACCGGCTCGACGTACAGCAGCCCGCCGTCCAGCGGCAGGGTGAGCAGGTTGCCGTACTCGACGGTGGAGTCCTTGCCGCGCAGCCGGGAGATCTGCTGGGCATAGCCGGAGTCGAACTTGCTCTGCACCAGTCGCGGCCCTTCCACGGGGTCGTTCGTCGGCGTCTCCAGCAGCCGTATCGTCCCGTAGTCGGGGCTGGTCGCGTCGGAGTCCACCGCGACGAACGCCGCCAGGGTGCCGCGTTTCTTGGGGGTGAAGGTGGAGGTGAGCGAGAAGCGCGGCGTGCTCTGGCCGGGCATCTCCAGGCTCAGGTAGGTCGGCGGCGCCGCCTTGCCCGACTTCGACGCGGAGTTGCCCGACACCTGCCAGACCTGGCTGCCGGTGGAGAACTGCGCGGCCTTGGTGACGTGGTACTGGGTGAGCAGTTGCCGCTGCACCGTGAACAGGTCCTCGGGGTAGCGCAGGTGCGCCATGAGTCCCGCCGGGATCGTGCTCTTGGACCGCACTGTGTGCGGGAACGCCTTCATCCAGGTCTTGAGCACCGGGTCCCGGGTGTCCCACTGGTAGAGCGTCACCTTGCCGGTGTAGGCGTCCACGGTGGCCTTCACCGAGTTGCGGACGTAGTTGACCTGGTGCTGCCCCGACCCCTGGCCGCCGCCGGCGCCGAGCGTCGTACGCGAGGAGTACGGGTACTCGTCGGTGGTGGTGTAGGCGTCGACTATCCACACCACGTGCTTGCCGACCACCGCCGGGTACGGGTCGCCGTCGACCGTCAGCCAGGGCGCGACCGCCTCGACGCGCTGCTTGGGGGTGCGGTCGTACAGGATCTGCGAACCGTGCCCGATGGCCCCCGAGTAGAGGATCTTCGGCTCGCCGAAGGTCACCGCGTACGCCGCCCTGGTGACCGGGTTGTCGAGGCTGACCCCGCCCTTGCCGCGGTAGGTGGTGGTCACCTCGTGCTTCTTGCCGGCGTAGTCCAGCTCCTTGGTGGGGCCGCCGACGATCGAGTACTGCGTGGTCTGCTCGCCGAAGTAGATCTGCTGGGTGTAGGAGCCGAGGTCCCCGGCGGTGGGCAGGCCCTGCTCGGTGTAGACCGGCTGCCCGGTGAGGTCGACACCGCCGGCCGTACCGGAGCCCGCGGCGGCCGCGGTGTCTGCGGTGTCCGCGGTGTCCGCGGCGGTGCCGTTGCCGGTCACGGTGGTGCCTTCGGCCGTCACGACGCCGTAGCCGTGGGTGTACTTGAAGTGGTCGTTGATCCAGTTCTTCTCCGGGATGCCCTTCACGTTGAGCTCCCGGACGCCGACCACGGTGTCCTGCTCCCTGCCGTCCACCGTGTACCGGTCGACGTCCAGGGTGGCGGGGAAGGAGTAGTAGCTGCCGGACTGCTGGGTCTGCTGGAAGGCCGGGGAGACGACGTCGGGGTCCAGCACCCTTATGGAGGCGGCGGTTCCGGCGTCGGTGCGCAGCTTGGCGTCCGACGCCTTGCTGGTGCCCTTGTAGTCGGACTCCACGGTGCCGTCGATGCCGTAGGCGGCGCGGGTGGCGTCGATGTTGTGCTGGATGTACGGCGCTTCCTTGGCCGCCTCGTCGGGCTGGACCTGGAACTTCTGCACGATCGCCGGGTACAGGCCGCCGATCAGGATCGCGGAGAGCAGCATCAGGCCGAAGCCGACGGTCGGCAGCGTCCAGGTGCGGCGCCAGGGCGTGGTGAAGAAGAGCAGCGCGCAGATCAGCGCGATGCCGAACATGATCGTCTTCGCCGGCAGGTAGGCGTTGGCGTCGACGTAGCGCAGGCCGGTCCAGTCGTCGGTGGCCCTGATCCCGCTGGACTTCACCGCCAGCGAGTAGCGGTCCAGCCAGTAGGCGACCGCCTTGAGCGCGACGAACAGGCCCAGCAGCACCGACAGGTGGGCCGTGGCGGCGGCGCCGGCCCGCGCGCCCGGGGAGGTGATCCGCAGCCCGCCGTACAGGTAGTGCACCAGCGTGGCGGCCACCAGGGACAGCACCAGGGCGGCGAAGCCGAAGGCCAGCAGGAAGCGGTACCAGGGCAGGTCGAAGGTGTAGAACGAGACGTCCTTGTGGAACTGCGGGTCCTTGGTGTGGAACGGCGTGGAGTTGGCGTACAGCAGCCACAGCCGCCAGTGGGCGGCGGCCGATCCGCCGGCGAGCAGCCCGGCCACCGTGCTGACGGAGAGCAGCACCCAGGTCCGGTACGGCGCGATCCCGGTGCGGTACCGGTCGAGGTTCTGCTGCTCGGCCGACATCGCGCCCGGCAGCGGGCGCAGCCGGTACGCCAGGAACATGTTCACGCCGACCGCCAGCGCCATCAGCAGCCCGAAGGTGCAGAAGAGCGCGGCCCGGGTGCCGGCCAGGGTACGGAACACCGACGCGTAGTGCACCGACCGGTACCACAGCAGGTCCGTCCAGAAGCCGGCGAACATCACGAACGCGACCATCAGCACCGCCAGCACGCCCGCGGTGACCAGCAGCGCACGGGCTCTGCGCGACGGGCGGCCGACGGGGAAGCGAGGTGCGAACGCCCCTCCGCCCGCGTCGCGTTCCGGCATGTCGAATACCACGGTGCGCACCTCGAACTGGTCGCTGGTCTCGGGTGCCCCGGGTCGGACCCCCATAGGGTGCAACTTCTCGACGCATTGGCCGGTTCCCGATTCCGGCCGGAGAAGGGGGAGGATACTGACATGTCCAACACTGCGACCGAAGGTGCGCCGCTCGCGGCGAACCCCCTGACCCGCGCCGTCCTGGAGATCGACACCTATGCGTCGGGCCTCGGCTGGGACCGGCCCGCGCGGCTGTTCGCCCTCGTCGACACCGCGCAGCTGCGCAGCCGCGAGCCCGCGCTCGCCGACCAGCTCGGGCTGGCCGACGCCGACTCCGCGGACGCCGGCCTGACCCCCATCGAGCAGGACGAGTTGCCCGCCGGCCAGGCGCTCGACGAGTTCCTGGCCACCATCGCCTGGCCGGATGTGATCGCGGGCTGCGCGCTCACCGTGGAGCGGCTGATGCTGCCGCCGTCGGCGGAGGCGGCGATCCCCGCCGGCCTCGACGGCAAGGCGCTGACCGCCTGGGTGGCGGCGCACCCCGAGCGCCAGGAGGTGCGGATGACGGTGGGGGTGCTGCGTGACGGCAGCCGCGAGTCGGCGGTGCGGCTGCGCGAGAAGGACTCCGCGACGGAGGTGCTGACCGGCAAGGACCTGGTGCCGGGGCTGGCGGACGCGCTCAGCGCCACGTTCGAGGAGTAGGGCCCGGGGAGGGCGCCACCGCACCGGCGGCCGGCGCCCTGGAGGCCGGCGCCCTGCCGGTCAGCTCTTGCAGCTCGGCAGCTTCGAGGTGGCGCCGCTGCGGATGTCCTTGAGCGCCGCCATGGCGTCGTCCAGGGTCTTCACCTTGACCAGGGTGAGGCCGCTGGGGATGTCCTTGGCGGCCTCCTCGCAGTTGTCGGCCGGGGTGAGGAAGTACTTCGCGCCCTTGTCGCGGGCACCGATCGTCTTGAGGCTGATGCCGCCGATCGGGCCGACGTTCCCGTTGTCGTCGATGGTGCCGGTGCCGGCCACGAACGCACCGCCGGTGAGGTCCTCCGGGGTGAGCTTGTCGATGATGCCGAGCGCGAACATCATGCCCGCGCTGGGGCCGCCGACGTCCGCGAGCCGGATGTCGATGGTGAACGGGAACAGGTGCTCCACGCCCGCCGTGATGCCGACGACCGCGCGCTTGGTGCCGGTGTCGTCGGAGGTGCGGGTGGTGATCGTCACCTGCTGGACCGGCGGCGACTTCTTCTTGACGTCGGCGGCCCGGACCACGGTGAACACGGTCTTCTCACCCGGGGAGTGCTTGGTCACGAAGGTCGCCACCTGGTCGGCCGCGCTGACCTGGTGGCCGTCCACCGCCTTGATCACGTCGCCGGCGTGCAGCAGGCCCTCGGCCGCGCCGCCCTTGACCACGCTGGAGACGATCACCCGGGACTGCACGGGGATCTTCAGCTCCGCCAGGGCGGCGACCTTGGCGCTGTCCTGGGACTGGCTGAACTCCTCCGCGTTCTCCTGGTCGGCCTGCTCGGCGGTCTGGCCCTGGGGGTAGATGGTGTCGTGCTCGACGACCTTGTCGTCGTGCCGGGCCCAGCCGAGCACCGCCTCCACGAGGTTCATCCGGTAGTCGGCACCGGTGACGCGCACCGTCGTCATGTTCAGGTTGCCGGTGGTGGGATACGTCTTGTGGCCGGAGATGTCGATGACCTTGTCGCCGCCGTAGCTGCCCAGGGTGTTCACCGTCGGCCCGGGTGACATCTCCGCGTACGGCGTCGGGGTCACGAGCGCCACGCACAGCAGCGCTATCAGCGTCAGGGTCGAGGCGAGGAGCGTCGCGGTGCGGCGTGACATGCCCCGACCCTACGGGACCGGTCCGACAACCGGCCCGCGGGGTGAGTCCCCTTCTCCGTCCACGACGACGTCCCTGTCGGCCGCGCGCACAGGGGCGCCGGCGGCCGCGCTCGGCACCACCGCGGTGGCCTGCATGGCCTGCCGGAACCGCTCGTATCCGGCGAGCGAGGCACCGTCCCCGGTGCGGCGCCGGCGGACGGCCCAGCGGGCCCAGATGGCGGCGGCGACCGCCGCGGCCACCGGAATGAGCAACCAAGTGAGTGCTGCCACTGCGAACTCCCCGATCCCGTATGGCCCAAACGAGGTTAATCAGACCTATGAGCAGATTAACCACGCGGTAGGTCAACGTTCGGCCGGGGCGCGGGGTTACGCAACCGGAAGTACCACTAACGGGCGGTGCCCGGTGGTCCCGGCCGACAGGAGCCCCTGGTGCCGCGGGGGCGCTACGCGCCGACCCAGGTCTGCTCGCCGTCGGAGAACGTCTGCTGCTTCCAGATCGGCACCTCGCGCTTGAGGTCGTCGATGAGGCGGCGGCTGGCGGCGAACGCCTCGCCGCGGTGCGCGCAGGCGACGGCGACGACCACCGCGATGTCCCCGACCCGCAGGTCGCCGACCCGGTGCACGGCCGCGAGCGCCCGTACGGGGAAGTCCGCGGCGACCTTCTCCGCGACCCGGCGCAGCTCCGCCTCGGCGGTGGGGTGCGCGGAATACGACAGGCCCGTCACCTGGGCGTCGGGGCGGCCGTCGTGGTCGCGGACGGTGCCCACGAACAGTGCTGTGCCGCCCGCCGCGTCGTCACCGACCGCGGCGAGGACCTCGTCGACCGACAGGGGCGTGTCGCGGATCGCGAGGAGCCGTACGGCGGGCAGGACTCCGCCCAGGGGCGCGGACTCCGACGGACCGGCCGACTCGCCGGGCGTACCGAACACGGGTGCCATGCCTTTCATCCTGCCTCACAGTCCGCGGCGGCGGCGTGCGCTGCGCACCACGGCCGCCGCGCCGATCAGGGCGACGGTCGCGCCCGCGGCGCCGAGGGTGGTGGCGTCCTTGCGGCCCAGGCGGCGCCCTGCGACGGAGTTGCGCCCCTCGACCTCGGCGAGCAGTTCGGCGAGCACCTCCTCGTTGGACCACTGGGGCCGCCACCCCGCCTCGTACAGCTTGCGCCCGCTGACCACCCAGGGGTGCATGGTGTAGGCGAGGTCTCCGGCGGGCGAGGGCGTCAGGCCCAGGCGGTGCAGCCGGGACGCCGCGCCGAAGGCGACCGCGGCCGGCAGCTCCATGCGGCGGATGCCGGACAGCTGCTCGATCTCCTCCTGCTCCAGCCAGCCGTCGCAGCCGACCGCCATCTCGCCGTCGACCTTCTCCAGCACCGCGAACTCCAGCGCCGACACCAGGTCCTCGACGTGGCAGAACTGCCAGCACGGGCGGCTGCCGGCCACCACCAGCAGCCGGGGCGACTCGAAGTAGCGGGTCAGCGCGGTGTCGGTGTCGCCCACCAGGACCGCCGGGCGCAGGATCGTCACATTGAGGCCCGGGTGGGCGCGCGGGGCGCGCCGGCCCAGCCGCTCGATCTCCAGCAGGTCGTCCACGAAGCTCGCCTCGGAGGTGGCGCGCAGCGGCGCGTCCTCGGCGAGCGGCACGTCGTTGTCGGCCTGGGCGCCGTAGACCATCGCCGAGGTGCACAGCACGACGCGGTGCACCCCGGCCGCGGCGGCCGCGGTGAGCACGGTCTGGGTGCCGCGCACGTTGAACGCCGAGCGGGCCTTCGGGTCGGACTCCAGGTCGAGGTCGAGCGCCAGGTGCACCACGACCGACGCGCCGCGCAGCTTCTCGGCGATCGCCGGGTCGCGTACGTCCAGCACCCGCCAGGTCGCCCCGGGCACCTCGCCGCGCCGCTCGTCGATCGCGACGACCTTCCTGACCTGGTCGGACTCGGCGAGCCGCAGGGCCAGCGCGCGCCCCACCCCGGAAGCCGCGCCAGTGATCGCGACCACCGGCCCGGACCCGGCCCGACCGGGACTCCGCTCTGGGCGAACGTGTGCTTCTGGGGAACTCACCGGGTGTCTCCCACGGTTGTCTCAGATACGTACAGCGCCATCCTGCCGGACAGGTGTCTACGCTGGAGGTAGAGCCCACCACACCGGGCCCGGTGTGCGAGAGTTCCTGCTCCGCCGCACCGGCGACGGCCGGGGGGCAGGCCCGACCACGAACCGGCCCCGACACAGCCCATCACGACACAGATCCGAGGAATCCCGTGAGTGACATCCCATTCGGATTCGGCGTCCCTCCCGAGGAGCCCGAGGACGGGGACGAGGGCAAGCAGCCCAAGGGCGGCCAGCCGAACCCCTTCGGCTTCGGCGGCGCCGGTCCTTTCGGCGCGGGCGGCGGCGACAACCCGTTCGCGGCGATGTTCGGCTCCATGAACCCTGGTGACCTGGGCGCGGCCTTCCAGCAGCTCGGCCAGATGCTCTCCTATGACGGCGGCCCCGTGAACTGGGACATGGCCAAGGACATCGCCCGCCAGACCGTCGCCCAGGGCACCCCGGACGGTGTGAAGGACGCGACCGTCGGCCGCGCCGACCGCGACTGGGTCCAGGAGGCGATCCGCCTGGCCGACCTGTGGCTCGACGGCGTGACGTCCCTTCCCTCCGGCGCGGGCACCGCGGTGGCCTGGAGCCGCGCCGAGTGGGTCGAGGCGACCCTGCCGGTGTGGAAGGACCTGGTCGACCCGGTCGCCGAGCGGGTGGCCGGCGCCATGGGCGACGTGCTGCCCGAGGAGATGCAGGCCATGACCGGGCCGCTGCTCGGCATGATGCGCTCCATGGGCGGCGCGATGTTCGGCTCCCAGATCGGGCAGGCGCTCGGCACCCTGGCCGGCGAGGTGGTCGGCTCCACCGACGTCGGGCTGCCGCTCGGCCCGTCCGGGAAGGCCGCGCTGCTGCCGGCCAACGTGGCCGCGTTCGGCGACGGGCTGGGCATCCCGCAGGAGGAGGTGCGGCTCTACCTGGCGCTGCGCGAGGCCGCCCACCAGCGGCTGTTCGCCCATGTGCCGTGGCTGCGCGCCCACCTGTTCGGTGCCGTCGAGGGATACGCGCGCGGCATCAAGGTCGACACCGCCCGCCTGGAGGAGGCGGTCGGACAGCTCGATCCGACGCAGCCCGAGCAGCTTCAGGAAGCACTGCAGCAGGGCATGTTCCAGCCCGAGGACACCCCGGCGCAGAAGGCCGCGCTGGCCCGGCTGGAGACGGCGCTCGCGCTCGTCGAGGGCTGGGTGGACGCGGTCGTGCACGAGGCCGCCGCGCCGCACCTGCCGTCCGCGGGCGCGCTGCGGGAGACCCTGCGCCGCCGCCGGGCGAGCGGCGGGCCGGCCGAGCAGACCTTCGCCACCCTGATCGGCCTCGAACTGCGGCCGCGCCGGCTGCGCGACGCCGCCCGGCTGTGGGCCTCGCTCGCCGACGCCCGCGGCGCCGAGGGCCGCGACGGGCTGTGGGCACACCCGGACATGCTGCCGACCGCGGCCGACCTGGACGACCCCGACGGCTTCGTGCACCGCGACTCGCTGGACTTCTCCGAGCTGGACAAGCTGCTCGGCGAGGCCGCCGGCGGCGCCCCCACGAGCCTGGACAAGGGCGCCACCGGCCCCGCGGGCGAATCCGCCGACCAGGCCCCCGAGCAGCCGGAGAAGCCCGCACCGGGCCAGGACGGCGGTTCCGCGGGCGGCGGCAAGCCCGCCGAGGGCTCCGGCGACGAGGACGGCGACAGCGGCAAGTGAGTACCCTGCACAAGGACGCGGTGGGCGTCCTGGAGAACTGGCACGCCCCCGACGCCGGCCAGGACGAGCTGCGCCACGCGTACCTCGCGCACCTGGCCGCCCACCCGGACGGCATGGGCAAGCCGTGCAAGGACGGGCACATCACCGGCAGCGTGCTCATCCTGGACGCCGAGCGGCAGCATGTCCTGCTGACCCTGCACGCCAAGCTGAGGACATGGCTCCAGACCGGCGGGCACTGCGAGCCGGAGGACCTCTCGCTGTCGGGCGCCGCCCTGCGCGAGGGCACCGAGGAGTCCGGCATCCAGGGGCTCGACCTCCTGGTGCCCGGCCCGGTGAACCTCGACCGCCACCTGGTGCCGTGCGCCTGGCACTTCGACGTGCAGTACGCGGCGGTGGCGCCCCCGGGTGCCACCGAGGCGGTCAGCGACGAGTCGCTGGCGCTGCGCTGGTTCAGCTTCGACGAGGTCGCGGAGCTGCCGGACCGCTCCGTCCGCACCCTCATGGCCCGCACCTTGGCGCTGCTGTAGGCAGCCGCCGGCCGCAAGCCGAAAGGTAAGGGGCGCCGTCTTGGGACGGCGCCCCTTACCTGTTGCTGCGACGGCTTTCGCGCGGCCGAAGCCGTCAGCGGCCGCCCCACGCGTTGCCCTGGTTGCCGCCCTGGGCCCCGATGCCGTACTGGCCGCGCAGCCCGTGCAGTTCGACGTTCTGCGGCGGCATCATCTCGCTGGGCTGGACCAGGACGTAGCCCTGGCCGACGAAGTTCAGCTCCCAGCCCTCGCCGGTGTTGCCGCGCCGCCGGAAGACCGACGAACTGCTCGTCTGCGCCTGCATCTGTACCCGCAGCGACGTCGACCAGGCGACGACCGCGTCCGCGTCGCAGGACACGTACGTCTCCGGGGTGACCGGGAGCATCAGCGGCTTGCCCGAGGTCATCAGGGCCACCTTGCCCTGCCCGGCGATCGCGACGTTGTACTGCCCGGTGCCGGCCATGCCGTACTGGCTGTCGACCGCGACGACGTCCCAGTGCAGCCCGGAGTCCAGGGCCAGGACGTAGGCGCTGTCGACGGTGATCCCGTCGTGGTCGACATCCAGGATGTGGATCTGCTGGGCGAGGTTCGCGAGGTACACGGTGCCCTGGCCGGAGCAGCGCATCAGGTCCAGTCCCTCGCCGGTCGCCCGCGCGGCGCGGCGCTGGTGGTGCGGCTGGTACTCCCCGTCGAACTCGACCATGCCCTGGTAGGCGACCATTGCGCCCTTGCGCGCCAGGCAGTCCGGGCCGGTGTTGCCGTCGAGCCGGACCCGCAGCAGGTAGGAGTTCTGGAGGCTGTAGTGGTCCTGGTTCTGGACCTCGGTGAAGGCGAAAAGCGGGCTCTGCATGATGTGTTCGCTCCCCCTCAGCCCCGGGCCCGGAGCCGGTCGGTACTGTCCTCGCTGGGCTGGACGACCACGAAGCCCTGGCCGGAGAAGGCGATCTGGAACGCCTCGCCGCTGCCCCGCCCGATCAGCGACGACGCCTTGAAGCTGCGCTTGGCCTTCATCTTCAGCCCCGACGACCAGGCCACCAGGGCGTCCGGGTCGACATACGTCTCGTCGGCGCCAGAGCCGCAGTCCACCACGATCGGGGTGCCGCGCGAGGTGATCGCGACCCATCCGGTGCCGGTCACCGCCACGTTGAACAGGCCCTGGCCGGCGAACTTCGCCAGCCCCTTGACCCGTTCGACACCCCATTGCAGGTGGGCGTCGAAGGCCAGCAGGTTGGTGCCGTTGACCGACACCGACTCGTCGGCGAGGTTGAGGCAGACCACGTCGGCGCCGTAGTCGGCCAGGTAGAGCAGGCCGTCGCCGCTGCACTTCATCACCGGCGCGCTCTCACCGGTCAGCCAGGACGCCGCCATCTGCCGCACCGCGGGCGGGTTCGCCTCGTACTGGATGAAGCCCTCGTAGGCGATCATCGACCCGGTCCTGGCGTACAGGTCCTGGCCGGTAGCCATGGCGACCTTGAGCATGGACGAGCCGTGGTTCTCCATGCGGGCGGTGACCGGCCTGGGGGCGTAACCCGCGATCATCTGCTGGTCCATGGCGGGTCACACCTCGTAGGGCTGGACGACGATGAAGTTGCCGGGGGCGCCGCGGAACTGGAGGTTCACGGTCTCGCCGCTGTGCCCGGGGTAGGCGCTCCTGCGCAGCCGCACCTGGCTGGAGACGATCACCTGGGAGCCTGCCGACCAGGCGACGATCGCGTTGCTGTCGGCGTAGGTGGTCGGGGTGACCGGCAGGACCACCGGGGTGCCGTGGGTCTTGACGACCACCGTGCCGGTGCCCTGGAACTGCATGGTGAACAGCGCGCCGCCCGGGATGCCGTGGCCCTCGATCCTGCGCACCTCGTGCTGGAGGCCCTCGTCGAAGGCGAGCACGTTCTCTGCGGAGACGCAGATCGCGTCGCCCTGCAACTCCACCGGGTGCAGGTAGGAGGCGTTCTCCGCGAAGAAGACCTGGCCGGCGCCGGTGCAGCGCATGAGCTGCATCTCCTGGCCGGTCATGTTGCCGACGACCCGGCCGCGGAAGCCCGCGCCCTTGTAGCCGAAGTCGACCCTGCCCTGGTAGAGCACCATGGCGCCCTGCCGGGCCAGCACCGGCTGCCCGTCGCCCTGGCCGAGGTCGGCGCGCATCATCTTCGGGTTCTGCTGCGTCCAGCGCCGACCGGTCGGCTGCTCGCGGTACTTCTGCATGGACACGGAGATGCCCGCGGCCAGGGTGGGTGTCTGCGGCACCGCGTATCCGCCCGGGGCGCCCGTCGGCGGGCCCGGCGGGCCGGGCTGCCCCGGGAAGGGCGGCGGGGTGGCCTGGCCGGGGAAGGCGGGCGGTGGGGACGGGGGCGGTACCTGGCCGAAGGGCGGTGCCTGGGCCGGCGGCGGGGTCAGCGGCCCGACCATGGTGGGCGCCTGGTGGATGGAGGGGGCGGCGGCGCCGGGCAGCGGCGGCGGGGTGCCCGCGGCGGGCCCGGGCGGCGGGGTGCCGAACGCGGGCGCGGGAAGGGGCGGGGGCGTCGGCGCGGGGGCGGGTGCCGGCGCGGGTGCCGGTGCCGGAAGCGGCGGCGGGGTGGCCGCGGCGGGTCCGGGCGGCGGCGCGAAGCCGGGGGCGGGGGGCGGTGCGCCGCCGGGCGGGGCGAACCCCGGGGCGGCCTGCGGCTCCTGGGCGGCCGGCTCGTCCTCGGCGACCTCGCCGCCGAAGTTCCGCAGCAGCGCCTCCAGCCCGCCGTCGAAGCCCTGGCCGACCGCGGCGAAGCGCCACACGTCCTTGAGGTAGACGTCGGCGAGCATCACCGCGCGCTCGGTGCTGAACTCCGCGCCGGTGAAGGGGTACCGCGCGACCTCCTCGCCCCCGGCGACCAGCCGGATGTAGCCGGGCGAGATCTGCGACATCTGCCCGTCGCCGTCGATGGTGGCGGTGAAGGACAGCTTCCGCACGGCGTCGGGGACCTTGTCGAGGGTGACCCGGAAGGACTCGGTGTCCCCGGCCTGCGCGCCCAGCAGCTGGATCGATTCCTCCGGCGACTTCGGCTGGTTGAAGAACACGAAGTAGCGGTCGTCCGAAAGCCGCTCGTCGGCGTCGAGCCCGAAGCAGCTGATGTCGAACGTGAGGCCGGGAGCGGTGATCTGCACGCCCACGTAGAGATCCCTGCCCGCGGTCAGATCACTGATCCTGGCCTTGTGGCCACGTTGGAACTCCCTGGCCATGCGCGAACTTCCCCCATTTCCGCCTGTCGTCCGGCTCGGCGCGCCGCTGTGCACACACCTGCGTCCCGGTGCGTTGCGTCAGGCTAACCGCTTGCACCGGAAGCGGCCATCACCGGCCCGTACCAGCCAGGTACCGGTGCGGTCCCGGCGGTGTCAGTCCTCGCTCGGGGCGGGCGCGTGCGGCAGGCGCTCGGCGGCGACGACCCCTTCGAGGAAGCCGCGGGCGCGCTCGGTGCGCGGATAGTTCTCCAGCAGCTTCCAGAACCGCGGGCCGTGGCCGGGCACCAGCAGGTGCGCGAGCTCGTGCAGCAGCACGTAGTCGATGACGTACTCGGGCATGCCCTGGAGCCGGTGGGACAGGCGGATGCTGCCCTCGGCCGGGGTGCAGGAGCCCCAGCGGGAGTTCTGGTTGGTGACCCAGCGCACGGTGTCCGGGACGGCCCGGGCGTTCAGGTACTGCTCCGACAGGCGCGCGGCGCGGGCGGCGAGCTCGTCGTCGCCGGGCATCCGGCGGCTCTCCTGCGCGGCGAGCTTGTCCAGCATCACCGTCACCCAGCGCTGCTCCTCCGCCGCGGACATCCGGGCCGGCAGCAGCACGATCGTACGGTCGCCGTCCCGGTAGGCGGACACCGTACGGCGGCGGCGGGCGCTGCGGCGCACCTCGACCGGGCCCGTCACGGCCGGCCCGCCCGGCCCGCCGGACTCGCCCGCCCGGGTGCCGCGGGCGGGCTGGTCTGCGATGTCATGGGCAGGGTCAGCGGACACAGCTCGACGTTACCCGCTGTACCCGGCGAAAGTCCCGCCTCCAGGCCGGTTGCCCCGCTCATCACCTCGTTTTGTGCTCATCTTGAACGACTATTCCTCACAGCCTGTGGACAACTTTTGCCGGGTCGAGCGCGCTTTCGAGCACAGTGGAGCCAGCGGTCACCGAGAGTGATCGGTTGATTCGGTCGTGGTGGGTCCGGGCGGGCTTGCGGAGACGGGCGCGGTGGCGTGCCCGGGTCGGCCCGGTCCTGCCCGGCGGGTGGAGAGGGCGGAGCCATGCGGTTGATGTTGAAGAGCGCGCTGCGCAGGAGCTGGCGGGACCAGGAGTGCGTGCAGTTCGGGGTGGACCCGGAGCGGGCGGTGGTGCTGGAGCCGGTGGACGGCCCGGCGGCCGGCTTCCTGTCGCTGCTGGACGGCACGCGCAGCGCCGACGTGCTGGCCCGCGAGGCGGAGGCGCTGGGGCTGGGGCCCGACCGGGTCCGCAGGCTGCTGGGCATGCTGGCGGAGGGCGGCGTGCTGGACGACGCCTCGGCGCACGCCGACCTGTCCGGGGCGCTGCGGCACCGCACGGACATGCTGGACCGGCTGCGCCCGGACCTGGCCGCCTTGTCCGTGGTGCACCCCGCCCCGGGCGAGGGCGCGCTGCGGATACGGCACCGGCGCGCGTCGCGGGTGCGGGTGCTGGGGGCTGGGCGGGTGGGCGCGGCGGTGGCGGCGGTGCTGTCGGCGGCGGGGGTCGGCTCGGTCGACGTGGCCGACACCGGTCGGGTCGAACCCTGGGACATCGGCCCGGCGGGCTTCCCGGCCGACCAGGTGGGTGAGCGGCGGGACGCCGCGGGGCGCGGTGTGGTCCGCCGGGCTGCTCCCGGAATGCCCCGCGGGCACGGCCGGGCCGGACCGGACGCCGGCCCGCGCCCGCGCCCGCCGGGCACGGTCGTCGTGGTCGCCCCGCGGGAGGGCCTGCTCGCGTACGCGCCCGACGTGGAGGACGCGCGCCGGCTGGTGGCCTCGGGCGTTCCGCACCTGTACGCGGGGGTGCTGGAGGGCACCGGACTGGTCGGGCCGCTGGTGCTGCCCGGGTGGAGCGGCTGCGGCGAGTGCCAGGGGCTGGCGCTGGCCGATCGGGACCCGGCGCTGCCCCGGGTGCTGGCGCAGCTGCGGTCCGGGCGCCCGTCGGCGGTGCCGGCCTGCGACATCGCGCTGGCCACGGCGGTGGCGGGGCTGGCGGCGGCGCATGTGCTGGCCTATCTGGACGGGCGGCTGCCGCCGAGCGCGGGCGCCCGGGTGGAGCTGTCGCTGGCCCGGCTGTCCACCCGGGTGCGGGCGCTGGTGCCGGACGGCCGGTGCGGGTGCGGCGCGGCGGATCGGGACCGGCCGGCTGACGCGCCGGAGGGCGGAGCGGATGCGGCAGGAGGGGTCGCGAAGGCCGGGCCGGAGCCGGGTGCGGGCCCGCCGGGCGGGGTCTGTGCGGGCCCGCGGGGCGGGGCGGAGGCGGCCCGGGACGGCGTTCCGCGGTCGATCGGCGCTGATCGGCACGGTCCGCCGGCGGCGGAGGGAGGCACAATGGCCATGTGACCGACGGGAAATGAGGGGGCGCATGTCTGATCTTCCGCGCAAGGCGGTGACTCGCACCGCGAAGCTGGCCGCGCTTCCTCTGGGCTTCGCCGGGCGGGCCACGCTCGGGCTGGGCAAGCGGCTGGGCGGCCGGCCGGCCGACGAGGTCGCGACCGAGTTGCAGGAGCGCACCGCGGAGCAGCTCTTCAAGGTGCTCGGTGAGCTGAAGGGCGGCGCGATGAAGTTCGGGCAGGCCCTGTCGGTCTTCGAGTCGGCGCTGCCGGAGGACGTCGCGGGACCGTACCGGGCGGCGCTCACCAAGCTCCAGGAGGCGGCGCCGCCGATGCCGGCGCGCACCGTGCACCGGGTGCTGGCCGAGCGGCTCGGCAAGGACTGGCGCTCGCTGTTCACGTCCTTCGAGGACACCCCGGCCGCGGCCGCGTCGATCGGGCAGGTGCACCGGGCGGTGTGGAGCGACGGCCGCCAGGTCGCGGTGAAGGTCCAGTATCCGGGGGCCGGGGACGCGCTGCTGTCCGACCTGTCGCAACTGGGCCGGGTGGCACGCCTGTTCGGTCCGCTGGTGCCGGGGATGGACGTGAAGCCGCTGCTGGCGGAGTTGCGGGCGCGGATCGCGGAGGAGCTGGACTACGAACTGGAGGCGGCGGCCCAGCACGCGCACGCGCGGGAGTTCGCCGGGGACCCCGACGTCGAGGTGCCGGACGTGGTGCACCAGGCGGACCAGGTGCTGGTCACCGAGTGGATGGGCGGGGTGCCGCTGTCGGAGGTGATCGCGGACGGCAGCCAGGAGATGCGGGACCGGGCCGGGCAGTTGCTGGCGCACTTCCTGTTCGCCGGCCCGGCCAGGACCGGGCTGCTGCACGCCGACCCGCACCCGGGCAACTTCCGGCTGCTCACCGACGACGGCCCGGCGGAGGGCTGGCGGCTGGGGGTGCTGGACTTCGGCACCGTGGACCGGCTGCCGGAGGGGCTGCCACTGCCGATCGGCACCGCGCTGCGGCTGGCGCTGGCGGGCGACGCGGACGAGGTGTACCGCATGCTGCGCGCGGAGGGGTTCGTCAAGCCGACGATCAAGCTCGACGCGGAGGCGGTGCTGGACTACCTGCTGCCGATCATCGAGCCGGCCGGGCAGGAGGAGTTCCGGTTCGACCGGGCGTGGATGCGGGCGCAGGCGGCCCGGATCGCCGATCCGCGCTCGCCGGCCCACCAGTTGGGCAAGCAGTTGAACCTGCCGCCGTCGTATCTGCTGATCCACCGGGTGACGCTCAGCACGGTCGGGGTGCTGTGCCAGCTCGGCGCCCAGGTGCGGCTGCGCGCGGAGCTGGCGGAGTGGCTGCCCGGGTTCGCCCCGAAGGACACCGCGCCGCCGGAGTGAGCTACCACCAGGCGGAGTCGAGGCGCCCTTCGATGCTGCGCAGGTGCCGGCGGACGCAGGTGTCGCAGAAGTAGCGGCGCCGGCCGTTCTCGACGGAGCAGGCCCAGCTCAGCGGAAAGGTATCGGCAACGGTGCCGCAGCGGCCGCAGCTCGTACCGGACGCGGTGCGGGTGGTCGCGCCGGACGCTGTGCCGGTCGCCGTCGTGGCCTGATCGGGTTTGTGATCCACCGGTTGACGGTACCTCCGCGGGAGGGGGCCGCGCCGCGGCAACGCACCGCGGGACCGGCCCTGGTCGGGCCGGTCCCGCGGGATCGTAGGTGGTCAGTGCCGTTGCACAGGTGCCGGGGGGCCGTTACTGCATCCCGGCTACCCGCGCGCGGGCGTGGGTGGTGGTGCGCGTTACTGCATGACCGCCATGGCCAGTGCGCGGCGGGCGCGCAGCGAGGCGCGTTCGGCGCGGCGCTGGAAGCGGCGGGCGGCGATCAGGTGCTGGGACCTGCGTTCGCGTTCGGCCTCGCGCAGCCGGTCCTGCATATGGGCACGTGCCAGGGCTTCTGGCATGAGTTGCATTTCGAGGTTCCTGTTCTGGGTCGACGCCATGGCGTCGGAGGTGCGTGCGGGCTGATCGGTGCGGGGAGTTGTCATCGGGGCCTGATTCTTGGAGTCGCGGTGCTTCGGGTCGTGCGTCAGGGGCCGGTCGATCGTGCCGGGCCGGGCGCGGAACACGGCGCGCGTGCTCATGCCGCCACGGCGTTCTTGCGCGGACGGCCACGCGGCCGCTTGCGGGGCACCACGACACCCTGGATGAACAGCTCGCCGCCCCAGACACCCCAGGGCTCGCGGCGGTCCTTGGCACCGGCGAGGCAGGCCTCGCGGACCGGGCAGGTCTGGCAGAGGGACTTGGCGTACTCCACGTCCGCCGGGGACTCCGCGAAGAAGACCTCGGGGTCGTAGGTGCGGCAGGGGACGGGGACGCCGAGTCGCTCGATCTCGTCGTCAAGCTCGGTGAGGGGCAGCAAGGTCTTCTCCGGAGGGTCTGTGCTGGGGTTCCCGGCGGTGGAGCCGAGAGGCGGGCGGTCGGTGAGGTCGCCGGTGGGCGTCCCGGTCAGGTCGGGCTGAAGTCCGGACGTGTCGTGCGGGGCGGAATGCACGGTGTTCGTTCCTCGTCTGTCGGTTCGGCCGGTGGGCCGGTCTTCGGTTGTCCTGTCTGCGAAGACAGCGATCTCGGGTGGAGAAAACAGAAGGGCCGCGGTTCCCGGTGTGGGATTCCGCGGCCCTGAGAGGGTGCCGACCTGACTCGCTGTCAGGTTGGATCGCTCCAGGGTTCAGGCCCGCGGAAGGCCCAGCTACCGTGCTGCGTCTGCTTTTCCTGCTGTCCGTTCACCAGGCCGGTGACAATGGCCGTATCGGCACCATTGGCACCGCGCATAGCGGAGATCGCGCTGATCGCGCCGGCGCCGACGGCCGCGGAGGTAAAGGCATAGGCAGCCGCCTGTGCCTTCGCCGCCGCTACCGCGGGCGCCTCGGTCGGTCGCTCACTCCGCGCCCGCAGCGGCAGAACCGGCAGCAGAGCGGAGGCGAGGGACAGACCGGTGCCGCGCAGCGAGACCATGGAGACGTCGAGCGAGCAGGCGGCAGCGGCGACCGGGCGATCGGTCACTTTGGTGATGGTGGTGAAGGTGCTCACTGTGCTCGCCTCCTCTCGGCGTCTCGTAAGGGCGGTAAACCGGACTTGCCTAGTACATCACAGTCTTGGCGGCTCTTGGAAGACCCGCTCCCGACCGTGCTCCCGCAGGCTATGAGGACTCCTGCGGGATGCGCAAACTATTTTTCGGCTTCTTCCGAAGAAGATTCGGCGGCCTCTTCCCCGTCCGCGGGAAACGCCTCCACCGCACCCGCTCCGACCTCGTCCGAAGCCTCCTCCGGCCCCCCGTCGGCGGCGGCGTCCTCGGGGTCCCCGGCGTCCCCGACCTCATCGCGCGCATCGCCGGTGCACAGTGCCAGCACCTCGGCCCCGAACTTGTCGAGCTTCCTGGCCCCCACCCCCGGGATCGCGGCGAGCCCCTGCTCGTCGGACGGCCGGACCTCGGCGATGGCCAGCAGCGTCTTGTCGGTGAAGACGCAGTAGGCGGGCTGGCCGAGCGCCTTCGCCTGCTCCGTCCGCCAGCCGCGCAGCCGGTCGTACAGCGCCTCGTCGAGGTCGGAGGGGCAGTCCTCGCAGCGCATCAGCTTGATCTCGCCCGCGTCCGAGAGGGTCCGCCCGCACACCCGGCACAGCACCGGGCCGCGCCGCCGGCTGCGCCCGCCCGCACCGCGCTCGACGCCGCCCTGGCCGCCGGCGCCCCGAGCCCCCCGCGGCGCGGAGCCCGGCCGCAGCCCGTCCATGAAGCGGGAGGGCCGCCGCCCGCCGCGCCCGCCCGGCGAACGCGACAGCGCCCACGACATCGACAGGTGCAGCCGGGCCCGGGTCACCCCGACGTACATCAGGCGGCGCTCCTCCTCGATCTGCTCGTCGGTCTTGGCGTGGGTGATCGGCATGGTGCCCTCGGTCAGGCCGACCAGGAACACCGCGTCCCACTCCAGGCCCTTCGCCGCGTGCAGGGAGGCGAGGGTGACGCCCTCCACGGTCGGGGCGTGCTGCGCGTTGGCCCGCTCGTCCAGCTCCGTGACGAAGTCCGCGAGCACCGCGTCGGGCCGGGCCGCGGCGAAGTCCTCCGACAGCCGCACCAGCGCCGCCAGCGACTCCCACCGGTCGCGCACCGCGCCCGAACCGGCGGGCGGCTCCGAGGCCCA
Source organism: Actinacidiphila sp. bgisy144 (assembly GCF_057708105.1). Lineage (NCBI taxonomy): Bacteria > Bacillati > Actinomycetota > Actinomycetes > Kitasatosporales > Streptomycetaceae > Actinacidiphila > Actinacidiphila sp. bgisy144. The sequence goes on along the minus strand of NZ_JBYIRM010000002.1, from coordinate 174,459 downwards.
GCCGCGCGAGCTGAGCACGGCCCGCACCTGCTGCGGGATCGTCTCCGGCTGCTCGCCGGGGTTGGCGGCCGCGCGGGCGGCGCCGCGCAGCAGCATGCCCGCCTCGCGCACCTCGGGCCGCTCGAAGAACCGCTCGGCGCCGCGCAGCTGGTAGGGCACACCGGCGTCGGCCAGCGCCTGTTCGTACACCTCCGACTGGGCGTTGATCCGGTAGAGCACCGCGATCTCGCTGGGGCGCACCCCGGCGTCGATCAGGTCCTTGATCCGGCGGGCGGCGCCCTCGGCCTCGGCCGGCTCGTCCGGATACTCGGTGTACACCGGCTCGGGGCCGGGGTCGCGCTGCGAGACCAGTTCGAGCCGGTGGGCGGCGGCGTGGCCGCGGGCCTGGGCGAGCAGGCCGTTGGCCAGGCCGACGACCTGGGGGGTGGAGCGGTAGTCCCGGACGAGCTTGACCACGGTGGCGTCCGGGTGGCGGGTGCGGAAGCCGAGCAGGTAGTCCGGGGTGGCGCCGGTGAACGAGTAGATCGTCTGGGACGCGTCGCCGACCACGCACAGATTCCCGCGGCCGCCGAGCCACAGCTCCAGCAGGCGCTGCTGGAGCGGGCTGACGTCCTGGTACTCGTCCACCACGAAGTGCTGGTACTGCGAGCGGACGGTCTCCGCCACGTCCGGCCGGTCCTGGAGCACGCCGACGGTCAGCAGCAGGACGTCCTCGAAGTCGATCAGGCCGCGGTCGCGCTTCAGCTGCTCGTACGTCGCGTAGATCCGCGCGACCTCGGCCGGGTCGCGCGGCACGTCGCGCGAGGTCTTGGCGGCGACGGCCGGATACTCCTCCGGCACCGTCTGGGTGACCTTGCACCACTCGATCTCGCCGGTCACGTCCCGCAGTTCGCTGCGGTCCAGCCTGATCCGGGAGCGGGCGCCGGCCTCCGCGACGAGCTGCACCTTGCGGTCCATGATGCGCGGCATCTCGCCGCCGATCGCGCGCGGCCAGAAGTACTGCAACTGCCGCAGGGCCGCGGCGTGGAACGTCCGTGCCTGCACCCCGCCCGCGCCGAGCTGCCGCAGCCGGCCGCGCATCTCCCCCGCCGCGCGCGCGGTGAACGTCACCGCCAGCACCGTGGCGGGCTGGAGGACGCCGGCGCGCACGCCGTACGCGATCCGGTGGGTGATCGCACGGGTCTTGCCGGTGCCGGCGCCGGCCAGCACGCACACCGGGCCGTGCAGGGCCGTGGCGACGGCGCGCTGCTCGGGGTCGAGTCCGTCGAGCACCGCGTCCGCGGAGTCGGGCATCGCGGGGAAGAGCGAGTCGTGGGTTGTCGCAGTCACACCGCCACTGTGCCAGGTTCCGGCGACAGCCCCGCCGGGTTGTCCACAGCCCGGCCCGTACCGGGTGGCCCGCCCCGGTCCGGAATGCGCGCCGGGGCCGGGGCGTTGCCGGGAATGCCGAGACCTCGTCCGGCGTTCCCGGACCGAGGCAACTTGAGGACCCTGGACGAGGAGCGGATCACGACATGTCCGGCACCGTGACGATGTACAGCACTTCCTGGTGCGGCTACTGCCGCCGGCTGAAGAGCCAGCTCGACCGGGAGGGCATTGCCTACACCGAGATCAACATCGAGCAGGACCCGGCGTCGGCGAAGTTCGTGGAGGAGGCCAACGGCGGCAACCAGACGGTGCCGACCGTCCTCGTGGTCGCGCCCAGCGGCAAGAAGTCCACGATGACGAACCCGAGCCTCGCGCAGGTCTCCCAGGCCCTGAGCGCCTGACCGGCCCTCCCCCGGGCCGCTGCCCCGGGCGCCCCGCCGGCGCCCGGGGCGCCCTCGCGCCTGCGCACGCCGGCACATACCGGTACCGCCGGTGCTACGGTCGGGCGCGTGGACGAGACCGCAGGGTTCCAGGATGTGCCGCCGACCACGCTCGCCGACCTGCTCGACCGCGCGCAGGTCATGGACATCGGCATCCGGCCGCTGTGGCCGTCGGTGCCGCGGGTGGCAGGTCCGGCCTTCACCGTGCGCTGCCCGCCCGGTGACAACCTGATGCTGCACGCCGCGATCCACCGCGCCCCGGTCGGCTCCGTCGTCGTGGTCGAGGCCGGCGACATCGATCACGCGGTCGCGGGCGGCAACGTCTGCGCGGTCGCCCAGCGCAACGGCATCGCCGCGTTCGTGATCGACGGCGTGGTCCGCGACCTCGCCGAGATCCGCGAGATGCGCTTCCCCGTCTTCGCCCGCGGCGTCATCCCCATCCCGGGTGCCAAGGCCGCCGCCACGCCCCTGAACGCCCCGGTCACCTGCGGCGGGGTCCGGGTGCACGCCGGCGACATCGTGGTGGCCGACGAGGAGGGCATCGTGGTCGCCCCGCGCGACCGCGCGCCCCAACTCCTCGCCGACGCCCGCGCGAAGCTCGCCAAGGAGGCCGCGGAACCCCTCGACACCTGGGAGGCGGCCCACCGCGCCCGCATCGACGAGATCCTCCGCGCCCAGGGCCACCAGGACTGACACCCGCCCGCCGCACTCGCCAGGGGGGCGCGTGAACAGGTACGGACACCGGGCGGCGGCGCGGTGACGGCGCGCCGCCCGCAGCGCCCGACGCGCGGCGCCGTGCACGGCGTCGCCCGCACCGCGGCCGGCGACCCGCTCGGCTACCACTACCTCGACATCACCCCGCACCAGCCGGTGGAACTGCGGTCCTCCGCCTCCTACACCAGCCCGAGCGGCGGCTTCTCCTTCTCCCTGCCCCCGGGCTCCTACACGGTCCGCGTCGGCCTGCGCCGCCGTGACGGGCAGCCGCGGCAGGGCGGCGCCCGGGTGGAGGTGGCCGCGGGTGCGACCTCCTACGTCGAGGTGGTCGGCGCCTCCGGCGAGCCCGGGGGGCGGCAGTTCGCCGCCTGGAGCGCGGTGCGCCGCCTCGAAGGCGGCGCCGTGACGGCGTGCGAGCCCGCGCCCGCCGTCACCGTGGCGCACCACGACCCGCGGTGGACACGGGCGTTCGCCGCCGAGCGCGCCCTCCTCGCGGACGCGCTGCCCGGCGCCCGGGCGATCGAGCATGTCGGGGCGACCAGCGTCCCGGGCCTGTGCGCGGCGCCGACCGTCGACGTCCTGGTGGTCGTCGAGGACCCGGCCGAGGCCGCCGTACGGGCCCGGCAGCAGCTCGTACGCAGGGGATACGCGCCCGAGCCGGCGCCCGAGGTGTTCCCGGCCGTCGAGCAGCCGCTGCTCCTGGCCAGAAGCGCGGGCGGGCGGCGGACGCACCTGCTGCACCTGGTGGCCGCGGGCTCCCCGCTCGCCGGGCGCTACCTGCTGTTCCGCGACTTCCTGCGGGCCGACCCCGGGACCGCGCGGCGGTACGCCCTCGTCAAGCGGACGCTCGCCGCCCGGTACGCGTACGAGCCCGGGCAGTACGCGGCGGAGAAGGCGCGGCTGTTCGGCGTGGTGCTGCTGGGCGCGCGGGAGTGGCGGCACAGGACGGCGCGGTCCAGCAGATAGCCAGCCAACTGTGTAGTTGGCTGTCCAAAGTGCTAGCCTGCCGGTATGGACGACAGGCAGGCGGACGGCGCGGACCCGGCGGTGCTCGCCGGGGAGTTGCGGGTCGCGGTCGGGCAGCTGGTACGGAAGCTGCGGGAGCAGACGGAGGGCAGCGACCTCACGCGGTCGCAGGCGTCGGTGCTGCTGCGGATCGAGCGGGACGGGCCGGCCACGGCGACCGCGCTGGCGCGGGCGGAAGGCATGCGCCCGCAGTCGATGGCGAAGATCGTCGCGGTGCTCCAGGACGCCGGACTGGTCGGCGGCGCCCCCGATCCGGCGGACGGCCGGAAGACGCTGCTGAGCCTGACCGGGGCCGCTCGGGAGCAGTTCCGCACCGGGCGGCTGGCCAAGCACGACTGGCTGACGCAGGCGATCGGGTCGCAGCTGTCCGCCGAGGAGGCCGCCCGCCTCGCGTCCTGCACCGACCTGCTCAAACGGCTCGCCCAGTCACCCTGACCCGCCCCCGGCGCCGCCGCACCCGGCAGGCAGCCGCCGGCAGCGCCCGGCAGCACCGGACCCCCGAATCCCGAACGACACCCAAGGACCCCCCATGCCCATCACCGCCATCGACCCGACGGCCGCCCTGGTCGTCGTGGACCTCCAGGCCGGCATCGTGCCGCTGCCGCTCGCACACCCCGTCGAGGGCGTCGTCGAGCGGTCGGTGGAACTGCTGCGGGCCTTCCGCGACCGGGGCCTTCCGGTCGTGCTGGTCAACGTCGCCGGCTCGCCGCCCGGCCGTACCGACCGCGGCGCCCGTGGCAGCCGTACGTTCCCCGAGGGCTGGACCGACCTCGTCCCGGAGCTGGAGCAGCGGCCGGAGGACCTGCTGGTGACCAAGTACGCGCGCAGCGCCTTCGCCGGCACCGGGCTGGCCGACCGGCTGCGGGCGCTCGGTGTGACGCAGGTCGTCGTGACCGGCATCGCCACCGGCAGCGGCGTGGAGTCGACCGCCCGGGACGCGCACGAGCGGGGCTTCCATGTCACGCTGCCGGTCGACGCCATGACCGACTCGGACCTGGCGACCCATGAGCACAGCGTGGCGAAGGTCTTCCCGAAGATCGCCGAGACCGGCAGCACCGAGGACGTACTGGCCGCCCTCGCCGGGTGAGTGCCAGCCCGGGGAGGCCGAGGCCCCCGGGCTCCCCCGCTCCCCCGCTCCCCGGCCTACCGCACCACCGCCGCGCCCCCCTGCTTCGGCAGCGGCTTGCCGTACCACAGCTCGATCAGCCGGGCCGCGATCGAGATCCCGTACGGGGGCAGCACCTCGCCGGACTCGAACGCGGCGCGCAGGTCCTCGCGGGAGAACCAGCGGGCCTCGTGGATCTCCTCGCCGTCGACCTGGATGTCGGAGGAGGTGGCCTGCGCCATGAACCCCAGCATCAGGCTGGAGGGGAACGGCCAGGGCTGGCTGGCGACGTAGGAGACGTCGCCGACCGTGACGCCCGCCTCCTCGAAGACCTCGCGGCGCACCGACTGCTCGATGGACTCGCCGGGTTCGACGAAGCCCGCCAGCGTGGAGAAGCGGCCCTCGGGCCAGTGCACCTGGCGGCCGAGCAGGGCGCGGTCCTCGTCGTCGGTGACCAGCATGATGACGGCCGGGTCGGTCCGCGGGTAGTGCTCCGCGCCGCAGGCCGGGCAGCGGCGGATGTGGCCGGCCGCGGCGATGACGGTGCGCTCGCCGCAGCGCGAGCAGAAGCGGTGCATGCGCTGCCAGTTCTCCAGCGCCACCGCGTGGACCATCAGCCCGGCCTCCAGCGGGGAGAGCAGCCCGCCCACCTCGCGCAGCCCGGCCGGGCGGGCCGGGTCGTCCATCCGCCCGGGCAGGGTGTCCTTCTGGAGCGCGAAGTAGCGCACGCCCTCGGCGTCGATGCCGAGGAAGTAGCGGTGCTGCTCGGTCTCGGGGGCGTCGAACGCGGGGGTCATCACGAGTTCGGCGCCGCCGTCGGAGGTGTCCTCGACCAGCACCTGCCCGCCGGAGACGACGAAGACGCGGGTGGTGGGGTGGCTCCAGGCCGCCGCGAGCCACGCCTCGTCGAGCCGGTGGTGGGCGGCGCGGTCCACCCCGGTGTACGTGAGGCTCAGCGGCTTCGATGTCGCGTCGAGTTCGGTCAAGGCGTCTTCCCAACTCCCCTTTGCGGTGCCTGCGGTCCCTGCGGTGCCGGTGCCGGCTGCGGTCCGTGCGGTGCCGGTGGTGCCTGCATTGCCTGCGGTCCGTGCGGTCCCTGCGGTGCCCGCGCTGCCTGCGGTCCGTGCGCTGCGGCCGGTGGTCATCGGCTGCTCGGCCACGGTTCCTCCGCCCAGTCCGCGGCCAGTTCCGTCCACAGGTGCGCCGCAGTCTCGACGCCCTTGAACAGCAGGTCGAGATCCACCTTCTCGTCCACCGAGTGCCAACCGTCGGACGGCACGGAAATTCCCAGGAACAGCACGGGTACGCCCAGCACGTCCTGGAGGTCCGCGGCCGGCCCCGACCCGCCCTCGCGGGTGTACCGGATCTCCTGGCCGAAGGCGCGGCCCATCGCGCGCACCAGCGAGCGCAGCGCCGGGTGGTCGAGCGGGGTCAGGCACGGCCGGGTGCCCTCGCCCCAGAAGCGCAGCTCGTGCCGGATGCCCTCGGGCAGCCGGGCCGCGACCCAGTCGGTGAACAACTCCCGCACCCGGGCCGTGTCCTGCCCGGCGACCAGCCGGAACGAGAACTTGATCTCCGCGCGCGAGGGCACGATCGTCTTGCCGCCGGGGCCGCCGTACCCGGCGTGGATGCCGTTGACCTCGGCGGTCGGCCGGGCCCAGATCCGCTCCAGCGTGGTGTGGCCGCGCTCGCCGAGCGCCGCGTGCGACCTGGCGGTGCGCAGCCAGCCCGCCTCGTCGAACGGCAGCTCCGCCAGCAGCGCCCGCTCCCGGTCGGTGAGTTCCACCACACCGTCGTAGAAACCAGGGATCGCCACCCGCCGGTCCTCGTCGTGGAGCGCGGCGACCAGCCGGGCCGCCTCCGTGGCCGGGTTCGGCACCGCGCCGCCGAAGGAACCGGAGTGGATGTCCTGGTCCGGCCCGTACAGGTCGATCTGGCCGTCGACCAGGCCGCGCATGCCGGTGCACACCGTCGGGGTGTCCTCGGCCCACATGCCGGTGTCCGAGACGATCACGGTGTCGCAGCGCAGCCGGTCGGCGTGCTTCCTGATCAGTGCCCCGAAGTGCGGCGACCCGGATTCCTCCTCGCCCTCGACGAGCAGTTTGACGTTCACCGCCGGGGCGGTGCGGCCGGTCGCCGCCAGGTGCGCGCGCAGGCCCAGGGTGTGCAGGAACACCTGGCCCTTGTCGTCCGCGGCGCCGCGCGCCCGCAGTCGGCCGTCCTGCTCGACCGGCTCGAACGGGTCCGTCGCCCAGCCGTCCTCGCGCGCCGCGGGCTGCACGTCGTGGTGCCCGTAGACGAGGACCGTGGGGGCGTCGGCCGCGCCGCTCGGCCACTCCGCGAACACCGCGGGGCCGCCCTCGGTCTCCCAGACCTCGGCCACCGGGAAGCCGGTACGGGTCAGGGCCGCCGCGAGCCATTCGGCGCTGCGGCGCACGTCAGGGGCGTTGTCGGGGTTCGCGGAGATAGAGGGGATGCGGAGCCAGTCCGTCAGCTCGGCGAGGAACGCGGCGCTGTGCTCCGCGATGTACGGGGCCGGGTCGGCCGGGAGCGGGTGGACGGCGTTGTCCGGGGTCGTGCGCATGGTTTTCAGCGTACCGGGAGCGCCGGCGGACCCGTCCGGCCGCCCGCTCCCCGTCACCCGCCGTCGGGGCCCGGCGGATCGGGGCGCAGCAGCCGCTCCAGCGCGGCCCGGTCCGGCAGCCCGGCGGGCCGCAGCAGCGTGCCGGTGCGGATGTGCAGGAACGCCGCCCGCACCCGCTCCACCGGCACCCCCTGCTGCTCGGCCCAGGCCAGCCGGTAGATCGCCAGTTGCAGCGGGTCCGCGGTGTCCGTGCGGTGCCCGGTCTTCCAGTCCACGATCTCGTACGTGTACGGGTCCGCGCCGGCGTACCGGTCCGTGTCCGTGTACGGGTCCGCGCCGGCGTCCGGTGCCTGCTCCGTACGCTCCCGGTACACCGCGTCGATGCGGCCGCGGATCAGGCGTCCGGCGAGGGTGAGGGTGAAGGCGGCCTCGACGCGGTAGGGGGTGCGGTCGGCGTACGGGGTGCGCAGAAAGGCGTCCTTGAGGGCGGCGAGGTCCTGCTCGTCGGCGATGTCGTCGCCCGGTTCGACGCCGGGCAGTTCCTCGGGGCCGAAGAGCGGCCGGGTGTCGAAGCGGGACTCGACCCACGCGTGGAAGCGGGTGCCGCGCCGGGCGGCGGGGGCGGGCGGGCGCGGCATGGGGCGGGCCAGGTCGCGGGCGAGGCCGTCGGGGTCGGCGGCCAGCCGCATGAGCTGGGTGGCGGTCAGGGTGCGCGGGAGGGGGACGTCGTGGACGGTGGCGCGGGCGCGACGGAGCTCGCCGGTGAGGGCGGTGAGGTCGCGGTCCCAGGCGGCGACGAGGCGGGAGTCCTCAGGAGGGAGGTCCGCGTCGGGGGCGGGTGCGGGTGCGGACTCGGGTTCGGGGGCGGGAGTGCCTTTCCCCCGGGTGGGTTGCGGGGGGAGGGCACCGGGCGGCGGCGGGGTGGGAGCGGGGACGGCCGCGGAAGGGGCGGTGGCGGCGATCTCGGCGAGCACCGACTCGGCGGCATGGCGGCGCCGGGCCAGGGCGGTGGGGTCCAGCGGCAGCGGCCAGGGGGGTTCGGTGGCGGCGGCCAGAGCCGGGTTCTCGGCGTTCTCGGCCGGCGCTTCGGTCCAGACCTCGATCTCGCCGTGCCCGGCCTCGCAGTGCTCGCGCAGGGCCTCCAGGAACACCGACGGCCCGAACGGTCTGGTCTGGGTGGCGCCCCACCAGTAGCCCGAGCCGAGCAGGAGGGAGCGCGGCCGGGTGAAGGTGACGTAGCCGAGCCGCAGTTCCTCCACCCGCTGGTGCTCCTTCATCGCGGCGCGGAAGCCGTCGAGCCCGGCCTTCGTCCACTCCTCCACGTCGGGCAGCGTGGCGGCGTCCCCGCGCAGCCCGTGCGGCAGCACCTTCGCGTTGACCGGCCACAGCTCGCGGCCGCGTTCGCTGGGAAAGCCCTTGGCGACCAGCCCGGGCACCACGACCACGTCCCACTCCAGGCCCTTGGACTTGTGGGCCGTGAGCAGCTTCACCGTGTCCTCGCCGCCGGGCAGCGAGCTGTCCAGGCCCTTCTCGTACTGCGCCGCGGTGTGCAGGAACCCCAGGAAGGCCAGCAGGGTCGCCTCGCCGTCCAGCGCGGCGAAGGACGCGGCCACGTCCAGGAACGCGTTCAGGGTCTCCTGGCGGCGGGCGGCCAGCGCGTGCGGCGACGCGGCCAGTTCCACCTCCAGTCCGGTGACGGCCAGCACCCGGTGGAGCACGTCCATCAGCGGATCGGCCAGTGCCCGCCGCAGGTCCCTTATCTCGTTCGCCAGCCGGGCGAACCGCACCCGCGCCTGCGCGGAGAACGGCAGGTCGTCGCCGGGGTCGGCGTCGAGGAACGTCTCCAGGGCGTCGGCCAGCGACACCACCTCGGCCGGGTCCATGCCCTCCACGGCCGCCGCGAGCCGGTCGGGCTCCGCGCCGCCGGGGCCGTAGCGCACCAGCAGCCGGGCCCGGCGGCCGAGCAGCGCCAGGTCGCGCGGCCCGATCCGCCAGCGCGGCCCGGTCAGCAGGCGCACCAGGGCCGCGTTCGCCGTCGGGTCGTGCAGCACCTCGCAGGTCGCGACGAGGTCGGCCACCTCCGGCAGGTGCAGCAGCCCCGACAGCCCGACCACCTCCACCGGCACGTCCCGCGCCACCAGCGCCGCGTGCAGGTCCGCGAAGTGCGCCGCCGTACGGCACAGCACCGCGACCTCCCCCGGCGGGGTGCCGGTGCGCACCAGGTGGGCGACGGAGTCGGCGAGCCACCGCGTCTCCTCGGCCTGGGTGGGCAGCAGCGCGCACCGCACCAGGCCGTCGCGCTCCGCGCCGGGCGCCGGGCGCAGCGCCTCCACGCCTTCGTGCCGCGCCCGCAGTTCGGCGGCCAGCCCGTTGGCGAGGTCCAGCAGCCGGCCGCCGGAGCGTCGGTTCTCGCTCAGCGCGTACCGGTCGGCGGGCCGCCCGTCCGCGTACGGGAAGTGCCGCGGGAAGTCGTCGAGGTTCGCCACCGACGCGCCGCGCCAGCCGTAGATCGCCTGGCAGGGGTCGCCGACCGCGGTCACCGCGTGCCCGGTGCCGCCGCCGAACAACCCGGCGAGCAGCAGCCGCTGGGCCACCGACGTGTCCTGGTACTCGTCCAGCAGCACCACCCGGTACTGCTCGCGCAGCAGCGCGCCGACCTCCGGGCGGCTGAGCGCGAGCTCGGCGGACAGCGCGATCTGGTCGCCGAAGTCGAGCAGGTCGCGGCCCTTCTTCTCCTGCCGGTAGGCGGCGGCCAGTTCGGCGAGGTCGCGGCGGGCTGCGGTGGCCTGCGCCACCTCCCGCACCCAGGCGTAGCCGCGCGCCCCCGGGTCCAGGGCGCCGAGTTCCGCGGCGAGCCGGGTGTCGTGGGCGCGCAGCCGCTCGGCCGGCACCAGGTGCTCGGCCAGCTCGCCCGACAGCGCGAGCAGGTCCCCGACGAGCGTGGGCAGCCCCTTGGTCAGCGCCGGATACGGGCCCGGCGCGGCCCGCAGCACCTTCGCCGCCAACTGGAACCGGGTCGCGTCGGCGAGCAGCCGCGCGCTCGGCTCCAGCCCGATCCGCATCCCGTGGTCCTTCAGCAGCTGCCCGGCGAAGGCGTGGTACGTCGAGATCTGCGGGTCGCCCGGCACCTGGTCCGGGTCCAGGGCCGCCGGGCCGTCCGCCGCTCCCGGGGTGACGCCCGCGCGCACCAGCGCCCGCCGGACCCGCTCGGACAACTCCGCCGCCGCCTTGTTGGTGAAGGTCAGCCCCAGCACCTGCTCCGGCGCGACCTGCCCGGTGCCGACCAGCCACACCACCCGCGCGGCCATCACCGTGGTCTTCCCCGAGCCCGCCCCCGCCACGATCACCCCGGGAGCCGGCGGCGCGACGATGCACGCCATCTGCTCCGGGGTGAAGGGGATGCCCAGCAGCTCCTTGAGCTGCTCAGGACGGTTGAGACGGTTCACCACCCAGTGAGGCTATCCGGCCGGGCCGACACGCTTCACCTGCCGCTCCCGCCCCTGCCCCTCCCGGTACTCCCGCTCTCCTACTCCACGACCTGCTGTCCCTCCGGGCGGGCCGTGCACGCCGAGCGGAAGGCGCAGTGCGCGCAGTGGTGGCCGGCCGCCGGCGTGAAGCGCTCGTCCAGCACCCGCCCGGCCGCCTCGGCGAGCAGCTCCTGCGCCCACTCCCCCTCGAGGGGCTCCTGCCGCTGCACCGCCGGAAGCGCGTCGCCGCCCTCCTTGCGGGTGGCGCCGACCCGCAGCTGCACGAGCTCGGCGCCGCCCGGGTGCGGGCGCGCGCCGCCGAAGAGCGGGTCGACGGCCCCCTCCCGGACGGCGAGCTGGTAGACCGCGAGTTGCGGGTGCCGCTCGACCTCCTTCGCGGCGGGCTTGGCCCGCCCGGTCTTGAAGTCCACGACGTACGCCTGCCCCTCGGCGTCCGTCTCCACCCGGTCCATGCTGCCGCGGATGCGCACCTGCGCGTCGCCCGCCTCCAGCGTCACGTCGAAGGCGTGCTCCCCGGCGACCGCCTGCCGGCCGCGCTCCATGACGTGCCAGCGCAGGAAGCGCTCCAGCGCGGCGCGGGCGTTCTCCCGCTCCTGCCGGGACTTCCAGGGCGCGTCGAAGGCGAGCGCGTCCCACACCGAGTCCAGCCGGGCCATCAGCACGTCCAGATCCGCGGGGGCACGCCCCGAGGCCACCTCGTCGGCCAGGACGTGCACCACGTTGCCGAAGCCCTGCGCGGCCGTCGACGGCGGCTCCGCCTTCACCTCTCGGCCCAGGAACCACTGCAACGCGCAGGTGTTCGCCAACTGGTCCAGCGCGCTGCCCGACAGCACCACCGGCTGGTCCCGGTCGCGCAGCGGCACCTCCGAGCGGGTCGGCTCGTACAGCCCCCACCAGCGGTCGGGGTGCGCGGCGGGCACCAGCGGATAGCCGTCGTCGGTGAGCGAGGCCATCCGGGCCAGCCGGCGCGCGGCGGCGTCCCGCAGCTCGGGGGACGCCTTCGGGTCCACGGTGGTCGCGCGCAGCTCCGCGACGAGCGGGGCCACCGCCAGCGGCCGGCGCGGCCGGTGGCCGACGTGCACCGGCTCCACGCCCAGCTCGGCCAGGAACCGCGACGGCTGGTCGCCCTCGTCCGCGGCGGACTTCACCGCGGTCACCAGCAGCCGGTCGCGCGCGCGGGTCACCGCCACGTAGAACAGCCGGCGCTCCTCGGCCAGCAGCGCGCCCGGGGTGAGCGGCGGCGCCAGTCCGTCCCGGCCGATCCGGTCGGCCTCCAGCAGCGAGCCGCGCCGCCGCAGGTCCGGCCACACCCCCTCCTGCACCCCCGCCACCACGACGAGCGGCCACTCCAGCCCCTTCGCCCGGTGCGCGGTCATCAGGCGTACGGCGTCGGGCCGTACGGTACGGCCGCCGAGCGTGTCGGCCACGATGTCGAACGACGACAGCTCGTCGATCAGGTTCAGCGCGCCCCGGCCCCCGGTGCGCTCCTCCGCCCGCGCCACCGTCTCGAACAGCGCGCACACCGCGTCCAGGTCGCGGTCGGCGTTCCGCCCGGCCGGGCCGCCGCGCAGCGCCGCCCGCTCCAGCCGGCCCGGCCACGGCGACCCGTGCCACAGCGCCCACAGCGCGTCCTCCACGGTGCCGCCCGCCGCGAGACCCGTGCGGGCCTCGGCCAGTTGCGCCCCCAGCCGCTGGGCGCCGCGCGCGTACGACGGGTCGTGGGCCGCCAGCCGCTCCGGGTGCGCCAGCGCCTCGGCGATCAGCTGGTCCGACGGGCGCGGCACCGCCGCGCCCGCGGCCCGCTCCTCCTCGCGCAGCGCGCGCCCCAGCTTCCGCAGGTCGGCGGAGTCCATGCCGCCCAGCGGCGACGTGAGCAGCGTCAATGCGTCCTCGACAGACAACCCGGACCCGGGGCGCTCGCCCTCGCCGCCCCCCGCGCCCGGTGCCGTATCGGCCCGGGCCGCGTGCGGGGCGTCGCCCGCGGCCGCTTGCCCGCCCGGGTCCGCGCTCGGCTGCTGCTCGCGGTCGCCGGACCCGGACGCCGCGTCCGCCGGCGCCGCCTGCTCCGGTGCCGTCGGCTCCGGCGACGCCTGTTCCGGCAACGCCTGTTCCGGCGATGGGGCCGGCTGCGCCGCCGCTTCCGCCGCCACCCGCAGGGCCAGCAGCAGCGGGGCGACGGCCGGGTCCGCGTGCAGCGGGGTGTCGGACGGGGCGAGGTCGATCGGCACCCCGGCGGCGGCGAGCGCGCGGCGCAGCGTGGGCAGGGCCGCGGTGGTGCGGGTGAGGACCGCCATGCCGGTCCAGGGGATGCCGTCTTCGAGGTGGGCGCGGCGCAGCGCGTCGGCGACGGCCTCGAGTTCGGCGCCCGGCGTGGGGTGGGTGCGCACCGCCAGCACGCCGCCGGGCCGGTGCGCGGTCGGGGCGCGGTGGGCGCGGGCCGCGGCCGCGGGCAGCCGCGGCAGCGCCATCCGGCCCGCGAGCTGCCCCGCGGCGGCGAGCAGCACGGCCCCGGCCCTGCGGTTGCCGGTGAGCACCCGGACCGGGGCCGGGCGGCCGTCCTGGCCGGGGAACGCGGTGGGGAAGTCGAGGATGCCGTTCACGTCGGCGCCCCGGAAGGCGTAGATCGACTGGTCGGGGTCGCCGAAGGCGACGAGGGTGCGGCCCTGCCCGGCGATCGCGCGCAGCAGCCGGACCTGCGCGGCATCGGTGTCCTGGTACTCGTCGACGAAGACCGCGTCGTAGCGCCCGGCGAGTTCGGCGTGCACCTCCGGCCGCCGGACCAGCCGGACCGCGCGGTGCACCAGTTCGGTGTAGTCGATGACGCCCTGGAGGTCGGCGACGTCCAGGTACTCCTGGAGGAACGCGGCGGCCGCGAGCCAGTCGGGGCGGCCGATCCGGCGGGCGAAGTCGGCGAGCGCGCGCGGGGCCAGGCCCAGTTCGCGGGTGCGGGCGAGCACGGCGCGCACCTCGTCGGCGAAGCCGCGGGTGGTCAGCGCGGCCCGCAGGTCGTCCGGCCAGCCGACCTTGGCGCGGCCCTCGCGGGCGAGCCGGGCCTGCCCGGCGAGCAGTTCGCGGACCATCAGGTCCTGCTCGGGCCCGGACATCAGCCGCACCGGCTCGGCGAACAGGTCGGGGTCCTGGTGCGCGCGCAGCAGCCCGTAGCAGAACGAGTGGAAGGTGGCGGCCTGCGGAGCGGCGGTCGCGCTGCCGGTCAGGAGCTGCGCGCGGGCGGCCATCCGGTCGCGCAGTTCGACCGCGGCGGCCCGGCCGTAGGTCAGGACGAGCACCCGGTCGGCGGGGGTGCCGGCCCGCACCCGGGCCAGGACGGCTTCGACGAGCGTGGTGGTCTTGCCCGTGCCGGGTCCGGCCAGCACCAGCATCGGTCCCCGGTCGTGCTCAACCACGGCGCGCTGGGATGCGTCCAGCACTGGAGGCGCGGCGGACACCAGCGGGGCGCGCACCAGCCGGTAGCCTCCGACGCCCGGGCGGCCCGCCCGTACGTCACCGGTGCGGACGGCACCGGTCCGGGCGTCCGGGCCGGCCGTCTCGGGCGCGCCGCCAGCAGCAGTGCCAGGAAGTGGGGAAGAGGGGTTCACGTGGTTCGCCGGTTTCGTGGTGGTCAGGCAATGTACTCCGTACGGGCGGGCCGCGGCACGCGCCGCCGCCCGATGCCGGAAGCTGGGTGATATGAGCCTCGGGCCGTCATCCGCCGTCCGCGCCCGCCGTGCCGGGCGGGTCCTCGGCGTGCCGTCCGCCGTCCGGCCCCTGCCCGCCGTCCTGCCGGCCCTGCCCGTCCCAGCGGGCCCGGCGCATGTCCAGGCGCGGCAGGTGGCCCTCGGTGGCCGGGCCGGCCGTCCGCAGCGGGGTGCCCTCCGCGCGGTACTCCGCCAGCGCGCGCTGCTCGTGCCCGGCGAGCAGCACCCCGTCGGCGCGCACCACCCGCCACCACGGCACCACCGCGCCGTACTCCGCCATGACCCGGCCGACCTGGCGCGGACCGCCCTCCCCCAGCCACTCCGCCACGTCGCCGTACGTCATGACCCGGCCGGGCGGGATCAGGTCCACCGCGTCCAGCACCTTCTCCGCGTACGGCCCCAGCTCGCCCGCCCCGGTCTCCTCGCTCACCCGGTCAATCCTGCCGCACCCCGCCGACACCGGGGGGTTACGGCTCCGAACGCACAGGGCGCATGCCACCATCGTCCGGGCGGTGACTGGTGATACGAGACCAAGAAGAGACAACCGGGGACAAGCAGGGCGGCGGCGGGGCCATGGGGACCGCCGGCGCTCCCGGCGGGCTGTCCCCGGCCGCCTCCGCACCGCGGACCGGCGGCGGGGCCGGCACGGGGGCGGCGATGGCTGACGGTTCCGGCGGTTCCGGCGGTTCCGATGACCCCGGCGGCTCCGGCAACTCCGGCGACCCCGACGGTACGGACGGCTCCCCGTCCACCGGCGGAAGACCCGGCGGCCTGCCGCAGCCGCACGGCGCCCACCGGGCACCGGAGGACCTGATCTGGACGGACCCGGGCACCCCGAAGCCCAACGAGTCCCCGGGCCCCCAGGACACGCACGGCACCCACGAAGCCCCGGAAGAGCCCCCCGAGGAGCCCCCGTCCTGCGACGGCGCCTCCCCCGAGCCGGCCGGCGCCACCCGCCAGGCCGTCTCCGTGGACGAGCCGCTGCTCGCCGCCCGGGTGCACCGCCCCGCCGACCTGGTCCGCTTCTTCCTCGGGCTGCTCGGCATCGGCGTGGTGCTGGCCATCGCGGGCTTCGCGCACGCCACCACCAACGGCCTGGAGACCGACATCACCAAGGGCGCCATGCGGGCGCCGGACTTCTTCTCCTCCGTCACCGGCAACGCCGCGAGCGTCGCGGTGCTCATCGTGCCGGTGGCGTTCGCGGTGGAGCGGCTGGTCAAACGGGACGGGCTGCGGGTCGCGGACGGCGTGCTCGCGGCCGTCCTCGCGCACGGCGCCGCCCTCGCCACCGACCTGTGGGTGACCAACGCCGCCCCCGGCCCGATCCGCGAGGCGCTCTCGCACGGCGCGCCGACCGGGCTGGGCATGACCGACCCGGTGCAGGGCTACCTCGCCCCGGTCATCGCCTACGTCACCGCCTCCGGCATGGCCCGCCGGCCGCGCTGGCGGGTGGCGCTGTGGTTCGTCCTGCTGCTGGACGCCTTCGCGGTGCTGGTCGGCGGCTACACCACGCCGTTCTCGATCGCGCTGACCCTGCTGATCGGCTGGACCGTGGCGAACGGCACCGTCTACGCGATCGGCTCGCCGAACGTCCGCCCCACCGGGCAGAACCTGCTGGCCGGCCTGCGCCGGGTCGGGTTCGCGCCGCTGACCGCGCGGCGAGTGGTGGAGGACCGCCCGGAGAGCGCCGACTCCGACCGCGGCCGCGGCTACCTGGTCACCCTGGAGGACGGCCCGCCGCTGGACGTCACCGTGGTCGACCGCGAGCAGCAGGCGCACGGCTTCTTCTACCGGGCCTGGCGGCGGATGTCGCTGGTCGGCGGCATCACCCAGCGCCGCAGCCTGCTCTCGCTGCGGCAGGCGCTGGAGCAGGAGGCGCTGCTCGCGTACGCGGCGATCGCGGCCGGCGCCAACGCGCCCAAGCTGATCGCCACCTCGGAGCTGGGCCCCGACGCGGTGATGCTCGTCTACGAGCACATCGGCGGCCGGCGGCTGGACGCGCTGGCCGACGACGAGATCACCGACGCCCTGATGCGCGAGGCGTGGACGCAGGTGCGGGCCCTCCAGTCGCGGCGGATAGCGCACCGGCGGCTGGTCGGCGAGTCGCTGCTGGTGGACCGGAGCGGCCGGGTCTTCCTCACCGACCTGCGCGGCGGTGAGATCGCCGCCGGCGACATCCTGCTGCGGATGGACATCGCGCAACTGCTGACGACGATGGCGCTGCGGGTCGGCCCCGAGCGGGCGGTCGGCGCGGCGCTGTCGGTGCTCGGCCCGGACGCGGTCGCCGCCTCGCTGCCGCTGCTCCAGCCGATCGCGCTCAGCCGCTCCACCCGCGGCGAGCTGAAGGCGCTCAACCGGGCCCGCGCGGTGCGGGAGCGCGAGGCGGTGCTCGCGGCGCTGTCCGCGGACAAGGAGGCCAAGGAGGAGGCCAGGGAGCGCAGCCGGGCGCAGGCCGCCCGCGGCCATGAGGGGGCGTCCGCGGTGCCCGCGGAGCAGTCCGGCACGCCGGCCCGGGCGCAGTCGAAGGCGGAGCGGAAGGCCGAGAGCAAGGCGGAGAAGCGCGCCATGGAGGACGCGCTGGAGGAGGTCCGCGAGGAGGACCTGCTGGCGCGGATCAGGCGTCAGGTGCTGCTGATCCGCCCGCAGGCGCCGGTGGAGCCGGTGCGGCTGGAGCGGATCAAGCCGCGCACCCTGATCACGGTCATCGCGGGCGCCTTCGCCGCGTACTTCCTGCTCTCCCAGCTGTCGTCGGTGCCGATCGGCCACGCCATCGTGCACGCGGACTGGAAGTGGGCGCTGGTCGCGCTGGTCGGTTCCGCGGCCAGTTACGTGGCCGCGGCCGGCGCGCTGTCCGGTTTCGTGCCGGAGCGGCTGTCGTGGCCGCGGACGGTGATGGCGCAGGTCGCCGGGTCGTTCGTGAAACTGGTCGCGCCGGCCGCGGTGGGCGGGGTGGCGCTGAACACCCGCTACCTCCAGAAGGCCGGGGTGCGGCCGGGGCTGGCGGTGGCGAGTGTGGGCGCCTCGCAGCTCGTCGGACTCGGCTCGCACATCGTGCTGCTGATGGCGTTCGGCTTCGTCACCGGCACCGAGAAGACGCCGTCGCTGTCGCCGTCGCGGACGGTCATGGCGGGGCTGCTGACCGCGGGTGTGCTGGTGCTGGTGGTCACCGCGGTGCCCGCGCTGCGGAAGTTCGTCTCCACCCGGGTGCGGGCGCTGTTCGCGGGCGTCGTACCGCGCA
Organism: Actinacidiphila sp. bgisy144; assembly: GCF_057708105.1. Lineage (NCBI taxonomy): Bacteria > Bacillati > Actinomycetota > Actinomycetes > Kitasatosporales > Streptomycetaceae > Actinacidiphila > Actinacidiphila sp. bgisy144. The sequence goes on along the minus strand of NZ_JBYIRM010000002.1, from coordinate 156,801 downwards.
TGCTGGACGTGCTCCAGCGTCCGGCGAAGCTGCTCACCGGCATCGGCGGCACCCTGATGGTCACGGTGACCTTCGTCCTGTGCCTGGACGGCTGCGTACGGGCCTTCGACGGGCACCTCAGCTACGCGACGGTCGCGGTGGTCTACCTCGCGGGCAACGCGCTGGGCTCCGCGGCACCGACGCCGGGCGGGGTCGGCGCGGTCGAACTGGCGCTGACCGGTGGCCTGATCGCGGCCGGGCTGCCGAAGGAGGTGGCCACGCCGGCGGTGCTGTTCTTCCGGCTGCTGACGTTCTGGCTGCCGGTGCTGCCCGGGTGGCTGGCGTTCACACACCTCAGCCGGAAGGGCGAGTTGTAGCGCGGGCTGGCCGCTGCGGGGGCGGGGCCTGCCGGCCGGTGGGACGACCGGTCGGCAGGAGCTGCGGGAGCGGGGGCCTACGCGTCCTCGATGTCCGAGATCTGCTTCGTCGCCAGATCGGACCGGACCTTCAGGTAGGTGTAGCCGGGGTGGCTCGGGTTGCCCCAGCTCAGGCGGACGGTGCTGAACGCGTGCCCGGCGTCGGTGCCGTCGGGCGTGACCTGCCAGCCGATCGGGCTGTCCTGGGCGCGCAGCACACCGTCGGCGTGCTGGGCGGCCTCCCAGGCGGCCAGCGTCTTCTGGAAGCCGGTGGTGAGGTAGTGCTCCCGCAGGCCGTTGCGCAGGTCGTCGTTGCGGGCGTCCCACACCACGTCGATGTAGGCGCCGTAGAAGTCCGCGACCCGGTCGGCGGTCGACTGCGGGTCGCCCGAGCGGGCGGCCGAGGTGGCCTTCGGCGCGTCGGAGCCGGTGGTGTGGTCGGCACCGGCGACGGGGATCGCGCCGGTGAGGGGGTCCGCGCCGGTGGTGTGGTCGGGGTGCATGACCTGGTCGGCGCCGGTGGTGTGGTCGGTGTGCGTGGCCGAGATCGGTCCGGCCCGGTGCGGGCTGCGGGTGCTGTCCGCCTGGGCGGCGGCCGCGGGCGCGGCGACGGCCAGGCCGAGAACGGCTGCGGCCAGGACAAGGCGGCGGCCGGCAGTGCGGGCGCGGGTGCGCGCGAGGTGCATGGAGGGCGACCTTTCACGAGATGGGAGTGGATAGACCACTGTTGCCCCATAAGCGATCTGACACCCCGTAAGACCGGCTGTGTCCGCGAAGGGTTGTCCTCCTCTTGGGGGGAACACATGACCACCGCCGCCCCCGGCCGCCCCGCCGTGTGACATGTCCGTGACCGAACGCGCACGTCCCCGCTCTCGTGACCCGCCCCGGAGCTTCGATACGGTGGAGCCCTGGATACGGGGGCCAGCAACGGGTGAACGCAGTGCCGCGAACCGGGGGCTCCGCAGCGACGACCGATCGGGAGCCCTCCACGATGCGCGCACGCACCGCAGCGACCGCCACCGCACTGGCGGCGGCCACCGCCCTCACCCTGACGGCCTGCGGCGGGTCCGGCGGCGGGTCCGACGCCAAGATCTCCTCCCCCGCGACGAGTTCGGCCGCCCCGACCACCCCATCGGCCCCGGCGACGCAGAGCAGCGCCCTGAAGATCGACCCGACGCTGGCGCTCCCGGCCGACCTGAAGGCGCAGTTCGAGTGGACCGCGCCGAAGAACGCCGAGGAGGCCGCCGCCCTCTCGGGCGCCGCCAACTTCATCCAGGCCATCGACCACGCCGTGGTGAAGCAGAACAAGAACGACGCGGGCCTGGTCGGATACGCCGCGGACGGCGCGCTGACGTACGCCCAGAACTACGTCCAGCAGAACGTCGACCTGAAGCTGACCATGACGGGCACCGACCGCTACTACAGTCCCGCCTTCACGCTGGGCAGTGGCGGCGGGTCCGTCGAGGTCAAGCTCTGCAACGACCAGTCCAAGCTCTACAGCAAGGAGGTCGCCGGCGGGAAGGTGCACGTCACCGGGGCGAGTGACCGCAACTACGTGTCCTGGGACATCGTGATGGTCAAGCTCCCCACCGCGCAGGCGGTCTGGCAGGCGCACTCGGTCACCGTCAAGGAGAAGGCACTCCAGTGCAAGCAGTGAGCATCGCCGGAGCGGCCCGCCGCGGGCTGGTACTCGCCGCGGTGGTGGTCCTCGCCGCCGCCACGCCCGGCCACGCGTACACCGACACCTCCAAGTCCTCGTCCGACTCCTCACAGACCTCCGGCACCAGCAACGGCGTCGACCTCGCGGCCGGGGCGAAGGCCGTACGCATCACGTATCCGTCCGGGTCGTCGTCCACGCGCACGCACGCGATCGCCTCGGTGGACGTGAACTGGACGCCGCCGGCGTGCTGGATCGGCCCGATCGCCGACCCGGTGACGTTCAAGAAGGACGTCCTGGCCGGGGTGAAGGCCACCGATGTGCCCGGGCAGCCGAGTTACGCCCTGGAGGCGATGGACCAGTACAAGAACCACTACGACACCGGCTACACCTGGGACGGCAGCGGCAAGGGCTACAAGGACTTCAACGTCGACCAGCAGGGCAAGGGCATGTTCTGGGGCGCGGTGGAGAACCCCGACGCGCCGAACACCCTCGCGAAGTACGCCTGCAACGGCACGATCCCGTTCTTCGTGCCCAACGGCCAGCGCCCGCCGGCGGGCACGCCGAACGTGATCACCCCCGAGATGCTCTCGAAGCTCGCGTACGCGCACACGCAGGTGCCCGGCGTGACGGTCGAGACCAACCCGGTGGCCACCCAGACGGTCAACCTGCCCACGTGGGTGCGGCTGGAGGAGAAGTACACGCCGGTGAAGGTGCGCGCGTCGGTGGACCTCGGCGGCGGGCAGGAGATCTGGGCGGAGACCACCGCGCGGCCGACGAGCGTGCACATCGACCCGGGCACCTCGGACGCGACGCTCCACCCGGCGTCCGGCGACTGCCCGATCGCGGCGGACGGCACCGTGGGCGCCGACTACGGCGGGGACCCGAAGGCCGACCCGCCCTGCGGGGTGACGTATCTGAGGTCCACCCAGGCGACCGGCCCGTTCGACCTCGACGTCACCGCGACCTGGAGTGTCAGCTGGACCGGCTCCGGCGGCACCGGCGGGGCCCTGCCCGACGGCCGTGTCCAGCAGCCGAAGCAGGTCACCGTCCAGGAGATCCAGTCCGTCAACCGCTGAGACGCGAGGTAAGGGGCGGCACTCTGGAGTGCCGCCCCTTACCTCGGTCCGCTACCGCAGTGCGCCTGCGGGTTCCGGCTAGTAGACCGGCTTCTCCGGCTCGATCGTGTTGACCCAGCCGATGACCCCGCCGCCGACGTGGACGGCGTCGGAGAAGCCCGCGGACTTCAGGACGGCCAGCACCTCGGCGCTGCGCACCCCGGTCTTGCAGTGCAGCACGATCCGCTTGTCCTGCGGGAGATGTTCGAGCGCCGAACCCATCAGGAACTCGTTCTTCGGGATGAGCTTCGCGCCGGGGATCGACACGATCTCGAACTCGTTCGGCTCGCGGACATCGATGATCTCGATGTTCTCGCCGTCGTCGATCCACTCCTTGAGCTGCTTGGGAGTGATCGTGGAGCCGGCCGCGGCCTCCTGGGCCTCCTCGGAGACGACGCCGCAGAACGCCTCGTAGTCGATCAGTTCGGTGACGGTGGGGTGGTCACCGCACACCGCGCAGTCCGGGTCCTTGCGGACCTTGACCGTGCGGTACGTCATCTCCAGGGCGTCGTAGATCATCAGCCGGCCGACCAGCGGCTCGCCGATGCCGGCCAGCAGCTTGATCGCCTCGTTGACCTGGATGGAGCCGATCGAGGCGCACAGCACGCCGAGGACGCCGCCCTCGGCGCAGGAGGGCACCATGCCCGGCGGCGGGGGCTCCGGGTACAGGCAGCGGTAGCAGGGGCCGTACTCGGACCAGAAGACCGACGCCTGACCGTCGAAGCGGTAGATCGAGCCCCAGATGTACGGCTTGTTGAGCAGCACGCAGGCGTCGTTGACCAGGTAGCGGGTGGCGAAGTTGTCCGTGCCGTCGACGATCAGGTCGTACTGCGCGAAGATCTCCATCACGTTCTCGGCTTCGAGCCGCTCTTCGTGCAGGACCACGTTCACGTACGGGTTGATGCCCTTGACGGAGTCGCGGGCGGACTCGGCCTTGGAGCGGCCGATGTCGGCCTGGCTGTGGATGATCTGACGTTGCAGGTTCGACTCGTCGACCTCGTCGAACTCGACGATGCCCAGCGTGCCGACGCCCGCGGCCGCCAGGTACATCAGCGCGGGCGAGCCGAGGCCGCCGGCCCCGACGCACAGCACCTTCGCGTTCTTCAGCCGCTTCTGCCCGTCCATCCCGACATCCGGGATGATCAGGTGGCGCGAATACCTGCGGACCTCGTCAACGGTGAGTTCGGTGGCCGGCTCGACCAGGGGTGGCAGCGACACAGGGACCTCAGCAATACGGTTGGTAGGTCTTCGGACAGTAGGTGCGGGCGGCCGCCCGCACGTCCTGGCCCTGTAACACTGCCACGCCCCACTTCATTCCACGTCACCTGGTCCGAGGGCCGAGACGGAAACCGGTCACATGCTGGGCGGCGGCTCCTCGCGGACCCTGCGGACCGCCTCCGTCCAGTAGCCGGCCAGGCCCGCCCACGGGTCGGCGCCGTCCCGGTCGGTGCGGTCGGTCACGTACACGGTGGCCGCGCCCTGCCAGCGGGCGACCCGCAGCGCGGCATCCAGGTGCGTGGCCGGCAGCCCGTGCACCAGGTGCGCGAAGAGCCGCGGCGAGTACGACGCGGTCCACTCCGGCACCTCCGACCAGCGGTAACGGGTCCACGGCCCGGCGAAGACCACCAGCTGGTCGGCGAACTCGGCGTAGCCGGGGTACGGGTGCGCGCCCGGCGCGAGCACCACCCGGCCGCCGCCGGGCAGCAGCGCGCGCAGGGTCGCGACGGTCCGGCGGCACTGCGCCGCCTCGGCGCGGAGCGTGGGCGCCCGGTCCACGTAGAAGCCGTCCACCCGGTACCAGTCCAGGTAGCGGGCGGCGTCGGCGGCCAGTTCGCCGTACGGCCGGGTGCCGTGCACCGCGTCCAGCCGTCCGAGGAGTGGGACGCCGTTCTCACGGACGCGGGTGAGCGCCTCGGTGTAGAGGGCGTCCGCCCGGCTGCCGGGCCCGGACGACACGTCGAACGCGGCCCAGTCGACGGGCGCGCCCGGCCGGGCCAGTTCGGCCCACTCCGCGGGCGCGACCAGCGGGTGCGCGAAGAGCGGCACCCCGAAGCCGGTCCTGACCGCCTCCGCCCCGCGCCCACCGCCCGCCGCCCGGTCCTGGACGGGGTCCGAAACGGGGTCCGGACGGGTGGGCGGCTCGCTTTGCGGCATGCCGCGCGGGTGGGTGTCGCCGCGCGGGAAGGGGTTCAGACGCGGCATGCCGCCTCCATCCACACATCGGCGAGCGACTCCTCCAGCCCGATCCGCGGCCGCCAGCCGAGCCGGTCGCGGGCGGTGCGCACGTCGGCCTGCTGCCAGGCGCCGCACCCATCCGGGTACGGCGCGGCGTGCGGCGGGTCCTCCAGCTCGCGCAGCGACCCGTCGTAGCCGGCGACATGGGCGAGCGCCGCGGCCATGTCCCGCATCCGCACCGCACGCCCGCTGCCGATGTTCACCACGCCCTGCGCGGCCGACAGCGAGGCGGCGTGCACCGCGCGGGCCACGTCGCGCACGTCCACGAAGTCGCGCTGCGCGCTCAGCCCGCCGAGCTTCAGCTCGCTCTCGCCGTTCTGCATCGCCCGCCGCAGCGCCTCCGCGACCCGGCCCAGCGGCGCCCCGGTCGGAGTGCCCGGCCCGACCGGGGTGAACACCCGCAGCACCACCGCGTCCAGGCCCGAGCCGAGCACCAGCTCCGTCGCGGCGAGCTTGCTCACCCCGTACGGGCCGCCGGGCCGCGGCACCGCGTCCTCCCCAGTGGACGACCCGGCCGGCGAGGGGCCGTACTCCGAACCGCAGCCGACCTGCACCAGCCGGGCCGCGACCGAGCTGCGGCGCAGCGCCTCGCAGACGGTCGCCACGGCGACGATGTTCTGCCGGGTCAGGTCGCGAGCGTTGCCCCGGGTGGAGCCGGCGCAGTTGACCACCACCCCCGGGTGGACCGCGTCCACGAACCGGGCCAGCACCCCGGGCGCGCCCGAGGAGAGGTCGAACCGCACGTCCGCGTCGTCGCTGCGGCCCAGCGCGGTCAACTGGCAGGCGGGGTCGGCCAGCAGGCGTTCGGCGACGTGGCGGCCGATGAAGCCGTCGGCGCCCAGGAGCAGGACCCTCATCGCACACCCCGCCCGGTCCGGTGCCGCAGGACCGTACGGCCGGCCGCGGCGGGCGGCGCGAACCGCTCCGCGGGGGCGGCCGCTTCCGGTGCCGCTTCCGGTGCCGACGGTACGGGGATCGCGAACGGCCCGACGGGTACGGCCGTACCGGTCGGCGGTGCGGCCGGCGGGCGGCCGTACGCGTACGGGTGGCCGGACGCGTCCGGCGAGGTCGGGACGGGTGGGCGGTGCGTGCTCACGAGGGTTCTCCTGATCGGTGGTACGAGAGGTCAGGTGCGGTGGGCCGAGGCGCGCGGGACGCGGTGGAGGCAGTGCGCGGCCAGGGCCAGGGCGGCGGCGCCGCAGGCGGCGGCTTCGGCGGTGCCCGCGGCCACCGGCAGCAGGGCGGCCAGCAGGGCCTGCGCGGCCACGGCGGCGGCGAGTCCCGCGGTCGCCGCCCGCGGTGCGCCGTGCACCGAGAGCAGCCGCGCCGAGAACAGCAGCGCTCCGACGGCCGAGCCGCGCAGCGAGCCGAGGAGGGCAAGCAGGACGAGCAGGGTCGCCGCGTATCCAGCGAGGGCGGCCAGCAGCCGCGGGCGGACCGCGTCGGCGAAGTCGGCGAGGCTGTGGCTCGGGGCGAGTTGGGCCCGGGCGCTCGCCGCGAACCACCGGGCGAGGGCGGCCGCCGGGAGCAGGGTCAGGGCGAGCACCGCGAGGGTGCCGGTGCCGACCGGGTCCGGGCCGCAGCGGGCCAGGGCGAGCAGGGCGAGGGCGCACAGTGCGGCGGGGACGCGGGCCGCGGCTCTTCCGGTCGTTCTCAGCGGGCCGCGGTGCAGGGCGGGCCATGCGGTGGCGGCCAGCACCGCCACCGCGACCGGGGCCGGGGCGTGCAGGGCCGCGGCCACGGAGCAGGCTGCGCCTGGCAGCAGGTGCAGGGCGAGGTCGCGGGGGCGGGGGTGGGGGTGGGGGCGGGCCCGGCCGCGGGGGTGCTCGGGGCGCGGGGCCGGGGCCGGGGTGGCGGTGCGCGCCGTCTTGCGGGGGACCCGGGCGAACAGTTCCTCTGCGAGGCCGAACACGTCGCGGTGGCGCAGCCGTCGCGCGTCGACGTCCGTGACGCCTCGGGCTTCCAGGCCCGCGGCCACCTCCCACATGTCGGCTGCGCCCGCGATCATCGCGTGGTGGTGGTGCATCACGCCTCGTACCGGGTCAGCGGGGCCCCTGCGGGGGGCGGTGCGGGGGGCGCCGGCGCCGTTGTGGGGTGCGGTCGGCGCTGCGGCTCCCGCCGGGGGATGGCTGGGCGCGCAGTTCCCCGCGCCCCCATTCCGCTCGGCCAACGGCTCCACCTCCCCCCGCAAACCGCCACCGCCGTTGCGGGATACGGCCGGCGCTGCGGCTCCCGCCGGGGGACGGCTGGGCGCGCAGTTCCCCGCGCCCCCATTCCGCTCGGCCAACGGCTCCACCTCCCCCGGCAAACCGCCACCGCCGTTGCGGGATACGGCCGCCGCCGCCACACCCGCCAGGGGACGGCTGGGCGCGCAGTTCCCCGCGCCCCCATTCCGCTCGGCCAACGGCTCCACCTCCCCCGGCGAACCTCCACCGCGCGGCCCGGCCACCACCGCCTCAACGACACCACCGCCGTTGCGGGATACGGCCGCCGCCGCCACACCCGCCGGGGGACGGCTGGGCGCGCAGTTCCCCGCGCCCCCATTCCGCTCGGCCAACGGCTCCACCTCCCCCCGCAAGCCGCCACCGCCGTTGCGGGGTGCGGGCGGCGGCGCCGCACCCGCCGGGGGGCGGCTGGGCGGGTAGGTCCCCGCGCTCCCGTTCTGCTCGGGTGTTGGGGGGGTGGGGTGGTAAATCGATTCGCCTGGGGGGTGCAGAAGCGATTCGTCTTGGGGTGGCATGGGGGCGGCTCCTAGCGGCACGGGGTGAGGGCTTCCGCGGGGGCGACGAAGGGGCGGGGGGCGCCGGTGGCGTCGTGGAGGGGTTCGCGGGGGACGGGGTGGCGGGCGAGGACGGAGAGGTAGGCGTCGCGGAAGGCGTGCACGCAGGTGGTGACGGTGAAGAGGGCGAGCGCGCGCTCGCGGGCGGCGGCGCCGAGGCGGGAGGCGCGTTCGGGCCCGCGCAGGAGTTGGAGGGTGGCGTCGGCGAGGGCGCGGGGGTTGCGCGGGGGGACGATCAGCCCGGTGCCGCCGATGACCTCGCGGACGGCACCGACGTCGGTGGAGACCGTCGGGCGCCCGCAGAACATGGCCTCGACCAAGTTGAGCGGGAACCCTTCGGCGCTGCTGCTGAGCAGGACCACGTCGCCCGCCGCGTAGGCGTCCGCGGGTTCGGGCGCGCCGGGGGACCCGATCTCCTCGAAGGTGACCGGGCTCTCGCCGACGGCGTGCGGGTGGGCGGCCTCGTCGGGGAAGAGCTGGGCGGCCAGGCCCCGGCAGTACCCGAGGTAGCCGGCGCTCCGCTCGTCGGTGACGGGCGCGTGGAAGACCCGCAGCCGGGTCTGCGGCTCCTCGGCGCGTATCGCGTGGAAGGCGTGGAGCAGGGCGATCAGGTCCTTGGCGGGGTCGGCGCGCCCGACCCAGGCGAGCGTGGGTTCGGCGGGCGCCGCGGGCTGCCGCCGGGTCTCCTCCTCGGAGGCGGCGCCGGCTCGGGCGAACCGTCCGGCGTCGATGCCCGGGTGGACGGTGCGGACGCGGTCGGCGGGGGCGCCGCACCGCTCCTGCCAGCGCCGGACGTGGGTCGAGCCGGGCGTGACGAGCGCGGCCTGCCGGTAGGACTCGCCGGCCAGCAGGCGGTGGTAGTCGCCGAGCAGGACCCGCACCGCCGGGGTCAGCCCGGCCGCGCGGTGCGCGAGCAGCGCCTCCCGCACCCGCACGGTGTACTCGGTGACGATCAGCGGGGTGCCGCAGAAGCGTTTGGCCAGCAGCCCGGGCAGTGTGGCCGGGCCGCCCGAGACGGCGTGGCAGACGTCGGCGGCGCCCAGCTCGTCGGGGCCGTACCAGGGCAGTGACAGCGGGCGCAGCTGGTGTTCCAGCAGCGCGGCCACGGCGAGGAGTTCGGTGACGCCGATGTCGCCGAGCAGGGGCCGTACCCCGGGTGCGTGGCAGGCGGCCTCCAGCGCGGTGAGCGCGTCCTCGCCGCGCAGCAGCTCGGGCAGTCCGCCGTGTTCCGCGGCGAGTTCGGCGAGGCCGTAGAGCCCCGCGGCGAACCGTCCCGCGCGGTCGGCGGGGTCGGTGCGGGGCGCTGCGGGCGCCGGCCGGCGCCGGTCGGGGGTCTCCGCGGCGCCCGCGAGCGCCGCGGCCAGGTCGCCGAAGTGCCAGCGGAAGGCGGCCCGCCGGGCCTTCCGTGCGGCCCGGCCGCCGCCGCGTGCGGCGGACGGCGGCTCGCCCCACAGCCGTTCGGCCCGCACCCGCCGGACCGGCGGGGGCAGCTCCACCCGTCCGCCGGCCTCGGTCCGCGGCGACCGGCTGAGCGCGTACACGTCGAACTCGTGGTGCGCGAGGCCGCGGACCAGGCGGTCGCACCACGCACCCCCTTCACCTCGCGCATACGGGTAGCCACCCTCGGTGAGTAGTGCGATGCGCACGCGTGCGCCCCCTCTCGGCATACCGGTTCCACGGTCGCTGCCGGGGCGGGGCGCTGTGCGTTGGTGCGGCGGCGGTGCCCGCCCGGCGCGAAGCACGCTATGCCGGGACAACGGTGCTTCGGCGGACGGTTGTCCGTGGTGCCACCAAAAGGGGTGAAGGGGCGTAACTTCCTTGCGCGGCTGCCGTTTACGCGGCTCGGGCGCCTACGTGGCTCCGGGCACCGCCGGTCGCGCCGCCGGTCGCAGCGGCGGCCGAGGGGCGGTGCGGCCGCGTCAGGGGAACGGCCAGGGGTTGGGGACGCAGGTCGGTCCGCCGTCGAGGGACAGGAACTTGGTCTGCTGCATCATCACCGGGGCGGGCGCGCCCTCGCGCGGACAGCCGACGTGGCCGTGGCCGAGGCGGTGGCCGACCTCGTGGTTGACCAGCATCTGGCGGTAGGCGAGCATCCGGTCCGGGCCGTAGGTGGCGGCGCCCTGCGCCCAGCGGTAGGCGTTGATCATGGTGCGCGGGGTGGACGCGGAGTCGCAGGAAACGTTGTCGACGGTGGTGTCCAGCCCGGACTTGGCGCACCACTTCGCGGTGGTGCCGGGGCTGGCCAGGGTGACCACGATGTCGGCCGGCCCCGAGGAGACCCGCTCGAAGGTCATCGTGCCGCCGTGGCCCCAGCTGCGCGGGTCGTTCAGGGTGGCGAAGACGGCGTCGGAGAAGAGCCGGGGGTCCAGGTCGAGGCCCTTCTCCACGTCGACCCGGAAGCGCATCACCTTGCCCTTGCCGGGGGCGGCCTGGTGGCCCGGCACGGTGCTGAAGGCGCCGGACAGGCTCAGGTGCGGGTCGAGCGGGTACTGCCGGGCCATCTGCTCGTCGTACGAGGCGGTGCCGGTCGCGGCGGTGCTCGCCGTGGGGGCGCTCGGCGCGGCGGAGGTGTCCTCCGCGGCGGGGCCGGACGCGCCGTCCGGGGTGGTGTCGTCCTCGGGCCGGTGGTGGCCGCGGTGGAACTGGGTGCCGGCCAGCACCGCGAGGGCGGCCAGCGCGGTCATGGCGGCGACGCCCGTGGTGAGGGTGCGGGCCCTGCGGCGGCCGGGGGCGCCGGGCGCGGACCGGTCGGCGCCGTCCGCCGCGCCCTTCCCCGTGCTCCCGCCGCCGTCGTCGTCGGTTCCGGCGCCGGGTTCGGGCGAGGGGGCCGGCACCGGGCGCGGCGCGGGCGCGTCGAAGGCATCCAGGAACTCCTGCCGGGGCCGCGACATCACGCGCCCGGCCTGGCCGTGCCGCCCGCCGTGCGCGGCGGGCGAGTCGAACGCGGCCGCGGTGTCGTACGGCGCCCAGTCCGCGGCCCACTCCTCGACCGGGTCGTAGGGCAGGTCGCGGCGGCCGGGGCGGTCCGCCGGCCAGGCGCCGGGGGCGCCCCACGCGCCGTGTTCGGGGTGTTCGGGGTGTTCGGGGCGGAAGCGGGCGGGGCCGGGCGGGCCGTCGTCGAGCCGGTCCAACGGGTCGGGCCGGCCGGGGCCGCCCCACCGGTCCACGCCGTCCCGGCCGTACGGGGGTCGCGGCGGTTCGTCGACGCCGTAGGGGCTCACCGGGCTGAGCGGGCTCGCCGGGTCCTCAGCGGCCGGCGGGTCCAGGCGGTCCAAGCGGTCCGAGCGGTCCAGGCGGTCCACCGGGCTCAGCGGCGCGAAGTAGTCGCTGTCGTCGGCGGGGCCGCGGCGGCGCCGGCCCGTACCGGGCGCGGCGGGCGGGATCGGGCCGCCGCTGACGAAGCCGCCGGCGCCGGATATGCCCGGGGCCGCCCGGTCCGTCCCGTCCTGGCCCGCGCGGCGGCGCCCCAGCTCCCGGTCGCCCCAGGGGTCGTCGTCCCACCCGGCCGGGCCGTCCGGTCCGCCGCCCCACTGGCTCGGGCTGTCCCGGTCGTCCTGGCCGTCTGTCGCGCTGTGCTTCCCCACGCCCTCGATCAGCTCCTGGTCGCCGCGTCGGTGCCCGTATCCGTGCTCGTGCCCGTACTCCTGCTCGCGCCCGGGTGCGTGCCGCTGTCCGCCGGGCCGCCGGACCCCGCCGGCCCGGCGTGCTCGCGCTCGCGCGCGGCGACGTCGGCCAGCAGGTCGCGGAAGGCCCGGTCGACCAGCTCCGGGTACTCCATCATCGCCACATGCCCGCTGCCGGGGATGACAAGCGTCCGGCGGTCCCGGAAGGCGCCGGCCGCACGGCGGGCGGACTTGGCGGAGACCAGCTTGTCGCGCCCGCCGTGCACCAGCAAGGTCGGGGCGAGGACCCGCTCGGCCTGGCGCCACAGGGCGTGCTGGCCGCCGAGGGTGTAGGCGTCCACCAGTCCGCGCACGGAGCGGACCATCACGTCCCGGAAGTACGGCAGCCGCATCCGGCGCTCGTACTCGGCGGCGGCCGCCTCGACGGCCTGCGGGTCCACCGCGTCCGGGTCGCCGTAGCAGAGCGACAGCAGGGCGTGGGTGCGGCGCTGCGGGGACCAGTCGCGGGTCAGCCGGGTGTAGAGCTGGATCACCCCGGGTGCCCCGGCGAACACGGTGGGCCACGCGGTGAGCTGCGGCGGGACCTCCGGGAGCGCGGGCGAGATCAGGGTGAGGGTGCGCACCAGGTCCGGGCGGGCCGCGGCGACCTTGACGGCGACCGAGCCGCCCAGCGAGTTGCCGAACAGGTGGACCGGGCCGCGGCCCTCCGCGTCCAGCAGCCGGATCACGGCTCTGGCCTGCCCCGGGATCGTGTAGTCGGCGTTGTCCGGCGGCGGAGAATGGCCGAATCCGGGCAGGTCCGGGGCTTCCGGAGCCACGATGTCGGAGATCCGGGCCATCAGGGCGGACCAGTTCTGCGAGGAGCCGCCGAGGCCGTGCACGCACAGCGCGGGCTCCGGTCCGCCGTCGGACCGCGACCGGACCACCAGGCTCAGCCCGGGCAGCCCCACGGTCCGCACCGTCTCGCCGGCCGCCAGCGGCGGCCCCTCCGGTGGTACGGCCGCCGGTGCAACGGCCGCGCGGGGAAGATCGGTCGAGGGCATACGGCAATATTACGAGAGGATCACGCCAACGCCCCTGGGTTCGCGGCGAGAAGCGGCCCGACGGCGGGCAGGAGGAGCCGAAAGCCGCCATCCCGGGTGTCCGCGGTGCGCCCCCGGTGCGCCCGCGGTACGGCCGCCGCCCGGGCCGCGCTGCGGGCTGCCGCCCGGGGCCGCCCTGCGCATGCGCGCGGCAGCTCCTACGCTCGAAGGTGGCGGTTCTGCGCGTTTCTGCACGAGGAGGGGCCATGTCCGACCGGACCGGAAGCAACGACACCAACGCCACCGACGCCACCAACCGCGCCCATGGCGCCGACGGCGGGCCGGCCGAGGTGGACGAACGGGACGAGATCGGCGTGATCGACGAGGCGGAGGCCGCGGAGACCTCCCGCGAGGACGCCGACCGCGACCCCTCGCTCGACCTGGAGGCGCCCGAGGCGGACACCGCCGAGCAGCGCGCCGACCTGGTCGAACCGGATGACGACCAGGTCACCGCGCGGCCCGCGGACCAGGCGGCCGAGGCCGACCCGGTGGACGCCGCGGAGCAGCGCCGTGCGGTCACCCGTGACGAGGACGACTACCGCTGACCGGGTCCGTGGGCGCCCGGGACCCCCGGTGCGCCAGGGAATGCCGCCCGTGAGGTTTCGCCCGCAGGTCCCAGGAAGTGAGAATGTCCGTCCGCGCGGCGCACAGGGTCGTTACTGAAAAGTACGATGGCCAGTGCGGTGCTCATTCGTACCTTCACCACCAGAACTGGGAGGCGGCGTGACAGCCATCGAGCAGACTCAGGCGGCACGGCCGCGTGGCACGCGCCTGCCCCGCAGGGCCCGGCGCGAGCAACTGCTGGGCGCGGCCCAGGAGGTGTTCGTCGCGCAGGGCTACCACTCCGCGGCCATGGACGACATCGCCGAGCGGGCCGGGGTCAGCAAGCCGGTGCTCTACCAGCACTTCCCCGGGAAGCTGGAGCTCTACCTCGCGCTGCTGGACCAGCACTGCGAGTCGCTGCTCCAGTCGGTGCGCACGGCGCTGGCGTCCACCACGGACAACAAGAAGCGCGTCGAGGCCACGATGGACGCGTACTTCGCCTACGTCGAGGGCGAGGGCGGCGCGTTCCGGCTGGTCTTCGAGTCCGACCTGACGAACGAGCCCGCGGTGCGGGAGCGGGTGGACAAGGTCGCGCTGGAGTGCGCCGAGGCGATCAGCGAGGTCATCACCGAGGACACCGGGCTGCCGGCCGAGCAGTCCATGCTGCTCGCGGTGGGCCTGGGCGGTGTCTCGCAGGTGGTGGCGCGCTACTGGCTGGCCAGCGGCAGCGAGGTGCCGCGGGACACCGCGGTGCAGCTGCTCACGTCGCTGGCCTGGCGTGGTATCGCCGGGTTCCCGCTGCACGGCGCCGAGGGCGACCACCGGCCCGAGTAGCGCGGGCTGTTCGCTCACGGCGTTTGCGGCGTGCCCGTGCCGTCCGCCGGGCGGGGCTACGCTGTGCTCCGTACGGCGCGATCCAACCGCGCACACCGCCCGACCATCGGAGGTATCCAAGCCGTGGAGGTCAAGATCGGCGTGCAGCACGCGCCGCGCGAGATCAGCATCGAGAGCTCGCAGTCGGCCGACGAGGTGGAAACCGCTGTCGCCGACGCGCTCTCGGGCACCAGCAAGCTGCTGAGCCTGGTGGACGAGCACGGCCGCAAGGTCCTGGTCCCCGCCGACCGTCTGGCCTACGTGGAGATCGGCGAGCCCGCCGCCCGCCGCGTCGGCTTCGGCGCCGCCCTGTAGCCCCCGCCCCACCACCGGCGAAGCCGCGCCCCCGACCAAGGGGGACGCGGCTTCTCCTGTTGGCCGGTGCGGTGCGCGCGGCCCGCTCTTCGTTCAGTGCGCGGCGGGCACCTCGCCGTCCCACGGCACGAAGGTGGCGAGGTCGAGGGTGTGGTGGGGGCCGGTGCGCCAGTGGGCGTGCAGGACGGTGCCGTGGACCTCGACGCGGACCGCGGTGGCGAGGTCGGCCAGGTCGGTCGGGGTGGGGGCGGTGCGGGTGAGGGTGTGGAGGGAGACGAGGACGGTGGTCGGGGTGCCGGCGGTGGCGGTGAGGACGGGGACCGCGGAGTAGGGGCCCATCGCGTTGGTGTCGCGTTCGGCGTGGGTGGCCGCGTGCTGCCAGCCGTACAGGCCGACGACGGTGGCGGTGAGGCCGTCCGCGCGGGTGACGGCGGCGGTGCGGGCGGTGCCCGGGCCACCGGGGGTGCGGGTGGTGAGGGGCGAGGTGTCGGCGACGGCCCAGCCGCCCTCGCGCACCGGCCGCGGCCGCGGCGTCCGCACGAGGTGGGCGCGCAGTTCGAGGTCGCCGTCGAGGACGGTGACGCTGACCACGGAGCACCCGGGCAGCAGGCGGCCGTCGAGCTGCGGCAGGTGCACCGAGCCGGCCACGGCACCCTCCACCCGCATCGCCCGGATCACCCCGCGGTGGCTGGCCCGCCCGCCGGCGTCGAGCAGCGCCAGGTGCCCGTCGACGTTGGCGGTCCAACCGGCCGCCGTGCCGGGCGCGGTGTGGCTCGAGTAGCCGAACTTGGCGTAGTGCGGGTCGTCGGGGTCGGCCCGGGTCGGCTCGACGGGGATCTCGCAGTGGTCGCTGCCGTGGTTCACCAGCCGTACGATGCCGTCCTGTTGGGTTCGCAGCAGCCACCCCAGCTCCGGCATCACCCGGGTCCGCGGCCCGCGCTCGGTCGGCTGCGGCTGCTCCGCCGCGGTCCACACCGGCGCGTCCTGGTCGATCGCGAGCCCGAGGAACCCGATGCCGGCCAGGTAGGACGACCCGAACCCGCTGTAGGTCTGCGCGATCGGCTCGTACGGGCGGTACCAGCCCAGCTCCGGCGGGTGCGCGATGCCGACCCCGGCCGCGGTGAACCGCGCGAGCACCCCGGACGCGAGCCGCCGGGTCGCCCCGGGCGTCAGCGGGTTGACCCCGGAGATCTCCGCGCACCACAGCGCCGCGAGCGCGGCGGTCCGGTACGTCAGCGACCGCCCGACGTGCAGCATCGAGCCGTCGGGCGCCACGGTGTCGGCCCAGGACCCGGCGAACGCGCCGAGCCGTTCGAGGTGCCGCGCGCCGTCGGGTGTCGCGGTCCGGTCGGTCATCCGGTACCAGGCCCACAGGTAGGGGTGGATGGCCCAGGCGTTGTAGTAGTCGACGGCGTGCTCGGGGCCGTCGGTGTACCAGCCCTGTTCGAGGTACCAGGACTCCACGCGGCGGACGTTGCGCGTGCCGGTGCACCCGGAGGTGTCCTCCCCGACCGAGCGGAGGAAGCCCTCCGCCATCGCCGGGAACAGCTGCCAGTTGTTGTGCCAGACCTCCAGCCGCGCGTGGTGGCGCAGCCAGTCCGCGATCCGGCGCCGCTCGGCCGGGGCGAGCCGGTCCCACAGCCGCTCGCGGCTGATGTGCAGCCCGAACGCGATGTTCGCGGCCTCCACGATGGAGTTCGTCACCCCGGTGACCGGGGCCCGGCAGGTGACGCCGCGCGGCCAGGACTCGGCGCCGTCCGGGTCGGTCCCGGCCAGCAGCGCGCGGGCGTACCGCTCCGTGAGCGCCTCGGCCTCCGTGCCCCGGGCGCCGGCGATGAGCGGTGCGGCGAGCAGGAAGGACCGGCCGACCGCCTCCATGCTCTCGCGCCGCTCGCCGTCGCCGGTGACGCGGCCGGGCAGCCGCGGCAGGGCGCCGCCGGCACTGTCGTACGGTTCGATGCGCGACAGCCAGCGCCGGCCGACCGCCTCCCAGTGCGCGCGCGTCCACCCGGTGAGGGGCGAGCGCTCCGCGTCGGGCGCGGGCAGCACGAAAGGACCGCTGCCGCCGGAAGGACCGTTGCCGTTGCCGTTGCCGCTCATGCCTCCGCCGCCTCGGCCTCGCCCGGCACCGCCTCGGCCTCGCCCGGCTCCACCTCGACCTCGCCCGTCGCGACGTCCACCCTCCACCGCCCCGCCCACTCCAACCGGGCCTGCCCGCCCCCGATCCGGATCGGCAGCCACACCGGCAGCGACCGCTCCAACTCCTCGGGCAGCCACCGGTCCCCGACGTACACGTACGCGGTGCGCTCGCTGCCCTCGACCGGGACGATCGTGCTGATCTGCGAGTCGTACGTCGCCGACCCCGCCGGTGCGAACCGCCGCCAGGGCGACCACGGCCCGGCGAGCGAGGGCGCGGTCGCGTACCGGTTGTCGTTGGCGGCCCAGCCGGTGAGGTCGGAGCCGAACAGGTAGTAGGTGCCCTCGGCCCGGACCAGCGCGGGCGACTCGTAGCCGTGGTCACCGCTCTCGCCGAGCGTGGTGGCCACCAGCTCCTCGACGCCGAGCAGGTCCTCGGTGAGCCGGTAGATGTGCAGCCCGTGGTCGCGGTCCTCGGACAGCAGGTAGCCGGCGCCGTCCTCCGCGTAGACACCGATGTCGCGGCTGAGGTGTCCCATCGGCCGCACGCTGCCGCGGTACGAGTACGGTCCGGCCGGGTCGTCGCTCGTCGCGAAGCCCACGCGCGCGTCGGCGTAGTCCGCGGAGTCGATGTGGAGGTACATCACGTACTGCCCGGTGCGCGGGTGGCGCAGCACCTTCGGGCGTTCGACCACGCGGCCGGGGGCGAGGTCGCCGTCGCCGACGGCCAGCGCGGTGCCCTCGTGCCGCCAGGCCGCCAGGTCGGCCGAGGAGTAGCAGGCGATGCCCGCGAAGGTGCCGCCGGCGCTCTTGTCCTCGCCCCAGGCGTAGAAGCGGTCGCCGATCCGCAGGACGCCGGCGCCGTGGAGTTGGGCGAACCGCCCGTGCTGGTCGAGGAACGGGCGGGCGGTGGTGATGTCGGTCATCGTGGCGGCGCTCCGCTCTCAGGCCTGGAGGACGGACCGCTCGAAGGCGATCGGTTCCGCGAAGCTGCCGGTCGCGCTGAACGCCAGCGTCTCGCGTACCGCGTTGCCGGCGAGCCGGCGCAGTTCGTTGCCCTGCGAGCCGGCGATGTGCGGGGTGATGAAGGTGTTCGGTGTGGCGCGCAGCCGGGCGCCGGACGGCAGCACCTCCGGCTCGGTGACGTCGAGGATCGCGGCGAGGTCGCCCCGGTCGAGCCGGTCGGCCAGCGCCTCCTGGTCCACCAGCCCGCCGCGCGCGGTGTTCACCAGTGTCGCGCCCGGGCGCATCGCGTCGATGGCGGCGCGGTCCAGCATGCCGGCGGTGGACGGCAGCAGCGGCGCGTGCAGCGAGACGATGTCGCTGGCCGCGCAGAGGTCGGCCAGGGCCATCCGCTCGACGCCGAGCCGGGCCGCGTCCGCCGCGTCGATGTGCGGGTCGGCCAGCACCACGCGGACGTCGTACCCGCGCAGCCGCTCGATCACGGCGCGGCCGACGCGGGAGGCCCCCACGACGCCGACGGTGATGCCGTGCATGCCGACGATCGGCCAGGTGCCCTCGATGTCGACGGCGTGGCCGTCGGCGGCGCGCAGCAGGTCCGCGCCGGCCAGGGCCCGCTTCGCGGCGAGCACGATCATGGCGACCGAGAACTCCGCCACCGGCACCGCGTTGGCGGTGGCGCTCGACGCGACGGCGATGCCGCGCCGCCACACCTCGTCGTCGACCACGGGCCGGATGGAGCCGGCGGAGTGCACCACGGCGCGCAGCCGCGGCATCCGGTCCAGGCGTCCGGCGTCCAGGACCGGCGAGCCCCACCCGGTGACGAGCACCTCGACCTCGGCGAGGTGCGCGGTGTCGGCCGCGCCGTCCAGGTCGAGCGGCCGGTCGGCGAGCAGCCGCACGGTGCTCGCGGCGTGCAGCGCCGCGAGGTCGGCGGCGGCGAAGACCCGGCCGAACGTCGGGCCTGGCATCGCGAAGCCGACCGCGACGGTGCGCACCGCATCGATGTGCGGCGGCCCCATGGTGTTGATGTTCGACGTCATATGACGGTGGACTCCCCTCCGGCGAACAGCGAATCCCACCTCAGCCCGGAGCGATGTGCGAAGTCAAGGCGCGGGGTGCAATCGATCAGGAGTCGAACACCGGACGGGCCGACTCCCGGATGCTCAGGGTCGGCGTCAGCGTCATGTGGCGGCGCGCGAAACCCAGTTCGGCGGCTGCCGAAAGACGCTCGAAACACATGGTGGCCGCGAACCGGCCCACGTCGTGCTTGGGCGGGGCCACCGCGGTCAGCGGCACCGCGGCGAACGCGGCGACCTCGTCGTCGTACGCCACCACCGACAGGTCGCCCGGGATCGAGACGCCCATCTCGAGCACGGTCTTCACGAACTCCACCGCGTAGTGGTCGGAATGCACGAACACCGCGGTGGTGCCCGCGTCGAGGCAGCGGGTGACGAAGCGGCGGGTCGCGGCGCCCACCGAGGCGGTCTCGTCGATGATCTCCACCGGTGCGTCGGTGCGCAGTCCGAGTTGGCGCACGGCGCGCTTGTAACCGGTGCGCAGCTGCGGCGAGGTGGGGGTGTCGAACATCGCGACGCCGACCGAGCGGTGCCCCAGTTCGGCCAGGTGCCGGATGGCGACGGCGGCGCCCGCGCCGTGGTCGCTGCGCACGGACTCCAAGGTGGCGGCCCCGATGGGCGCCTCGGTCACGGCGCGTTCGACGATCACCACCGGCATCGCCGCCTGGCTCAGCAGCTCCAGCGCCGGGTACGCGTCGGCGGTCGTCGTGGTGACCAGCAGCCCGTCGATCCCGCTCGACATGAAGCGCTTGATCTGCTGCCGCTCCAGGGCCCGGTCGTACTGCGAGACGCCGAGGACGACGCGCCCGCCGAGGGCCTCGGTGCGTTCGGCGACCCCGGCCACGACCTTGGGAAAGTAGTAGCCGGGGTCGGGGACGACAAGCCCCAGCGTGAACAGCGCGGCGGTCGGCTCCCCCGGCGCCGACCGGGGCGCCGGCCGGTGCGGGACGCCCGCGGTCGGGTACGTCTCCACCGAAACGGCACCGCCGTGCACGCGCCGCAGGGCGCCGCGGTCGGCCAGTTCGCCGAGATCCCGCCGGACCGTCATCGCCGAGACACCCTCCCGGGCGGCGAAGTCGGTTGCGGACAGGCTCCCGTGGACACGCAACTCGGCCAGGATGCGCTCCTGGCGCTGACTCGGGTGCATCGTCGCTCCCCATGTGCGTTTGGTGTGCGGATGAATAATCGCTCTTGACTCTCATCATATGAGCACTTAGAGATGTCGAAGTGTTCGAACGTCGCACCGTGGTCGTCGCCGAGCCAACTCCCGGACACCCGCAACCACCCGAGGCAAAGGAGCCGCATGAGCGCGAAGTTGGTCGCCCCCGCAGCGACCCGTACCGACCGCCACGGTCACGAACTGGTCGAACGACGCGTCCCGTTCCTCGCCCGGCTGCGGCAGGACTACCCGCTGCTGATCATGGTGACGCCGGCCGTCGTCCTGCTGCTGCTCTTCGTCTATGTGCCGCTGTTCGGCAACGTGATCGCGTTCATGGACTACCAGCCCTACGTGCCGATCACCCAGAGCCCGTGGATCGGCCTGCAGAACTTCCAGACGCTCTTCGCCGACCCGACGTTCTGGCGCGCGGTGGTCAACACCCTTGAGATCACCCTGATGCAGCTGGTGCTCTTCTTCCCGGTGCCGATCGCGCTGGCACTGCTGATCCACTCCCTGGTGTGGCCGTGGCTGCGGGTGCTGGTCCAGTCGGTGCTGTACCTGCCGCACTTCCTGTCCTGGGTGATCGTCGTCGGCTTCTTCCAGGAGTCGCTGGGCTCGGGCGGCGTGGTCAACCACATGCTGCGGCAGGCCAACGAGTCGACGATCACCGTGATGAGCGACCCGTCGACCTTCAAGCTGCTGCTGACCTCGCAGCTGATCTGGAAGGACGCCGGCTGGGGCACGATCATCTTCCTGGCCGCGCTCGCCGCCATCGACGACTCCCTCTACGAGGCGGCCGCGATCGACGGTTCGGGCGCCTGGAGCCGCTTCTGGCACGTCACACTGCCCGGCATCCGGCCGATCATCGTGCTGCTGCTCATCCTGCGCCTGGGCGAGGCGCTGTCCGTCGGCTTCGAGCAGATCATCCTGCAACGCAACGCGGTGGGCGCGCACGCGGCCGAGGTCCTCGACACGTACGTCTACTACCACGGTGTCGTCGACGGCAACTGGGGTGTGGGCATCGCGGTCGGACTCATCAAGGGCGTGGTCGGGTTCATCCTCATCCTGGGAGCGAACAAGGCCGCGCACATGCTCGGAGAACAAGGGGTGTACTCGCGGTCATGAGCACTATCCGCCGTCCGGTCTGGGCCGGAAAACCCAAGCCCGTCGTGCTGGCGCTCAAGAGTGTCGCCGTCGTGATCCTGCTCGCCGTCATCCTCTTCCCGTTCCTCATCGTCTTCTCCACGAGTGTGTCCACCAACGACGACATCACCGCGGCCGGCGGCTACGTGGTGTGGCCGAAGTCGTTCGACCTGTCGGCCTACTCGCAGATCCTGACCGGCGGGATCGTGACCCGGGCGATCGTGGTGACCGCACTGGTCACCCTGGTCGGCACCGCGATCAGCGTCAGCTCGACGGTGCTGGCCGCATGGGCGCTGAGCCGTCCCGGATCGCTCTTCCAGCGGCCGCTGCTGACCTTCGTGCTGGTGACGTTCCTCTTCACGCCCGGCCTCATCCCGCTGTACCTGGTGGTCAAGCAGCTGGGCCTGGTCAACAACTACTGGGCGCTGATCCTGCCGTCGGCCTTCAGCGTCTTCAACCTGGTCGTCGTACGCGGCTTCATGATGGGCATACCGAAGGAGCTCATCGACAGCGCGAAGATGGACGGCGCGGGCGAGTTCCGGGTGCTGTGGCAGATCGTGCTGCCGCTGTCCCGCGCGGTCATCGCCGTCGTCACCCTCTTCTACGCCGTCGGCTACTGGAACGCGTTCTTCAACGCCCTGCTCTACATCAACGACTCGACGAAGTGGACGCTCCAGCTGGTGCTGCGCACCTATGTGCTCCAGGGCTCCTCCCTCGTCTCCGGTGTCGGTGACACCACCATCCACCCCGCCGCGCAGTCCGTGCAGATGGCGGTCGTCATGATCGCGATCGCGCCGATCGCCCTCGCCTACCCGTTCGTCCAGCGGCACCTCACCAAGGGTGTGCTCACCGGGGCCGTCAAGGGCTGAGCCGCCGCCATCCCCCCCGACACGGAGTCCACTTCAAAGGAGAAGTCCGATGAACATGCCCACCAACGGCTCGATCAGCCGGCGCAAGCTCCTCGGCGGCGCCGCGTTCGGCCTGCTGGCCCTCGGCACCGGCGGCGCGCTGTCCGCCTGTTCCTCCAGTGACGCGGCCGGCATGAACAAGCTGTCCGACACCCTCACCCCGCTGCCGACGTACATACCGGTGACCAAGGGCCCCAAGCCCGACCTGGCCGGCAACGGCGTCGTCCAGCCGGTGTACTACAACTCCCCGGCGCAGAGCGAGCTGTACAGGTCCGTCACGGGCACCGTCGGCGACGGCAGCACCACGTCCGGCTTCGTGGTGACCTACGACGCCCCGCCGCCGGCGAACAACACCTACCTCCAGTACATCGGCAAGCAGGCCAATGCCAAGTTCGACCTGACCTTCGTGCCCGGCGACTCCTTCGCGGAGAAGTTCGCCACCATGATCGCGGGCAACTCCCTGCCGCAGATGGTGGAGTTCCTCACCTTCGCGATGCCGCCGCGGTACCCGCAGATCCTCGCCTCCCGGTTCCAGGACCTGTCCGAGTACCTGTCCGGCGACAAGATCAAGGAGTACCCGAACCTCGCGAACATCCCGTCGCTGTCCTGGGTGAGCGCCCGGATCAACGGCAAGATCTACGGTGTGCCCGAGCACCGGCCACCGTTCGGCAGCATCCTGGTGTGCCGCCCGGACATCATCAAGAAGCTCACCGGCCAGGAGCCCGCGCCCAAGAACGAGGCCGACTTCACCGAGCTGTGCAAGTCGATCACCGACGCGAAGGCCAACCGCTACGCCATCACCGGCCAGGGCGGCGCCGACCTCGTCGACTGGGCCTACGACATCATGGGCGCCATCTTCGGGGTGCCCAACGGTTGGAAGCGCACCGCCGACGGCAAGTTCGTCAGCAAGTACGAGACCGAGGAGTGGGTGCGCACCGTCAGCTACATCAAGAAGCTGTACTCGGCGGGCTACTACCACCCCGACACCCCCAGCATGCAGAGCGCGCAGGCCAAGACGTACATCGCCAACGGCACGGTGCTGCTGCACATGGACGGCATCTCCGCGCTGCTGGACACCACGCTGCCCGACGGCGTCGTGACCGGCGGGGTCGTCCCCTTCGGCGCCGACGGCGGCAAGGGCGGCAACTACCAGGGCTCGTCGAGCTTCTCCTTCACCGCGCTGAAGAAGGCGAGCCCGGCCACCATCAAGGAGCAGCTGCGCCTGCTGAACTACCTGGCCGCGCCCTTCGGCTCGCAGGAGCAGTTCGACCTGACGCACGGCAAGGAGGGCGTCCACTACACCGGCTCCGGCGCGAACGCCGCCCTGACCAAGGCCGGCGAGACCATGGTCAACGCCAGCTCGCTGTACCGCCTGGCCGCCGGTCCGCAGGTGCTCAACCTCGCGGTCCGCAAGGACGAGCAGCTGCGCCGCTCGCACGAGTGGCAGGTCGGCACGCAGCACATGCTGGTGCAGAACCCCGCCACCGGCCTGTACTCGGCCACCGCCTCGCAGTCCGGCTCCGCGGAGTCCGCGGTCCTGGACACGATGAACGACTACATCCTGGGCCGCGCCAACCTGTCCAAGGTCCGCGGCGCCATCCGCACCTGGACCGCCAACGTCGGCAACACCATCCGCGGCGAGTACGAGTCGGCCTACGCCAAGCAGCACCCCTGATCCGGCCCGGCAGAAACAGCAGCGCCGACCGTCCGACCACCAAGGGACCCGCACCCGTGCATACCAGCGAAACCTCTCTCCGTTCCCTGTTCACTCCCGAGGTCCGTGCCGCGGTGCGGGTCGGGGCCTGGTCCCCGGCCCCGCCGGTCGAGGACCGCGCCGCCTGGGCCGGCGTCGCCGAACGCGACCGGCAGGCGCTGCACGCCGAACACCTGCTCTGGCAGGAGAAGGCGGCCGCCGCGCCGCACAGCCTCACCCGGTGGGCGGCCTACAGCCGCACCGGCGACCGGGTGCCCCAGGAGCGCGCCGAGCACGCGATGTGCGGCGTGGTCGGCACCACCGCCCTGCTGCTCGCCGCCACCGGCGACGACGCACTGGTGCCGCAGCTCGCGGACGGCGTCTGGCGGATGTGCGAGCTGAGCGCCTGGTGCCTGCCGTCGCACTACGCGCTGCCGGAATCCGGCGAGCGGCCGTTCCTGCCCGTCCCGGGCCGGGACGTCCTCGACCTCGCGAACGCCTCGATCGGCGCCATGCTGGCCGGGATCGACGCCGTCGCCGGCGCGCGCCTGGAGCGCGACTACCCCGGCATCCGGGCCCGGGTGCGCTACGAGATCCGCCGCCGGGTGCTGGACCCGTGGGAGAAGGAGGTCTACTTCTGGCACGGCGTCGACGGGCCGCCCAACAACTGGGCGCCGTGGATCGTGTCGAACGTGCTGGTCTGCGCCGCCGTCGTGGAGACCGACCAGGAGCGGCTGGCCGCCACCGTCGACCGCGCGCTGGTCATCCTCGACCGCTTCCGCGCCGGGTACGACGACGACGGCAGCTGCGACGAGGGCGCCACCTACTGGTGGTGGGCCGGCGCCACCCTCTTCGAAGCCCTCGACCTGCTCCAGGAGCTGACCGCGGGGGCGCTGGACGGCTTCCCGGTCGTACCCGTCCCGCAGATGGCCCGCTTCCCGATGAGCATGCAGATCGGCGAGAACTCCCAGGTCAACTACTCCGACGGCTCACCGGTGCTGCCGGAGAACGCCAACTGGCACCTGCTCGCCCGCTTCGGCGCCCGGGTCGGCGACGAGGAGGTGGTCCGGCACGCGCGGTGGATGGGCCGCACGCACCCGCTGCGCTTCGACGGGCAGCTCGCGCCGCTGTTCCGCCGCACCCTCACCGCGCTGCGTGCCCCCGACTGGACCGACGGCGAGGCGGCGCCCGGCATGCCGGCGGCGCTCTACCTGCCCGGCACCGAGGTCGCGGTGGCCCGCGAGCGCGCCGGCGACACCACGGGCCTGTTCGTCGCGGCCAAGGGCGGCCACAACGACGTCAGCCACAACCACAACGACGCCGGCGGCGTCATCGTCGCGCTGGACGGCGACCCCGTCCTGATCGACGTCGGAGTCGGCGTCTACCGGCGCGAGACGTTCGAACCGTCGACCCGGTACACGATCTGGACCATGCGCAGCGCCTGGCACAACGTGCCGCTGCCGGGCGGCGTCGAGCAGTTGCCCGGCGCGCAGTACCGCGCCACCGGCACCGCCTTCCACGACGACGGGACCACCACGCAGCTGACGGCGGACCTCACCGCCGCCTACCCGGAGTCCAGCCGGCTGCGGCGCTGCGGGCGCACCGTGCTGCTCGACCGCGGCGGCCCGGCCGTCGAGGTCCGCGACAGCTGGACGTTCGCCGAGGACGGCACCATGACGCTGGTGTTCATGACCGCGCTCGAACCGCGCCCGGACGCACACGGGTTCACGGTCGGCGCGGCCCATGTGGCGCTGGAGCGCGACCGGTTCGACATCGTCGTGGAGCCGGTCGAACTCGACGACGCGAAACTCGCCCGCGCCTGGAACGGGCGGGTCTTCCGCACCCGCCTCGTCCAGCGCGTGCCCGCACGCGAGGGGGAACACGTGCTGCGGGTGACCCGCGCCGCCACCGACTGATTCGCCACGATTCCGGCTGTTCCGAATTCACCGGCAGGCCCGAATCAACCGACTGCCCGCATTTCTGAACTCCGCCGCCCCGCACCCCGAATGTGCGAGATCTGTTCTCTTCGCACCCGGCTCTTGCCCCGCCGATTCGCGAACGCCCATCATCGAAAAACCACGTCGTTTTCGTCGTTTTCAAGGGAGAGAACGCATGACGGAGTCGAACAAGATCAGCCGGAGAACCGCTCTCGGTCTTGGACTGGCCACCGCGGCCTCCGGCACGTTTCTCGCCGGGCCGGCGGCCGCGGCGACCCGGTCCCCCGGGCACGGCCACGGCCACGGCGTCCACCCCCGAATCACCGCGGCCTTCACGCCGGACACCACCACGGTGCTGCGCAACCCGCTCAACGGCTGGTCGCTCTACGCCAACACGTCCTTCCCGTCGGACTACTGGACGCAGTACGACGCGGTGCCGGTCGAGGGGTCGACCGCCACCGCCAAGGTGACGGACTACGCGTCGGTGTACTACATGCGGGTCGCCTGGTCCCTGCTGGAGCCGTCCGAGGGCGTGTACGCCTGGCAGTCGGACACCCCGGTCAAGCTCGCCATCGACGAGGCCCGCGCCCGCGGCCTGCGGCTGGCCTTCCGCGTCGTGGTCGACAGCCGCGACAAGTCCTACGACTTCACGCCGGACTACGTGCGCGCCGCCGGCGCCCAGGGGTACGAGACGCAGACCGGCAGCAAGACGGTGTGGTCGCCGTACCCGGACGACCCGGTGTTCCAGGCGAAGTTCTCCGCCTTCCTGCGGGCGTTCGGCGCCCAGTACGGCGACCCGGCCGTCACGGACTACGTCGACGGCTACGGACTCGGGAAATGGGGCGAGGGCCACACCGTCCTCTATCTCGACGCCGCCAACCGCGAATCGGTGTTCCGCTGGATCGTCGGCGAGTATTCCGCCGCATTCCCGAAGGTCGCCCTCGCGATGAATTACCACCGGATGATCGGCACCGGAGAGGGATGGGGCGACCCGGACCCGGACAGCGAGGCGCTGCTCGACATCGCATTCAATGCCGGATACGTGCTGCGCCACGACGCATTCGGAATGACGGACTACTACGGCGACTGGGAAAAGGCGATCGCCGCGAAATGGCGCTACCAGCGGCCCATCATCATGGAAGGCGGTTGGGTCACCGGCTCCATGAACTACAGCGTCGACCCGCGCGGCTACACGACGGTCGCCGACGTACGGCAGGGCGAGTACGACGACTCGGCCGAGGCGCACGTGAACATGATGGACTTCCGGGTCGGCGAGTGCCTGACGTGGTTCTCGGACGCCTACCCGCTGGTGCAGTCCTTCGACGGCGGCGGCGGATACCGGCTCTACCCGACGCAGGTCGTCGCGCCCGGCTCCGTCGCCGCCGGCGGCACCGCCGCGTTCACGCACACCTGGGCCAACCTCGGCTGGGGCTACCTGCCGGACAACATCCCGGCGTGGAACCACCGGTACAAGGCGGCGGTCGCGCTGCTCACCTCCGACGGCACCGCGGCGAAGGTGTTCGTGGACACCGCCAGCGACCCGTCGGCCTGGCTCAAGGGCTCCACCACGTCGTACGCGTTCACCTCGACGGCGCTCAACGTCGCGAAGGGCGCCTACCGCTGGGGCGTCGCCCTGGTCGACACCTCGAAGGGCAACGTGCCCGGCATCGCGCTCGCCGCGCAGGGCACGACCGCGGGCGGCTGGCTCGTCGTGGGTGACGTGCAGGTCGTATGAGACCCGCCCCGGGGGCGCGCCCGTGATCCGGGCGCCTTCCCGGGGCCGCCAACTCCCTTGTGCCCCGGGCCGGATCGAGCGGTCCCCGCTGAGGCGTTCGAGCCGGGAGCAGACGGGTGAGCACGCTTTGCGCCGGCTTGCTCCGGGGTAGGAGTGGTATGGACCGGTCCCGTTCCGTACCTGCCACCGGAGGGATACCACGATGATGCTGTGGGAAGCCGTCGTCTTCGCCGCTCTCGGACTGCTGGCCGCATGGTCGGCGAGCCGGATGTTCCCGCTGCGGCTCCCCGCGTCGCCCCTGGTGCTCGCGACCGGCCCGGTCGCCTCGCTCCTGGGCGGCCTGGTCACCTACAGCATCGTCGGCGGCCACCACCCCGAGGCGACCTTCCCGGCCGCCCTGCTCACCTCCGCGGCCCTCCTCAGCGTCCTCGCCCGCCCCCCGCGCCGCGGCCGCCACGCCAAAGCGCTGGGCTAGGCCTAGGGCCTCTCGAGGCGGCGGGACACGGCGGAGGGCCGGTCGGAGACGTCAGGCGGACTGCTCCGGGGTGGCCGAGGAGCGGCTGCGGGTGCGGCGGCGGCGCGGCTTGCGCGGCTCCTCCGCCTCCGCGGCGGCCGGCGCCGGAACCGCCGGGGCGGCGGACGCGGCCTCGGTGGCGGCGACGGCCGGGTCGACCGCGGCCCCACCGCGGGTGCGCCGGCGCTGCCGCGGCGTACGGGTGCGCGGTGCGCGCTCGGCGACGGGTGCCGCGGCCGCGCGCTCACGCCCGCCACCGCCGCCCTTGCGCCCGCGCCCACCGGTCTCGCCCAGGTCCTCGACGGCTTCCGCGTCGAGCCCGGCCCGGGTGCGCTCCGCCCGCGGCAGTATCCCCTTGGTGCCCTCGGGGATGCCGAGCAGCTCGTAGAGGTGCGCCGAGGTGGAGTACGTCTCCTCGGGGTCGTTGAAGGGCAGCTCCAGCGCCTTGTTGATGAGCTGCCAGCGCGGGATGTCGTCCCAGTCGACCAGGGTGATCGCCGTACCGGAGGCGCCGGCCCGGCCGGTGCGGCCGATCCGGTGCAGGTAGGTCTTCTCGTCCTCGGGCGTCTGGTAGTTGATGACGTGCGTCACGCCTTCGACGTCGATGCCGCGGGCGGCGACATCGGTGCAGACCAGGACGTCCACCTTGCCGTTGCGGAACGCGCGCAGCGCCTGCTCGCGGGCGCCCTGCCCGAGGTCGCCGTGCACGGCGCCGGAGGCGAAGCCGCGCCGCTCCAGCTGCTCGGCGACGTCGGCCGCGGTGCGCTTGGTGCGGCAGAAGATCATCGCCAGGCCGCGGCCCTCGGCCTGGAGGATGCGGGAGACCAGCTCCGGCTTGTCCAGGGAGTGCGCGCGGAAGACGTGCTGCGTGGTGTTGGCCACGGTCGCGCCGTGGTCGTCGGGCGCGGTGGCCCGGATGTGCGTCGGCTGCGACATGTAGCGCCGGGCCAGGCTGATCACGGCGCCGGGCATGGTCGCGGAGAACAGCATGGTCTGGCGCCGCGCGGGCAGCATGGCGATGATCTTCTCGACGTCGGGCAGGAAGCCGAGGTCCAGCATCTCGTCGGCCTCGTCGAGGACGAGGGCGCGGACGTGCTTGAGGTTCAGCTTCTTCTGGCCGGACAGGTCGAGCAGTCGGCCCGGGGTGCCGACGACCACGTCGACCCCCTTCTTCAGCGCTTCGACCTGCGGTTCGTACGCCCGGCCGCCGTAGATCGCGACGACCCGCACCGCGCGCACCTTGCCGGCGGTGAGCAGGTCGTTGGTGACCTGCTGGCACAGCTCGCGGGTGGGCACGACGACGAGCGCCTGCGGCGCGTCGGTGAGCTGGTCGGGGGTGGCGCGGCCGGCTTCGACGTCGGCGGCGACGGTGACCCGCTCCAGCAGCGGCAGGCCGAAGCCCAGCGTCTTGCCGGTGCCGGTCTTGGCCTGGCCGATGACGTCGTTGCCCGCGAGGGCGACCGGAAGCGTCATCTCCTGGATCGGGAAGGGAGTCGTGATCCCGACGGCCTCGAGGGCGTCGGCGGTCTCATCGAGAATTCCCAGGCTGCGGAAAGTCGTGGTGGTCAGGATGTTGCCTCTTCTGTGAGACGCGGCACGGGCGGCGAGGGGGTCGAGCATCCGGCACGCCGCGGGGCGGCATGCCGTTCACTGACCGCGCAGAGTTGTCGTACGGCCATAGGTCGGCCGCTCAGGCGCGGGACCGCTGCCCTCGCTCAGGCCGCGAGCGGGCCCCTCCCGATGTCGGGAGGGCGGTCGGTTAGGAGCCGATCGGGCCACCGACCGGGCATCCAGGTGTTGCACACGTGGCCCGTCGTAGGTCGGTGCCTGGCCGACTTTGGACGGGTGCATTACCACTCTACCCCGGAAACACGTAGCTGCACCCGATCAAATGTTTCGTTCGGGGCGTCGGCCGTCTCCTCGGGCCCGGCCCGCCGGTCCGCGCGGGCCGGGCCGCACCGGGCCCGGGCCCGGTCGCGGATGCCGTCACCGGGGCCGACCGCGGCCGGGAACTTGGCTATTGTGCGCTGCATGGAGACGCCTGACACGCCCACCGACCACCAGCCGACCGTCACCGGCATCGCCGCCCAGGACTGGGCCGCGGCGTCCGCGCAGCCGCAGTACCGCGCCGCGGTCGTCGACCTGCTCGGCGCGCTGGCGTACGGCGAGCTCGCCGCGTTCGAGCGGCTCGCGGAGGACGCGAAGCTCGCGCCGACCCTGGCGGACAAGGCGGAGCTGGCCGCGATGGCGTCGGCCGAGTTCCACCACTTCGAGCAGCTGCGGGACCGGCTCACCGGGATCGGCGAGGAGCCGCACCAGGCCATGGAGCCGTTCGCGGCCGCGCTCGACGGCTTCCACCGCCAGACCGCGCCCTCGGACTGGCTGGAGGGCCTGGTCAAGGCGTACGTCGGCGACGCGATCGCGTCCGACTTCTACCGCGAGGTCGCCGCGCGGCTCGACTCCGACACCCGCACGCTGGTGCTCGCGGTGCTCGACGACACCGGGCACGCGAGCTTCGCGGTGGAGAAGGTGCGCGCGGCGATCGCGGCGGAGCCCCGGGTCGGCGGACGGCTCGCGCTGTGGGCCCGCCGCCTCATGGGCGAGGCGCTGTCCCAGGCGCAGCGGGTCGTCGCCGAGCGCGACGCCCTGTCGACCATGCTCGTCGGCGGCGTCGCCGACGGGTTCGACCTCGCGGAGGTCGGCCGGATGTTCTCCCGCATCACCGAGGCCCACACCAAGCGCATGGCCGCGCTCGGCCTCGCCGCGTAGCGGGGTGCCCCTGACCCCCCGGGTGCCGCGGTCCTGTCGGCTCCGGGACCACCTGCCGGTGGGGCTGCCCTCCGGGCTGCCCGGTCCGGTGGGTGCCGGGATCTTGGCGGTGCGTCGTGGCTGGTCGCGCAGTTCCCCGCGCCCCTTGGTAGGTGCGGCTTCCACCGCGCTTGCCCGGAAGGACCCGAGCACATCAAGGGGCGCGGGGAACTGCGCGACCAGCCCCCACCGGCAGGTGGTCCCTCGGCCGACAGGACCGGGGCACCCGGGGGGTCGGGGGCACCCGGAGGGTGACGGCAACCTGACGGACATACGGGACGCGTAACCTCACCGTATGAGCCGACCCACCACCCTCGACCTCCCGGCGAACGTCGTCTCCCGCCCGCTGGAAACCCGCCGCGGAGCGTTCGCCGTGCTGGACGGCGCCCCGGCGCCGTCCCCCGGCGCGGCGCCCCGCGGCACCGTGCTGCTGGTCCCCGGCTTCACCGGCAGCAAGGAGGACTTCCTCGCTCTGCTGGCCCCGCTGACGGCGGCCGGCTACCGGGCCGTCGCGGTGGACGGCCGCGGCCAGTTCGAGTCGGCCGGCCCGCGGGACGAGGCGGCCTACGCCCGCGCCGAGCTGGCCGCGGACGTCCTGGCGCAGACCGCGGTGCTCGCCGCCGGCGCCGCCGCGGACGCGCCCCTGCACGTGGTGGGCCACTCGCTGGGCGGCCAGATCGTCCGGTCCGCGCTGCTCTCCGAGCCGTCGGCGCCGTACGCCTCGCTGACGCTGATGAGTTCGGGGCCGGCCGCGATCGCGGCGGACCAGCAGGCCCGTACCCAGCTGCTGCTGGACCACCTGCCGGCGATGGACATGGAGACGGCCTGGCAGGCGATGCGGGCGCTGGAGGCGGGGGCCGACGCGGACGCCGCCGGCGACGAGGAGGAGGCGGCGGCCGTCCCGGACTGGCTGGACGACTTCCTGCACCGCCGCTGGATCGGCACCGTACCGGAGCAACTTCTCGCCACCGCACGGCAGTTGATGACAGAAACCGACCGAGTGGCGGAGTTGGCCGCGCTGCCGCTCCCTAAACTCGTACTCTCCGGCGAGGTGGACTACGCCTGGCCGGTGCCGTGGCTGGACGACATGGCCGCCCGGCTCGGCGCGCGGCGCGTCGTGATCAAGGACGCCGGGCACTCGCCCAACGCGGAGCAGCCGCAGGACACGGCGGCCGCGCTGATCGCGTTCTGGACGGACGTCGAGGGACGGTAGGGGCACTCGGTACCCCTTCGCCCGACTCCCTCGCCGGCGATTAGTTAAGGCAGGAAAGTTTTTCGTTAGTCTGGGGAATGTTTAGAAGGGGGCGTTCGTTGACCACACATGTAACGCGCGACGAAGGGAGAAGCCCCATGCGCTTTGAGATCATGCGACTCGACGACGTCAACGGCGAGGCCGTGGACAGCACCGTCGTGGACGCCAACGCTGTCGACAGGATCGTGCAGCAGGCCGCCGCTCTCGGGCAGCGCATCTACATCCGCCCCGCGGACTGATCACAGGCCCGACGCAACGGCGCCCCGTACCGACTGGATGTACGGGGCGCTTTCGCCTGTCCGGGCCCGATCGCCCGCCGGGCCGGGGGTTCAGCCCTCGCCGTGGACGAAGCCGATGACGCCGTTCGCCACCGACTGCACCGCGATCGCGGACAGCAGCATCCCCGACAGCCGGGTCACCAGCACCACCCCGCCCTCCTTGATCAGCCGGATGATCGCCAGCGAGTAGCGCATGGTCAGCCACAGCACCAGGTGCATCGCGGCGATCGCCAGCCACACCGAGAGCTGCTGCCCGAAGCCGTGCGCGTGCTGCACCGCGAGGATCACCGTCACGATGGCGCCCGGCCCGGCCAGCAGCGGCATGCCGAGCGGCACCAGCGCCACGTTGACGTCCTTCGTCTGCGTCGGCTCGTCCGCCTTGCCCGTCAGCAGGTCCAGCGCGATCAGCAGCAACAGCAGCCCCCCGGCCACCCGCAGCGCGGGCACCGAGACGTGCAGGTAGTCCAGGATCTGCTGGCCGCAGACGCCGAAGACGGCGATCACCCCGAGGGCGACCGACGCCGCCTGCCACGCCATCCGCCGCTGGACCTTCGTCGCCCGCCCCGAGGTCAGGGCGAGGAAGATCGGGGTGATCCCGGGCGGGTCCATGATCACGAACAGGGTGAAGAAGACCGACCCGAACAGGGTGACGTCGAACATGCGTGAAGGCTTTCTGCAAGGCGCCGCGCGGACCGGGCGGACCCGGCGGGGGCGGCGTCAGGGGATGAACGTCGAGCACGGCGCCTCGGCGGGCGCCTCAAGGGACAAGGGGGGCCGCGCGGACGGCGCCGCGCACCACGGCTCCCCGCACACCGGCGCGGGAAAGCGGGGCCGAAAGGAATCCGGTGCGCTAGACCGCCGAGATGGGGACCGCGCCGGTGGCACGGCGCGCGATCTCCCGGTAGACCTCGGGGTCGGTGACGCACTCCCCCAGCCGGACCGTCTTGCGGTCGCCGTGGTAGTCGCTGGAGCCGGTGGCCAGCAGGTCGTGCTCGGCGGCGAACGCGCGCAACCGCGCCCTGGTCGCGTCGTCGTGGTCCACGTGGTCCACCTCGATGCCGTCCAGCCCGGCCGCGGCCAGCTCCGCGATCACCGGCTCCGGCACCGTCTCACCGCGCTTGTGCGCCCCCGGGTGCGCGAAGACGCTCACCCCGCCCGCGGCCTTCACCAGCCGCACCGCGTCGAAGGGGTCCAGTTCGTGCTTGTCGACGTACGCGCGGCCGTCGTTGGCGAGCCACTCCTCGGTGAACGCGTCCGAGACACTGGCCACCACGCCCGCCTCGACCATCGCCGTGGCGATGTGCGGCCGGCCCACCGAGCCGTCCCCGGCGATCCGTGCGACCTGCTCCCACGTCACCGGCACGCCCAGTTCCTGGAGCTTCGCGACCATCCCGCGCGCCCTGGGCACCCGGTCGTCCCGGACGAGTTCGCGCTCCCGGTCCAGCTCCGGCTCGGCCGGGTCGAAGAGGTACGCCAGCATGTGCATGCTGATGCCGTCGATCCGGCAGGACAGCTCCGCGCCGGTCACCAGCGTCAGCCCGCCCGGCGCCAGCCCGCGCACCGCGGCGGCCGCCTCCGCGTACCCGCTCACCGTGTCGTGGTCCGTCAGCGCCACCACGTCCAGCCCCGCGGCCACCGCGTTCCGTACCAGGTCGGCCGGCGCGTCCGTGCCGTCCGACGCCGAGGAGTGGGTGTGCAGGTCTATTCGCACAGCGCGCTCCGCGGGTCTAGGGGGGTCGTAAGTGGCCGCCGCCAGCATAACCCTCCGGGGTGGTGCGTTCTGTGGGTGCCGGGATCTCACGGTCCGCGGTGGCTGGTCGCGCAGTTCCCCGCGCCCCTGGGTCTGCTCGGCCCCTCCCGCGGAAGGGGCACCCCGCTTACGTGAGGAGGCGGGGGGTGAGGGCGCCGCAGGGGAGGAGGTCGACTTCGGCGCCGGCGTCGCGGAGGTCGGTCAGGACCAGTTCGTCGTACATGAGCAGCCCCGTCTGCTCGGGCCAGACGATGGCCCAGAGCCAGAGCCCGCGGGCCTCGCCGGCGAAGACGACGCGGTCGTCGGGCACGCCTTCGACGTGCCAGAGCGGGGTGGGCCGCCCGGCGGCGAGGACCTTCGCGTGGGGCGGCCGGTCCACGCACATCCCGGGCCCCGGGTCGGGCCCGTCGATCCCGGCGAACCTGGCACCGAGCCCGACCCCCAACTCCTCGGCCACGAGCAGGAGTTCCCCGGGACCGCCGAGCGGCCCGGGGCCCGAGCAGGAGACGGCGGTGGCGCGGCCGCCACTGCGGTCGTCACCCGCGGCGGCCACCCCGGAGAAGAGCCAGCCGACGGGCAGCGGCCACGGCATCCACACCGGCACCTGGGAGCGGTTCACCACGACGCCCAGGGCCTCGACGCTGGGCGGGACCACCGGTTGGAGCGGATGCACGGCCCCGTGCAGATCGCACTGCCAGGAATCGGCGAAGAGTCCGGGCGCACGGACCCTGCCACCGCACTTCGGGCAACTGGGTTCGCCCCTCATAAATCACCACGGTCCTCCTGGCCCCTCCCCCGCGTCAAGGACGATCACCCCTCCGGGGGCGCGGCGCCACCCCCCCAGAGTGCCCCGCCCCCGCCGTCACGGGACCTTGCGGTCCGCCGTGGCTGGTCGCGCCGTTCCCCGCGCCCCTGGGTCTGCTCGGCCCCTCCCACGGAAGAAGCTCGCGCCTCGAAGGGGCGCGGGGAACGGCGCGACCAGCCACCCCCCACCGCAAGGTCCCGCAACCCGGCGGGCCGGGCACCCTAGGGGGTCAAGGCCACCGCTTTCCGCAGGGGGTCGCGTAGATCCGTTTCATGGGTGAGCCACCGGTCCTGGAGGGCCGCGGCCCCGTGCACCCGCTTCCACGCGGCTTCCGCCGGCGTCATCGGGAGGAGGGGGAAGAAGCGCACCGGGTCGAGCGGTTCGGGGAGGGCCACGTCGGGGACGAGCCCACCGGGTTCGGCGACGAGCACCGCGGAGAAGGGCGCCCCGGGCCACAGCGGCTCGGTGGTGTCGAGGGAACTCCCGGGGGCGATGACCAGCCCCTCGACCTGGGGCGAGGCGGCGAGCACCGCCAGCGGCCGC
The DNA here is from genome assembly GCF_057708105.1 of Actinacidiphila sp. bgisy144. Taxonomy (NCBI): domain Bacteria; kingdom Bacillati; phylum Actinomycetota; class Actinomycetes; order Kitasatosporales; family Streptomycetaceae; genus Actinacidiphila; species Actinacidiphila sp. bgisy144. The sequence goes on along the minus strand of NZ_JBYIRM010000002.1, from coordinate 121,481 downwards.
AGCACTTCGCGGGTGTCGGCGAGCCCCGCCCGCACCGTGAGGAGCAGTTCGGCGCGCGGCCCGCGCAGCGGGTCCGCCACGGTCGCCAGCGGATCGGCCATCGGCTGCGCCGACATCCCGAGCGTGGCGTAGCGCACCAGGTCACCGGTGGTGAAGCGGAGCACCTCGATGCGGTCGGCACCGACGAAGGTGACCGCGGCACGGGCGTCGGGCGCCCCGAAGGTCTCGGACAGCCGCGCCTCGACGAGCGCCGGAACATCAGCCATACGGCGAGCATAGAACGCGTACAGAACCGGTAAGGCGGCGCCGAGTACGCATCCGGGCTTGCTAAAGTGGAGTGTTCACTCGCGCACCAAGGACATCCCTCAGCGGGGATCGGCCGGAGGAGGTGGGGACTGACATGGATCCGAGTCGACCGTGCAGTACCGGCAGCTCTTCCGTATGCCGTTTCGCGCGCTGAGTTTCCCGCCGTACGCGCACGTCGCGCGTTTTCTACCCGGCTGACCGGGTCCAAAACGCGCCACGTCCACGGATGACGGCCCCTTCGTCACCGGTCCGGTGCGAAGGACGGCTCCCGCGGAACCGCCGCAGCGGAAGAGCGCCCTGAACTGCCTGCGATCACCCCTCCTTGATCCGCATTTCAGCGCGGCGCCATGCCGTCGGCCAGTCCGTGAAGGAGCTTGCCATGTCGATGATCCGCGACCTGCGTGCAGTCGTACGCCCCGCCCTGCGCCCGACCCTGCGCAGGACCACCACGACCTACGAGTACGAACCCGTCCAGGAGCCGGACCTCGCCAGCGCGGTCGTGGACTGCGCCGTCTACCGCGACGGTGTGCGCGACGAGGACGCCACGGATCTGCGGACGGCGCTGGCGGCGGTGCGCCGCGGCCGGCCGGGCGCCAAGTGCGACGGCAGCGACGGCTTCGTGTGGATCGGGCTGCACGAGCCCAGCGAGCAGGAGTTCGCGGGCGTCGCCGAGGAGTTCGACCTGCACCCGCTGGCCGTGGAGGACGCCGTCCACGCCCACCAGCGGCCGAAGCTGGAGCGGTACGACAACTCCCTGTTCGCGGTCTTCAAGACGATCCGTTATGTCGAGCACGCCGAACTCACCGCCACCAGCGAGGTGGTGGAGAGCGGCGAGGTGATGGTCTTCACCGGCCGGTACTTCGTGATCACCGTCCGGCACGGCGGCCACGGGTCGCTGCGCGCGCTGCGGCACCGGCTGGAGGACGACCCGGAGCTGCTGGCCAAGGGCCCCTCGGCGGTGCTGCACGCGATCGCGGACCAGGTCGTCGACGACTACCTCGCGGTCTCCGAGGCGGTGCAGGACGACATCGACGAGGTCGAGATCGACGTGTTCTCCGCGCACAACGGGAAGACCTCGCGCGGGGGCGACGCCGGGCGGATCTACCAACTCAAGCGCGAGGTGCTGGAGTTCAAGCGGGCGGTGACCCCGCTGCTGCGGCCCATGCAGTTGCTCGGCGAGCGGCCGATGCGGCTGGTCGACCCGGAGATCCAGAAGTACTTCCGGGACGTGGCCGACCACGTCGCGCGCGTGCACGAGCAGGTGACCGGGTTCGACGACCTGCTCAACTCGATCCTCCAGGCGAACCTGGCACAGGCGACCGTGGTGCAGAACGAGGACATGCGCAAGATCACCGCGTGGGCGGCGATCCTGGCGGTGCCGACGATGATCACCGGCGTCTACGGGATGAACTTCAAGCACATGCCCGAACTTGGCTGGAAGTACGGGTATCCCGTGGTGCTCGTGGCGATCCTGGCGATCTGCTACGCGATCCACCGGGGCTTCCGCCGGAACGGCTGGCTCTAGGAGCGCAGCGGCCGCCTCCAGGACGGAACGGCCGCCTCCGGGACCTGTGGTTCCGGTCCCCGCGGACGGTTCCGGGCACCGCCGCCCGTTCCGTACGCTTGTGCGGTGAACACGAGTGAGCGGACCGCCGAGCAGGGTGGGGTGGCGGCCGCGGAGGGCGCCGCCGGGGCGGTCGACGCCGGGCGCGGGGCGGACCTGGTGCTGCTGGCCGTGGCGATCGCCGGGGTGTCCCTGTCGGCGCCGCTGATCGCGGCCACGGCGGCGCCCGCGCTGGCGATCGCGTTCTGGCGGAACGCGATGGCCGTCGGGGTGCTGAGCCCGGTGGCGCTGTGGCGGCACCGCGGCGAGCTGCGGCGGATGGGGCCGCGGGCGCTGGGCCTGTCGGTGCTGGCCGGGCTGCTGCTGGCTGCGCACTTCGGCCTGTGGCTGCCGAGCCTGGGCATGACGTCGGTCGCCACCTCGACCGCGCTGGTGACGACCACGCCGATCTGGACCACGCTGATCCTGCGGTTGCGCGGCCACCGCCCGCCGCGGCTGGTGTGGGGCGGCACCGCGCTGGCGGTGGTCGGTGTGCTGATCCTCACCGGGCTGGACCTGTCGACGGACGGGCGGGCGCTGGCCGGTGACGCGCTGGCGCTGGCCGCCGGGCTGGCCGCGGCGGTGTACATGCTGCTCGGCTCTCAGGTGCGGCGGACCGCGACGACGACGGCGTACACGTTCGTCTGCTACACCACGACGGCGGTGGCGCTGCTGTGCGCGTGCCTGGTCTCCGGGTCGGCGCTGGGCGGGTACGACGGGCGGACCTGGCTGAAGATCGCGGCGCTCACGGTGGCCGCGCAGCTGCTGGGGCACTCGCTGCTGAACCGGGTGGTGCGGGGTCTGGGGCCGTCCACCACGTCGACCGCGATCCTGCTGGAGACGCCCGGGGCCGCGCTGATCGCCGGGCTGTGGCTCGGCCAGACCCCGCCCGCGGCCGCCTACCCGGCGCTGGCGGTGATCCTCGCCGGGCTGGCCCTGGTGATCCTCGCCGATCGCCGCCGATAGCCTGGGCCCATGTCGACGCCGTCCACGCCCTCCCCCGCCCCGTCCGCCGCGCCCTCCGCCGACGAGGAGCTGGCGGCGCTGGTGGAGGAGGCCGCGAAGAAGTCCGGGCTGGTCTGGGTGAACGGGCAGGCGGTGTGGCACCTGTGGCTGGACGGCGGCCTGCACCTGGTCGCGGGGCCCGGTGAGCAGCCGGTGCCGGGGCTGGTGGACGGCGGTACGGCGACGGTGACCGTGCGCAGCAAGGACAAGGGCGGCCGGCTGGTCGGCTGGGTGGCGCGGGTGGCGGTGCTGGCGCCGCACAGCGAGCCCTGGGAGGCGGCCGTCGGCGAGATGAAGGGCAAGCGGCTGAACGCGGTCGACGCGGAGGAGCTGCCGGCGCGGTGGGCGGCGCAGTGCCAGGTCTTCCGGCTGGCGCCGACCGGGAGCGTGCCGGAACACCCGGGTGCGATGCCCGACTCCTCGGGCGCGGCCGTGCCCGCCGCCACCTCGGCGACCACCCGCCGGCCGGCGCCCGCGGGGCTGCCGAAGCTGCTGGCGCGCCGCCGCAGGACCTGACCGCCTGCCCGGCCGGCGGCTACTTGCCGACGGTCTTGCCGTAGTCGACCACCTCGGACTTGGCCGGGGCGGCGAGCGTGAAGTCCTCGCCCCAGTCGGAGAGGGTCAGGGTGCCCCCGCCGCCGGCGCGCTCGTAGCGCAGCGGGTAGGGCGAGCCCTTGAGGGAGACGTCCAGGGAGCCGCCCTTGGTCCCGTCGAGCGCGATGGTCCTGGTGCCGCCGACCTTGCGGTGGTCGCCGGCCTTGACCTCGCCGTCCAGCACGAAGAGGTCGGCGAGCAGTGTCTTCTTGTCGGTGAACCCGGAGAACTGCTGGTAGGACGGGTCGGTGGACGGCACCTTGACGTACTTGCCGTTGAGTTTCTCGGCCGCGGCCTTGCTGTTCTTGTCGCTGTCGTCGGCGCCGTAGAAGTCGGCGCCGGCCTTGAGGTAGAGGTCGTCGCCGACCCGCAGCAGCTGGAAGGTGTCGCCCTTGGTGCTGACCTCGCCGACGCCGCCGTTGCCGCGCAGCCGCATGTCCAGGCGGTAGCTGTGGCCGCCGCTGACCACGGTGCCGGCCAGCCGGACCGCGGTGGCGCCGGCGGCCGCGGCCTTCGCCTTCTGCTCGATGGTCGCCGCGGGGAGCTTGCCGACGCCGTTGGTGCCGGCGTCGGGGTCGCTGCCGAGGCCGAGGCAGCCGGTGAGCAGGCTGCTCGCGCCGAGCGCGGCCAGGGTGGCGGCAAGTGTCCTGCGGCCGTGGTGCACGGGTGGTTTCCTCCAGGGGCGGCGGCTGCGGGCCGCCTCGAAGCTACCGCAGGGTTACTCCCGGGGACCATCCCGCGCGGCGGGCAAGATCGGCCCGGAGTAGCCTGAAGCGCGTGTGGCGGGTGTGGCCCGCAGGCACCGGAGCCAGCCCACCGGAGCAGCTGTCCGCGGACCGTAGGAGGCACCGACATGGCGGCAGGCGCCACTCGGGTCTTCGTCTCGCACCTGGCCGGGGTCGCCGTCTTCGACCCGAACGGCGACCAGGTCGGGCGGGTGCGCGACGTGGTGGTGATGCTGCGGGTGCGCGGCCGCCCGCCGCGGGTGCTGGGCCTGGTGGTCGAGGTGGCCAGCCGGCGGCAGATCTTCCTGCCGATGACGCGGGTGACGGGGGTGGAGTCCGGGCAGGTCATCACGCCCGGCGTGGTGAACATGCGGCGCTTCGAGCAGCGGCCGACCGAGACGCTGGTGCTGGGCGAGCTGCTGGACCGCCGGGTGCGGCTGGCCACCGACGAGTCGGGCTCCCCCGCCGAGACGCCCGCCGCCGCGGCCCGCTCGGCCGCGGGCGAGGCCCCTTCCGTCGAGGTGACCGTGCTCGACGTGTCGATGACGCAGCTGCCGTCCCGGCGGGACTGGGAGATCGACAAGGTCTTCGTCCGCCGCGGCAAGGGCGGGGCGCTGCGCCGCCGGGGCGAGACGCTGACCGTGGACTGGTCGGTGGTGAGCGGCTTCTCGCTCGCCGAGGAGGGCCAGGGCGCGGAGAACCTGGTGGCGACCTTCGAGCAGCTGCGCCCGGCCGACCTGGCGAACGTGCTGCACCACCTGTCGCCCAAGCGCCGCGGCGAGGTGGCCGCCGCCCTCGACGACGACCGGCTCGCCGACGTCCTGGAGGAGCTGCCCGACGACGACCAGGTGGAGATCCTCGGCAAGCTGGAGGAGGAGCGGGCCGCGGACGTGCTGGAGGCGATGGACCCCGACGACGCCGCCGACCTGCTCGCCGAGCTGCCGCCCGAGGAGCAGGAGCGGCTGCTGACCCTGATGCGGCCGCATGACGCCGCGGGCGTACGGCGGCTGCTGTCGTACGAGGAGCGCACCGCGGGCGGGCTGATGACCACCGAGCCGATCGTGCTGCGCCCGGACGCGACCGTCGCCGACGCGCTGGCCCGTATCCGCCACCCCGACCTGTCGCCCGCGCTGGCCGCCCAGGTGTACGTGTGCCGGCCGCCGGACGACACCCCGACCGGCAAGTACCTGGGCCTGGTGCACTTCCAGCGGCTGCTGCGCGAACCGCCGTTCACGCTGCTCGCCTCGATCGTGGACACCGACCTGCAACCCCTGGGGCCGGACACCGGGCTGCCGTCGGTGACCAGCTTCCTGGCCACGTACAACATGATCTCCGCGCCGGTGGTGGACGACAGCGGGTCGCTGCTGGGCGCGGTGACGGTGGACGACGTACTGGACCACCTGCTGCCCGACGACTGGCGGGAGACCGCGCTGTACGACGCGGCGGAGGACGGCCCGGGCGGCGCCGGCGGCCGGACGGGGGTGCCCGGTGGCCGCTGAGGAGCGCGAACGGACCCGGCACCCCTCGGGGGCCACCGCGACCGGGCGGCCGCGCCGCAACCGGCTGGACCAGCCGCGCGCGCCGCGCCGCAGCCTGCTGCCGTCCTACGACCCGGACGCGTTCGGCAAGCTCTCCGAGCGGGTGGCGCGGTTCCTGGGCACCGGGCGGTTCATCGTCTGGATGACGGTGATCATCGTCGCGTGGCTGCTGTGGAACGTCTTCGCGCCCCGGTCCTTCCAGTTCGACCCGTACCCGTTCATCTTCCTGACCCTGATGCTCTCGCTCCAGGCGTCGTACGCGGCGCCGCTGATCCTGCTCGCGCAGAACCGGCAGGACGACCGGGACCGGGTGAACCTCGAACAGGACCGCAAGCAGAACGAGCGGAACATCGCCGACACCGAGTACCTGACCCGGGAGGTGGCCGCGCTGCGGATGGGCCTGGGCGAGGTCGCCACCCGGGACTGGATCCGCTCGGAGTTGCAGGACCTGCTGCGGGAGCTCGAGGAGCGGCGCCCGGCCGCTGAGCTGACCGGCACCGACCGGCACACCGCCGAACGCAACGGCGCCGCCGCCCGTGACGAAGGAGACGGCCGGGGGCGCTGAAGGGCCGCCGCCCACGGCCGTATCCTCGTGCGTATGGCTACCGCTCTGCACGGTTCGACCCCGACCGGCACCCCCACCGACGACGCCGTACGCGCCGCCCTGGCGACCGTTGACGACCCGGAGATCCACAAGCCGATCACCGAGCTCGGCATGGTGAAATCCGTGGACATCGCCGAGGACGGCGCGGTCGCGGTCACCGTCTACCTGACCGTGTCCGGCTGCCCGATGCGGGACGAGATCAGCGGCCGGGTCACCGCCGCGGTGCAGGGCGTGCCCGGGGTGACGTCGGTTCAGGTCGGGCTGGACGTGATGAGCGACGAGCAGCGCCGCGAGCTGGCGGCGTCGCTGCGCGGCGGCCAGGCCGAGCGGGAGATCCCCTTCGCCCAGCCCGGCTCGCTGACCCGGGTCTACGCGGTCGCGTCCGGCAAGGGCGGGGTCGGCAAGTCCTCGGTGACGGTCAACCTCGCCGCCGCGATGGCCGCCGACGGGCTGAAGGTCGGCGTGGTCGACGCGGACATCTACGGGCACAGCGTGCCGCGGATGCTCGGGGCGGACGGCCGGCCGACCCAGGTCGAGAACATGATCATGCCGCCGTCGGCGAACGGCGTGAAGGTCATCTCGATCGGCATGTTCACCCCCGGCAACGCGCCGGTGGTCTGGCGCGGGCCGATGCTGCACCGCGCGCTCCAGCAGTTCCTCGCGGACGTGTACTGGGGCGACCTCGACGTGCTGCTGCTCGACCTGCCGCCCGGCACCGGCGACATCGCGATCTCCGTCGCCCAGCTGATGCCGAACGCGGAGATCATCGTGGTGACCACCCCGCAGCAGGCCGCGGCGGAGGTCGCCGAGCGGGCCGGGGCGATCGCGGTGCAGACCCACCAGAAGATCGTCGGCGTGGTGGAGAACATGGCGGGGATGCCCTGCCCGCACTGCGACGAGGTCGTGGAGGTCTTCGGCACCGGCGGCGGCGACCGGGTCGCCGAGGGGCTCTCCCGCACCACCGGGACCACGGTGCCGGTGCTCGGGCGCATCCCGATCGACGTGCGGCTGCGCGAGGGCGGCGACGACGGCCGCCCGGTCGCCCTGACGAACCCCGAGTCGCCGGCGGGAGCGGCACTGCGCGGCATCGCCGCGAAGCTCACCACCCGCTCCCGCGGCCTGTCCGGGATGTCCCTCGGCATCACCCCGCGCAACAAGTTCTGACCGGCCGCCGCCCGCGAGGCCCCGTCACCCCACCGGACGGGGCACCCCGGCGGGTCCGGCTAACCCGTGTACGCGGCCAGGTCGGGGACGGCGGCCAGGGCGAGGCCGTACGCGGAGAGGTTGCGGCCGTAGGCGCCGAGGTGGACGCCGCTCGGGGCCGACCCGGCCATCACCCAGCCGTACTCCGACTCGCGGTAGTGGAACGCGGTGGGCTCCCCGTCGACCGGTAGCGTCAGCGACGACCACCCGGCCCCGGTCAGCTCGTCCGCCAGCTCCCACGCCGCCGAGATCTGCTGGTCCAGCCAGTCCTGGCGCAGCGCGCGGTCCATCCGGGTGGGCCAGGTCGCCGACAGCAGCCCGGAACCGGCCAGCCAGGCCGCGGTGGACACCGAGGTGGCCTCCATGACCCCGGTGCCGTCCGCGCTGCGCCGCAGCGGCCGCTGGGCGACGGTCACCACGACCGCGAACTTCTGCCCCTCCGGGTCGGCGGCCTCCGCCTTGAGGGACGGCTCGTCGCCGTGCCCGATCGCGCCGTGTTCGACGGCCCCGTCCGCGCTGGTCCCGAGCTGGCCGAGCCACCGGGGCCCGGTGAACGCCTGGTCCAGGCCGTACCAGGTGAAGTCGGCCGACAGGTAGCCCTCGACCGCCCCCTGTTGCGTGCCGGTCTTCGTCTCCATATGGGTCGCGCCTCCTCGATGACCGCCCGCCCTCCGGGGCGACATGCCATCTTGCCCGACCCTGGGCGGTTTCGGCTGGCGAAACGGCGTGGGGTGATGCCGAACACACGGACAACGGCCATGCAATCGGGTGAAAACGTGAATTCAGGTTGACGCTCGGGGGATCACGTCGCGTCGGTGTCGAAGGGCGGCGGCTCCTCGGCGGTCGGCTTCTTCAGCCGGTCCGGGGTGCCCCCGGCCTCGGCGGCACCGGAACCCGCGGAACCCGCGTTCGCCGAGGAGGCTGACGCGGCCGACGAGCCGTTGACCCCGGTCCGGACCCCGTTGACCGCGTCGGTGACCTCCGCCATGTCCTTGCGCAGGTCGGTGACGTCGAGATCCTTGCGCAGGTCCAGGCTCTTGCCGAGGTCCCGCAGCTCGCCGAGGCCGTACTCGTCGTTCTCGCTGTTGATCAGGTTCTTGCGGATGAAGGTCTTCGGGTTGAGGTCCTCGAACTCGAAGTCCTTGAACTCCGGCCCCAGCTCGCGGCGGATGTCCTCCTTCGCGCTGTCGGAGAACTCCCGCACCTTCCGGATGAACGCCATGGCGTCGTGGATCAGCTTGGGCAGTTTGTCCGGGCCGAAGACGAGCACCGCAAGGACGACGATCGCGACCAGCTCCAGCGGGCCTATGTCGAAGAACACCTTGCAGCTCCTTGTGACGTCCACGGCCGGCGTGGGCGGGGACCGGCGGAATTCACGGTACCTGCCCGAGCAGGCAATACGGGAGTGGCTGTGGCCAACACTATGCTGCCGCCGGATGACGGCCCGGGCCGACACCGCCCGGCCCCGGGCTCCCGATCCCCGCCTAGCGCAGCGGGAACGTGCGGCTCGACGTCTGCTGCACCGGCGCTATCAGCGGCACCGACGTGGCGGAGGCGACCACCGTCCGCGTGGTCCGCCGCTCCTCGCGGTCCGCGCTGAGCACGCCGCGCGGAATGGTCCCGCGGGTGTCGGAGACCTGGCCCGCGCTGAGCGGGCTGACCGCGGGGCCGTCGTCCGGCCGGGCGGCGCCGTCCATCGACGCCTCCATCGGCAGCGCGCTGCCGATCGCGATCGCGGCCATCGAGAAGGCGCCGGCCGCGGCGAACGCGAACCGCCGCCCGCGCGAGGCGCTGTCATGGACCCGGAAGCCCCGCCCGCGGCTGTCCGCGGCGGGCAGCAGGTCGGCGGCCGGGCCGAGGAACGCGAAGTCCTCCCGCCGCGCGCCGCCCAGCCGGGAACCGGACCGGGTCAGGCCCGAACCGGAGCGGTCGGCGTCGGGGTCGGAGAGCACGGAGTCCGGCACGGAGGGCCGCGACCCGAGGAAACCGCCGTCGAACGGGCCGCGGTGCCGGCCGAAGCCGCCCGCCTCGTCGGCCGACAGGCCGTCCGGGCGGGACGGACCGCCCGGCCCGTCCCTGCCGTCCATGGCCGGCAGGCCCTGGAGGCGCGCCAGCAGGCCGGCCGAGATGGCCGGCAGCTCCGAGCCGGCGATGACGCTCTTCAGCCGCCGCTGCTCGGCAGCGGCGGTCTTGCACTGTGCGCATGTCGCGAGATGGGCCATCACCCGGTCCCGGCTGTCGTCCGACAGCTCGCCGTCGACGAAGGCGGCGAGCCGGTCACCGAGGTGCTGCTCGGCGGATGCAGGACGTTGGGGACGGTGCTGCTCGCCTGAACCGCTGCTGCTCACGCTCTGCCGCCCTCCAGGGGTTTGGGTGCGGTGGCAGCGAGGGCGGGCGCCGGGCGCGCTCCGGGCGCCCGGTGCTCCAGAGCCTTGCGCAGGTGCGAGCGGCCGCGGTGGATACGGCTCCGCACGGTGCCCAGCTTCACCCCGAGGGTCGCGGCGATCTCCTCGTACGACAGCCCCTCGATGTCGCAGAGCACCACCGCGGCCCGGAACTCCGGCGCGAGGGTGTCCAGCGCCTGCTGGACGTCCGCGTCGAAGTGGGTGTCGCTGAAGTGCTGCGCGGGGGACGGCTCGCGGCTGGGCAGCCGCTCCGCCGCGTCGTCGCCGAGGGCGTCGAACCGGATGCGCTGGCGGCGCCGCACCATGTCCAGGAAGAGGTTCGTGGTGATGCGGTGCAGCCAGCCCTCGAAGGTGCCGGGCGTGTAGGTGGACAGGGAGCGGAAGACCCGCACGAAGACCTCCTGGGTGAGGTCCTCCGCGTCGTGCTGGTTCCCGGTCAGGCGGTAGGCCAGCCGGTACACCCGGGCACTGTGCGTGCTGACGATCTCCTCCCAGGAAGGAGGCGTCCACGTCGGGCCGTCTCCGTCGGTGGCGAACGTCGCGGTCACGGTCGCGGAGTCGGTCGTGGGTGAACTGTCATCAGCGGTGTTGGTCACGGATTTGGGCTGTCCGGTGGACTTGCGGAAGCGGTCGAGCATTCCCCGGTCACCGGTCACAGCCGCACCTCCCCTGTCGGCTCTGGTGGTCTCCAGTAGAGCCCCTACCATATCCACCTCGCCCGTTAGCTCCGGATAAGTGCGCTGCTGCCATAGCGGGGAGGGGCCGGTGCGGCGTCCCCGCCGGGGGCTGTTGCCACCCGTGCCCCATCTAACGCGCGGTCCCATCAGCAGGTTCCCGGCGGCAGCGGATACAGTCGCCCGGTCGGCGCAATTGCAAGGAGAACGACGGACCAGGGGAGCGGCCATTATCGGCAACCGGCAGGCGAGCTGGGCGTTCGCGGACGCGTACGTGGCCGAGGACGAAGCCCTGGTCCACGCCCGCGCCCGCTCGCACGCCGCCGGGCTGCGCGCGGTCTCCCCCGGCACCGGCGCGGCGCTGCGGCTGCTGGCCGGCGCCTGCGACGCGAAGGCCGTGGTGGAGATCGGCACCGGCGCCGGCGTCTCCGGCATCCACCTGCTGCGCGGCATGCGGCCCGACGGGGTGCTGACCACGGTGGACTCCGAGCCCGACCGGCAGCAGCTCGCCCGCGAGGCGTACCGCGAGGCGGGGCTCGCGGCGAACCGGGCCCGCTTCATCTGCGGCCGCGCCCTCGACGTCCTGCCCCGCCTCACCGACGGCGGTTACGACCTGGTGTTCTGCGACGCCGACCGGCTGGAGTGCCTGGACTACCTCGACGAGTCGCTGCGGCTGCTGCGCCCGGGCGGCGTGCTGTGCTTCGAGGGCGCCTTCGGGCAGGGCCGGGCGCTGGACGCGGCCCACCAGGACGCCGAGTCCGTGCACTTGCGCGAACTGATGCGGACGGTGCGCGACAGCCCGCGGCTGGCACCGGTGCTGCTGCCCACCGACGACGGGCTGCTGTGCGCGGTGCGCCACGCCTGAGGCGCCTGCCGCCTGAACGCCTGCCCCCACCGGTCACACCCGCGCCGGTCGCACCCGCCGGTTACCCCCGCCGCCGGAAAAGGCGCACGGCCACGTACGTGACTTCCGTACGTGGCCGTGGTGGTTTCGGACCGCTGGTCTCAGACGATGGCCTTCTTCAGCGCGTCGCCCAGGGCGTCCGCCTCGTCCGGGGTCAGCTCGACAACAAGCCGCCCGCCACCCTCCAGCGGAACGCGCATGATGATGCTCCGCCCCTCCTTGGTCACCTCGAGCGGGCCGTCACCCGTCCGCGGCTTCATGGCCGCCATGCTCGTTCCCCTTCCTGAAACCAGCTCGGACTCGAACACATTGGTTCTCGGCCATTATCCCGCATCAGTCGACCCGATGACCAATAGCCGTAGCACTCCGTTGTACATTCCGATCCCCCAAAACCGGCTATTCCGGCGGGCGGGGCGGCTCCCGGACCCGCCGCGGTTTGACGTACGTCACATGTCGGACCGTCACCGGGTCCGGCATCCTAACCAGGACACTTGCCGCGACGAAGGGGTTCAGGCATGGGCGAGAGCGTGCTGTACGAGGTCGAGGACGGCTTGGCGACGGTCACCCTGAACCGGCCGGAGGCGATGAACGCGCTCGACACGGGCACCAAGGACGCGCTGCGCGACACGCTGCGGGCGGCGGGCGCGGACGAGGCGGTGCGCGCGGTGCTGCTGGCCGCCCGCGGCCGGGCGTTCTGCGTCGGGCAGGACCTCAAGGAGCACGTCGGCATCCTGGAGCACGGCGGCGGGCTGTCGACGGTCGCCGAGCACTACAACCCGATCGTCACCGCGCTGGCCACCATGCCCAAGCCGGTGGTCGCCGCGGTGAACGGCGCGGCGGCCGGGGCCGGGGCCGGGTTCGCGTTCGCCGCGGACTACCGGGTCGCCGCGGACACCGCGTCCTTCACCACCGCGTTCGCGGGCGTGGCGCTGTCGACCGACTCGGGCATGGCGTGGACGCTGCCGCGGCTGGTCGGGCAGGCGCGGGCCGCCGAACTGCTGCTGTTCCCGCGGTCGGTGCCCGCGGCCGAGGCGCTCTCGCTGGGGCTGGTGCACCAGGTGGTGCCGGCCGCGGAGCTGGCGGACACGGCGGTCGCCCTGGCCCGGCGGCTCGCGCAGGGACCGACGGTCGCGTACGCGGCGATGAAGGAGGCGCTGGCGTACGGGGCGTCGCACAGCCTGGTCGAGACCCTGGCGCGCGAGGACGTGCTCCAGGCGCGGGCGGGGGCGTCGGCGGACCACCGGGAGGGCGTCGCGGCCTTCGTCGGCAAGCGGAAGCCGGATTTCCGCGGCAACTGAGGCGGCGCTGACGGGGCGGGCCCGGCGGCCGGGCCGCCCCGGTCAGCGGGCGGTGCAGGCCGCCAGGTGGTCGTTGACCAGGCCGCACGCCTGCATCAGGGCGTGGGCGGTGGTGGGGCCGACGAAGCGGAAGCCGCGCTTCTTGAGGTCCTTGGCCAGGGCGGTGGACTCCGGGGTGATCGCGGCGACCTCGGCGAGGCTGCGCGGGGCCGGGCGCTTGGCCGGGTCGGGGGCGAAGGACCAGACGAGCGCGTCGAGGCCGCCGTCGTAGCTGTCGCGCACGGTGCGGGCGGCGGCGGCGTTGGCGATCGCCGCGTCGATCTTGGCGCGGTTGCGGATGATCCCGGGGTCGGCGAGCAGCCGGGCGCGGTCGTCGTCGGTGAAGGCGGCGACCTCGTCGACGGCGAAGTGCCGGAAGGCGGTCCGGAACGTCTCGCGGCGGCGCAGGATGGTGATCCACGACAGCCCGGACTGGAAGGCCTCCAGGCAGATCCGCTCGAAGAGGGCGTCGTCGCCGTGCACCGGCTTGCCCCACTCCTTGTCGTGGTAGTCCAGGTAGTCGGGCGTGGACAGGCCCCACGGGCAGCGGAGCAGGCCATCGGGGCCGGGGATGGCGGCGCCGTCACTCACCGGCGCCGCCCTGCTGCCCGTAGCCCTGCTGCCCGTAGCCGTTGCCGGGGCCGCCCTGGGGGCCGCTGTCGGGGCCGTTGTCGGGGCCCGCGATGGGCTCCTGGCCGTAGGTGTGGCCCTGCCCCTGGTATTCCTGCCCGTAGCCGTTCCCGGCGCCGTACGGGCCCTCCGGGGCCGTTCGCGGGGCCTGCCCGGGGGCGGCCGGGCCGGCGGGGGCGCCGTAGGGGTGCCCGCCGGCGTGGACGCCCGCGAGGTGGGCCTCCAGCTCGGCGATCCGGGCGTCGCGCTCGGCGAGTTCGGCGCCGAGCCGCTCCAGCACCTCGTCCACGTCGACCATGCGGTAGCCGCGCAGGCCCACCGGCAGCCGGACCGCGTCCACGTCGGCGCGGGCCAGCGGGCGGTCCGGGGGCAGCCGGTCCTGGAGCCGCTCGGGCTCGGCGTCCTTCAGCGCGCCGCCGTCGCCGAGCACGGCCAGCGCCACCGCCGCGACCACCGCGACGAGCGCGATGAGCATGAACCAGAACACGTCGATACTCCCGGGGTACGCCCAGCGACCTGCCGTCCGGATCGGCGGGTCGTCCATGTCAGGCACGATCGTGCCACGATCGCATGAGTCTGAGATGAGGAGTGACCGTGGGACTTCGGCTGGGCAGCCGGGAATTCGGCGCGCGGGAGCCGGTGATCATGGCGATCGTCAACCGCACGCCCGACTCGTTCTACGACCAGGGGGCGACCTTCACCGACGAGCCGGCGCTCGAACGGGTCGCGCGGGTGGTCGACGAGGGCGCCGCGATCGTGGACATCGGCGGGGTCAAGGCGGGCCCGGGCGAGGAGGTCTCGGCGCAGGAGGAGATCCGGCGCACGGTGGACTTCGTCGCGGAGGTGCGGCGGCGCCACCCGGACGTCGTGATCAGCGTGGACACCTGGCGGCACGAGGTCGCCGAGGCGGTCTGCGCGGCCGGCGTCGACCTGCTCAACGACGCGTGGGGCGGGGTCGACCCGGAACTGGCGGTGGTGGCCGCGCGCCACGGGGTGGGGCTGGTGTGCACCCACGCGGGCGGCGCGCAGCCGCGGACCCGGCCGCACCGGGTCGCCTACGACGACGTGATGGCCGACATCCTCGACGTCACCGTCGGGCTCGCCGAGCGCGCCGAGCGGCTCGGGGTGCGGCGCGACGGCATCCTGATCGACCCCGGGCACGACTTCGGCAAGAACACCCGGCACTCCCTGGAGGCGACCCGGCGGCTGCCGGAGATGACGGCCACCGGGTGGCCGGTGCTGGTCTCCCTGTCCAACAAGGACTTCGTCGGGGAGACGCTGGACCGGCCGGTCAAGGAGCGGCTGATCGGCACGCTGGCGACCACCGCGGTGTCCGCGTGGCTGGGGGCGCAGGTGTACCGGGTGCACGAGGTGCCCGAGACCCGGCAGGTCCTGGAGATGGTCGCGGCGATCGCCGGCGACCGGGCCCCCGCGGTGGCCCGCAGGGGGCTCGCCTGACCCTCCCGGACCGGCCCGGAGGGTCAGGGCGGCGTGCTTACGCGCTCTCCTTGGTGACCCGCTCCACCGCGTCGTCGACGTCGTCGGTGACGTGGAAGAGCTCCAGGTCGGCCGGGGACGCCTTGCCCTCGGCGACGAGGGTCTGGCGGACCCAGGAGACCAGGCCGCCCCAGTAGTCGCTGCCGAACAGCACGATCGGGAAGCGGGTGACCTTCTTGGTCTGCACGAGGGTGAGCGCCTCGAAGAGCTCGTCCAGGGTGCCGAAGCCGCCGGGCAGCACCACGAAGCCGCGGGCGTACTTGACGAACATCGTCTTGCGGACGAAGAAGTAGCGGAAGTTGACGCCGATGTCGACGTAGGGGTTGAGCCCCTGCTCGAAGGGCAGCTCGATGCCGAGGCCGACGGAGACCCCGCCGGCCTCCAGGGCGCCCTTGTTGGCCGCTTCCATGGCGCCGGGGCCGCCGCCGGTGATCACGGCGAACCCGGCTTCCGCGAGCGCGCGGCCGATCCGGACCCCGGCGTCGTACTCGCGGGAGTCGACCGGGGTGCGGGCGGAGCCGAACACGCTGACCGCGGAGCCGAGTTCGGCGAGCGCGCCGAAGCCCTCCACGAACTCGGACTGGATGCGCAGCACCCGCCACGGGTCACTGTGCACCCAGTCGGTGGCGCCGCGGCTGTCCAGCAGCCGCTGGTCGGTGGTGCCGGAGAGCACCTGTCCACGTCGGCGGATCACCGGACCGGTGTGCCGCTCCGGCCAGCCCCGGCCCTCCGGGCGGCCCTCGGCGGCGGCGTTCGCCGCGGCCGCGGCCTCCTGCTTGTCACCCGCGTTCCCCTTCGCGTCGTCGGGGTCGGTTGCGTCAGTTGTCATACCCGCAGCGTACGCATCACGGTGCCGTCGACGGCGCCAGCGGGACCGCCCTCGGGGCTTCCAGCCGCCCGCTGAGCCAGGTCAGCGCGTCGGGGAACATCCGGCCCCAGGTCTTCCAGTTGTGGCCGCCGGCCGGCAGCCGGAGCGTGCTGACGGTGCCGGGCGGCCGGACGGCGGCGGCGATCTCGTCGGCGAACCGCGGCGGGCTCTCCCGGTCCTGGAGGCTGGACTCCACCAGCAGGTGGGCGGCCGGGCGGCCGTGCCGGGCCAGCCACAGCGGGGAGCGCACCCCGTGGCCGGGGTCGTCGGGGGCGAGCGCGGCCGCGGCGGCGAACCGGCCCGGGTAGTCCAGGCCGAGCCGCGCCGCGCAGTAGCCGCCGGTGGATATGCCCATCACCGCCCACCCGGCCGGCCCGGGCAGGGTACGGAAGTTGGCGGCCACGGTGCGCGGCACGTCGTCGGTGAGCCAGGTGGCGACCTTGCTGCGGCCCGGTACGTCGGCGCAGCCGGTGTCGACCCGGTCCGGGGTGATGGTCGGCAGCACCAGGATCGCGGGGTCGGCCCGGCCCGCCGCGATCTCGCCGGCCATGATCCGGCCGATCCGCATCCCGCGCAGGAAGCTGTGCGGGGTGCCGGGTATGCCGTGCAGCACCTCGATCACCGGGAAGCGGGTGTGGGCGTACCCCTTCGCGGTGTACTGCGGCGGCAGCCAGACGATCACCTCGCCCTTGGTGCCGGCGTGCCAGCCGCGCACGGTCGCGCGCCGGAAGCCGGCGGAGTACGAGCGGAACGCGGCGTGGTAGTCGGGCACGGCGGGCGCCGCGGCCGGGTGGGCGGCGGAGGCGGTGGTGGCCCCGCCGCCGCTGTTGGCGTCGCCGAGCAGGTCGGCCCAGGAGGCGTAGAAGCCGTACTGGTTGTTGACCAGGACCATCATCACGCAGATCGCGGTGGCCTGGCAGAGCAGGATCATGCCCACCCGGGTCGCGGCGCGCACCGCGCGGGGGCCGCGCACCCGCGACCACAGCAGCAGTGCCGCCGCCATCGCACCGACCGCCGCCACCAGCAGCAGCACGGCGAACCACGTGCTGGTCAGCCCCATGACCGGGCCCTCCCCCTCGACTCCGCCCGGATCGGGCGTATCCGATCGCACCATGGCGGATGGGAGGATGCGTACCCACCCCGGTTCGGTTGCTCCGGGGCGGGGACTATGCGGTGAGCCACTCCCGGAGCTTGCGCTCGGCTTCCTGGACGGCGGCGACGCGGACGTTCTCCTCGCGGGTGTGCGCCAGGGTCGGGTCGCCCGGGCCGTAGTTCACCGCGGGCACGCCCAGCGCGGAGAACCGCGCCACGTCCGTCCACGCCTCCTTCGCCGCGGGCGGGGTGCCGATCGCCGCGACGAACGCGGCCGCGGCCGGCTGCGACAGGCCGGGCAGCGCGCCCGGGGCGCTGTCGGTGAGCACCACGTCGAAGCCGTCGAAGACCTCCCGCACCCGCGCCAGCGCCTCGGCCTCGCTCTGGTCCGGGGAGAAGCGGTAGTTGACGGTGACCGCGCAGGTGTCCGGGATGACGTTCCCGGCGTGGCCGCCCTCGATCAGCACCGCGTTCAGGCCCTCGGGGTAGACCAGGCCGTCGATCTCCACCCGGCGCGGCTCGTAGGCCGCCAGCCGGGACAGGATCGGGGCGGCCTTGTGGATGGCGTTCTCGCCCAGCCAGCTGCGGGCGGAGTGCGCGCGGCGCCCGGTGGTCTGCACCCGTACCCGCAAGGTGCCCTGGCAGCCGCCGTCCACCCGGCCGTCGGTCGGCTCCATCAGCACCGCGAAGTCGCCCGCCAGCCAGTCCGGGTGGTGCTCGGCCAGCCGCTTCAGGCCGTTGAACTCCGCGGCGATCTCCTCCGCGTCGTAGAAGACGAACGTCAGGTCGCGGTTGGGGGCCGGCAGTCCCGCGGCCAGCTTCAGCTGCACCGCCACGCCCGCCTTCATGTCCGAGGTGCCGCAGCCCCACAGCAGGCCGTCCGCGTCCAGCCGCGACGGCAGGTTGTCCGCGACCGGCACGGTGTCCAAGTGGCCGGCCAGCACCACCCGTTCGGCCCGGCCCAGCGCGGTCCTGGCCACCACCGCGTTGCCGTCCCGGTCCACCCGCAGGTGCGGCAGGGCGCCGAGCGCCGCCTCCACCAGGTCGGCCAGCTCGCCCTCCTGCCGGCTCACCGACTCCACGTCGACCAGTTGCGCCGTCAACCCGGCGACGTCCTGCTCAAGATCAAGCCCAGTTCCCATTCCGCCACCCTAGGTGGTGCCGCACGCGACGGACGGTGGCGAGGGGGGGCGGAACGGGGGCTCGGTTTGGGTATGGTTCGCTCGTGCCCGAGTCGCCGTCCCCAGCGAACGAGAAGAAGAGGCGCGGCTGCGGCCTGCGCGTCACCGCCGGCCTCGTTGTGCTGCTCGCCCTCGGCGGCTACATCGCGTACCGCCTGGAGAACAACAACGCCCCGGCCGCCGCCGGCTGCACCGTCAAGACCGACGGCAACGACCTGGAGCTGGACACCGACCAGGCGGCCAACGCGGCGACGATCGCCGCGGTCGCGATGTCCCGCGACCTGCCCGAGCGCGCGGTGACGATAGCGCTGGCCACGGCGATGCAGGAGTCCCAGCTGCGCAACCTCGACAGCGGTGACCGCGACTCCCTGGGCCTGTTCCAGCAGCGCCCCTCGCAGGGCTGGGGCACCGCCAAGGAGATCCAGGACCCGGTGTACGCCGCGGGCGCGTTCTTCGACAGCCTGGTCAAGATCCAGGGGTACACCAAGCTCCCGGTGACCGTCGCCGCCCAGCGGGTCCAGCGCAGCGGCTACCCCGAGGCGTACGCCCAGCACGAGTCCGAGGCGACCTCCCTGTCCGCCGCGCTGACCGGGCAGGAGGGCGGGTCGCTGAGCTGCACCACCGGGGCGGACACCGCGTACAGCGCCGGCGGCCGGCTGGGCGACACCGCGGCGGTCGCCGCGCGGCTGAAGCGGGAGTTCGGCAGCCGGGCGAAGTCGAGCGACGACAGCGCGCCGCGCACCGTCGCCGTCACCTCCGGCACCAGCCGGGCCCGCAGCTGGCAGCTCGCCCAGTGGGCGGTCGCCCACGCCCACGACCTCAAGGTCGAGCAGGTCACCCTCGGCGACTCCCGCTGGCAGGCCGCCAAGTCCGACAAGGGCTGGCAGCAGACGAAAGCGGCCGACGCCAAGGATGCGGACCCTGTGGTCCGCATCACCGTGGCTCGCTGACCCTCCCGACTGCCCCGTCCGCGGAGTTACGGGACCTTGCGGTCCGCGGTGGCTGGTCGCGCAGTTCCCCGCGCCCCTGAACAACTGCGGCTCGCACCGGGCTTGCCCCGGGGGACCCGAGCGAATCCAGGGGGCGCGGGGAACTGCGCGACCAGCCCTCCACCGGCGGGTGGTCCCGGAACCGGCAGAACCACCCACCCCGGAGGGTCAGCCCAGCCTGGAAACCGCCGCGGCGACCCGCTCGTCCGTCGCGGTGAAGGCGACGCGGACGAAGTTCTGGCCGGCCGGGCCGTAGAACTCGCCGGGGGCGACGAGGACACCGTGCTTGGCGAGGTCGGCGACGGTCTGCCAGCAGTCCTCGTCGCGGGTGGCCCACAGGTAGAGGCTGGCCTCGCTGTGCTCGATCCGGAAGCCGGCGCCTTCAAGCGCCCCGCGCAGCGCCGCCCGGCGCTGCGCGTACAGCTTCTTCTGGGCGACCGCGTGCTCGCGGTCGCCCAGCGCCGCGGCCATCGCGGCCTGCACCGGCTGCGGCACGATCATCCCGGCGTGCTTGCGCACCCCGAGGAGTTCGGCGACGACCGCGGGGTCACCTGTGAGGAAGGCCCCGCGGTACCCGGCGAAGTTGGACCGCTTGGACAGCGAGTGCACGGCGAGCAGCCCGTCGTGGCTGTCCCCGCAGACGTCGGGGTGGAGCACGGAGACCGGCTCGGCGCCCTCCCAGCCGAGTTCGATGTAGCACTCGTCGGAGACGACGAGGACGCCGTGCTCGCGGGCCCACGCCACGATCCGGCGCAGTTCGGCGGCCGGCAGCACGCGCCCGGTCGGGTTGGAGGGGCTGTTGAGCCAGAGCAGCCGGGTGCGGGCCGGGTCGAGGTCGGCGGCGGGGTCGTCGTAGCGGGCCGCCCCGGCGCGGGCGATGAGCGCGCCGATCTCGTAGGTCGGGTAGGCCAGCGACGGGTAGCCGACCTGGTCGCTCTCGCGCAGGTCGAGCAGGGTGGGCAGCCAGCCGACGAGTTCCTTGGAGCCGATGAGCGGCAGGATGTGCGCCGGGTCCGCCCCGCTGACGCCGTGCCACTCCCGCAGGTAGCGCGCCGCGGCCTCGCGCAGCGCGGCGGTGCCGTAGGTGAGCGGGTAGCCGGGGCTGTCCGCGGCGGCGGTCAGGGCCTGCCGGACCACCTCGGGGACGGGGTCCACCGGGGTGCCCACGGACAGGTCGACCACGCCGTCGGGGTGCGCGGCCGCCGTGGCCTTGTACGGCTCCAGACGGTCCCAGGGGAAGACCGGAAGGCGGGCGGAGATGCTCAACGTGCTCACTCTCGCAGACGGTTCGTACGGTGGTGCAGCACGCCGGGCCCCGTAGCGGCGGCGATGTGCGCGGCTACGGGGCCCGGCGGTGGTCAGCCCCGGGTGGTGGTCACCGGGTCACTGGTTCTGCGGCGGCAGTTCCGCGACGAAGGGGTGGTCGCGCTCGATCAGGCCGAGCTTCGAGGCGCCGCCCGGCGAGCCCAGCTCGTCGAAGAACTCCACGTTGGCCTTGTAGTAGTCCTTCCACTCCTCCGGGGTGTCGTCCTCGTAGAAGATCGCCTCGACCGGGCAAACCGGCTCACACGCGCCGCAGTCGACACACTCGTCCGGATGGATGTACAAGGACCGGCTGCCCTCGTAGATGCAGTCGACCGGGCACTCTTCGATGCACGCCTTGTCCTTGACGTCGACACAAGGCTGCGCGATGACGTAGGTCACGCTGTCGTTCCTCCTCGGTAGGGCTCATCTCGCGCGGGAGCGCGGCGTCGTCGATGCCCGCACCTAGTATCTCCGTTCCTGGGCACGTTCCGAACAGGAGGGGCACGCATGCCAGGGGATTTCTCGTCCGGGGTTCGGCTCGAAATCCGGATCACCCCCGCTGACGTGGGAAAACGCGTCTCGGTCCGGCAGGTGGTCCAGGTCACCGACGGGCATCCTACGTTCACCGATACGGTCGGTGTTCTCGCATCCTGGGATACGGGAGTGGTCTGCATCACTCGGCGGACCGGGGAAACGGTGCGGATCGAGGAGGAGGCACTCGTGGCGGGGAAGGTGGTGCCGCCCGCTCCCGCGCGGCGCGGCGGCGGGACCGGCGTGCCGGCGGTGACCGACGAGGAGATCGAGGCGGTGGCGTCACGGGCCTGGCCGGCCCTGGAGACCGCGCCGCTGGGCGGGTGGACGCTGCGGGCGGCGGGCGGGTTCACCCGGCGGGCGAACTCCGTGCTGGTGACGGGCGACCCGGGCGTGCCGCTGCCGCGGGCGCTGGCGGCCGTGACCGGCTGGTACGCCGAGCGCGGGCTCCCCGCGGTGCTCCAGGTGCCGGACGCCTCGCCGTACGCCGACCGGCTCGCGCGCGCGGGGTGGGTGCGCGAGGCGGACAGCCTGGTGCGCACCGCGCCGCTGGTGCCGCTGACGTCCCTGCCCGAACCGCCGGACGCCCCGGTGGAGTTGTCGCGTGCGCCGGACGCCGCGTGGCTGGCCGCCTACCACCGCACCGGCGCGCTCGCCGAGGCCGCGCTGAAGGTGGTCTCGGGCGGGCCGTCGGTGTGGTTCGCCACCGCGCCCGGCGCGATCGGCCGGGCCGTCGTCGAAGGGCCCTGGGTGCTGTTCGGCGCGGTCGAGGTCGCGCCCGGGCGCCGCCGCAGGGGGCTGGCCACCGCGGTGATGGGCGCGCTGGCCCGCCGGGCGTACGACGAGGGCGCGCGGGCCGCCTACCTCCAGGTCGAGGCGGACAACGAGGCCGCCCGCGCGCTCTACGACCGGCTCGGCTTCACCGACCACCACGGCTACCACTACCGGCGCCCCCCGGCATGACGGCTTCGGTACGCGAACGGTTCGCCGCCGCCGCCCGCGAGGAGCGGCCCGACCTGGCGGAGCTGTGCCTGCTGATCGGGGCGGAGGCGGACCCGGCGCTGGACGGCCCGGTGGCCGACCTCGCGCAGATCGAACTCGACCGGCTCGCCGGGCTGCTGCCGTACGGCGCGGCCACGCCGCTGGAGTGGGCGCAGGCGCTCGGCCGGGTGCTGGGCGCCGGGCACGGCTTCCACGGCACGCCCGCGGACTACGGGCGGCTGTCGTCGTCGCTGCTCCAGGAGGTCCTGCGGCGGCGGCGCGGGCTGCCGATCCTGCTGTCGGTGGTGTGGATGGAGGTGGCGCGGCGCGCGGGGGCGCCGGTCCACGGGGTGGGGCTGCCCGGGCACTTCGTGGTGGCGCTGGGCGATCTGGAGCCGCACGGCGCCCGGTTCGGGGCGGACCCGGCACCTTATGTGCTGGTCGACCCGTTCGACGGCGGGCGCGTGCTGTCCGGGCCCGACGCCGAACGGCTCGTGTCCGGTGCGGTCGGCGGGGCTGCCGGCGGGGGCGCGGGCGGGCCTGCCGCGGCTCCGGTGCCCGCGGACACCCTGGACATCGTGCGGCGCGTGCTGAACAACATCCGGGCGTGGGCGGCGCCGCGGCCCGAGCGGCTGCCGGTGCAGCTGTGGACCCTGGACCTCACGCTGCTCCTCCCCCGGCACCCGGCCCGCCTGCGCTACGAGCGGGCCCAGGTGCTCGTCCAGATGGGCGACTTCCTCGGCGGCGCCGCCGAGATGGAGGAGTACGCCGAGGTCATCGGCGCGTTCGACGCCGAGACGGCGGCCGCCATCCGTACCCAGGCGCGTGCGGCGCGGGCCCGGCTCAACTGACCCTGCTTGGTTGTGCGTCGCCCCGGGGGCGTCAGAGCCAGCCCTTCTCGCCCGCGATGCGGGCGGCTTCGGCGCGGTTGCGGGCACCGGTCTTCTGGATGGCGGTGGACAGGTAGTTGCGGACGGTCCCCTCGGACAGGCGCAGGCGGCGGGCGATCTCGGCGTTGAGCGCGCCGTCGGCCGCCGCGTTGAGGACCTCGCGTTCGCGGGCGGTCAGCGGGTCCGCCCCCTCCGCGAGGGCCGCCGCGGCCAGCGAGGGGTCGATGACCCGCTCCCCGGCGAGTACCCGCCGTACCGCGTCGGCCAGTTGCGCCGCGGGCGCGTCCTTGACGAGGAACGCCCGCGCGCCCGACTCCATCGCGCGCCGCAGGTAGCCGGGCCGGCCGAAGGTCGTCACGATGACGACCTTCACCTCGGGCGCGGCCGCGCGGACCTGCGCGGCGGCCTCGATCCCGGTCGCCCCGGGCATCTCGATGTCGAGCAGCGCCACGTCGGGCCGGTGCTCCAGCACCGCGGCCACCACCTCGTCGCCGCGCGCGACCTGCGCGACGACCTCGATGTCCGCCTCCAGCCCGAGGAGCGTGGCCAGGGCCTCCCTGACCATCGACTGGTCGTCGGCCAGCAGCACTCGGATGTTCCCCGTCACCCCGGCACCTTAGCGGCTCCGCCCGGCGGGGCACCGGTGTCACCCGCTGATGCGCATCAGGTCGATGTGGTCGCCGGTGACGGTGAAGGTGAAGTCGGACGGGCCGTTGAAGCCGTTGCCGCCGACCCGGGTGGAGACGGTGGTGGTGGTCTCGTCCTGATGGGTGCCGGTGACGCGCAGGGAGACCTGCTTGCCGATGAACTCGGCGTCGCTCCACTCCCGGATGGCGTCGTGGCCGCGGAAGACCCGGCCCCAGTCGTCCACCGCCCCGTCCGGGGCGAAGGCGGCAAGGAAGTCCTCGGTGTTCCCCGCGTCCGCCGCTTCCAGGGCTGCGGCGACCGGGATCGGCAGGGGCTCGGCGCTGGTCATGCCCGCTCAACGACGGCCCGCGTGGCGGGTCACGCCCCGCGTCGGCCATCAGGGGGCCGGGCCGGTCAGGCCCCGGCGGCGCGGGGCCGTACGGCAGCGGGATCGTACGCAGGAGGGCCGTATGACATCTGTCATGCGGAAGTCACGACCCGGCACACTGCCGCCGACCGGCCGCCGCGCGCGACAGTGGGGCCATGACGGCAGCATCGGTGGGTACGAACACGCAGGCGCGGGGCGCGGGCCCCGGCCCGGGACAGCCCGTGGCGGCTTTCCGGGACGTGGGCAAGAGCTTCGGGGCGGTACGGGCGGTGTCCGACCTGAGCCTGGAACTGCACCCCGGGCAGACGGTGGCGCTGCTCGGGCCGAACGGCGCGGGCAAGTCCACGGCGCTCGACCTGCTCCTGGGCCTGAAGAACCCCGACCGCGGCGAGGTGCGGGTCTTCGGCACCGGCCCGGCCCAGGCGATCGCCAGGGGGCAGGTCGGCGCGATGCTGCAAAGCGGCGGGCTGATGGAGGAGGTCACGGTCCGCGAGCTGGTCACGCTCGCCTGCGACCTGCACCCCAGGGCGTACCCGGTGGACCAGGTGCTGGCCGCCGCCGACCTCACCGGGATCGGCGACCGCAAGGTCAACAAGCTCTCCGGCGGGCAGGAGCAGCGGGTCAGGTTCGCGATGGCCACGGCCGGCGCGAACGACCTGATCGTGCTCGACGAGCCGACCACGGGCATGGACGTGACCGCCCGGCAGGCGTTCTGGGCGACCATGCGCGCCCAGGTCGACCAGGGCCGTACGGTGCTGTTCGCCACGCACTACCTGGAGGAGGCGGACGCGATCGCGGACCGGGTGCTGGTCCTGCACCAGGGCCGGCTGATCGCGGACGGCACCGCGGCCGAGATCAAGGCGCGCGCGGGGGCCCGCCGGATCACCTTCGACCTGGCCGGCGCCGTGGACGAGCAGGCGCTGCGGGCCCTGCCGCACGTGGTGGGCCTGGACGTGACCGGCCCGACGGTGCGCATCCGCTCCGACGACGCGGACGCCACCATGCACGCGGTGTACGGGCTGGGCCTGTACCCGCGCAACCTGGAGGTCGCCGGGCTCGGCCTGGAGCAGGCGTTCCTCGCCCTCACCGACGCCGCGGGGAGCACGGCGGCGAAGTCGGCGGCGCCCACCGCCGGGACCGGCACCACGAGCACCGAGGAGGCGGGGCGGCGATGACGACCCTGATCCGGCTGGAGATCACCCGCACCCTGCGGAACCGCAAGTTCATGTTCTTCTCGGTGCTCTACCCGGCGTTCCTGTTCCTGGCGGTCGCCCTGAGCTACAAGAAGGGCGACACCGTCGGCGGCCACGGGCTGTCGGCGGTGGCCTACCTGATGGTCTCGATGGCCGCGTTCGGCGCGATGACGGCGGTGCTGATGGGCAACGCCGAGCGGATCGCCCGCGAGCGGGAGAAGGGCTGGGTGCGGCAGCTGCGGCTGACCGCGCTGCCCGGCCGCGGCTACGTCACGGCGAAGGTCGCCTCGGCGGCCACCGTCAGCCTGCCGTCGATCCTGGTGGTGCTGCTGATCGGCGGCCTGGTCAAGGACGTCCGGCTGGACGCCTGGCAGTGGGTGGCGATCGCCTTCAGCACCTGGGCGGGCAGCCTCGTCTTCGCCGCGCTCGGGGTGGCGATCGGCTATCTGGCCACCGCGGACGTGGCCCGGCCGGTCTCCATGCTGTTCTACTTCGGCCTGGCGGTCCTGGGCGGGCTGTGGGTGCCGATCTACAGTTTCCCGCAGTGGTTGCAGAACCTCGCCGGCTACCTCCCGGCGCGACCGTACGTGGCCGTGAGCCAGGCGATCGAGGTGGGCGGCTCCCCGCACCCGCGGGACATCGCCGTCCTCGTGGTCTACCTGCTGCTCTTCGCGGGGGCGGCGGCCTGGCTCTACCGCAAGGACACCCGGAGGGCATGACCGTATGACCGGCGCGTCTCGGCCGCAGTGGCGGCAGGCGGTGGAGGACGCCGACACCAGCCCGATGGGGCGGCGGCCGGAGACCCGCCGGCAGGCGCTGACCAAGCTGATGTGGATCGGCATCTGGCTCGCCTACCTCGGCTCGCCGGTCGGCGACCTGGCCGGCGGCGGCCACCCGCCGGCCGTCACCGCGCTCGCCGCGCTCGGCCTGCTCGCCTTCGTGGTGGCGTACCTGGTGCTGGCGTTCTTCCGCACCAATGAGCCCGCGCCGCCCCAGCCCTGGGTGTACGCCACCCTCGCCGGTCTCGCGGCGCTGGCGCTGGCCCTGTCGCTCGCGCTCGGCACGGACTGGCTGGTGCTGTACGTGTACGTCTGCGTGGCGTGCGGCGCCGCCCTGCCCGACCGGCGGTCGCGGTGGGCGGTGCCGCTGGCGGCCGTGCTGCTGGTGGGCACCGGAGTGGTCGTCGACCGGCAGGCGTCGCTCTACCCGGAACTGCTGCTGCCCGCGCTGCTCGGCGGCTTCTCGATGGTCGGGGTACGGCAGCTGGTGCGCACCATGCGGGAGTTGCGGGCGGCCCGGGACACCGTGGCGCAGCTCGCGGCCACCGAGGAGCGGCTGCGGCTCGCCCGCGACCTGCACGACCTGCTCGGGCACTCGCTGTCCCTGATCACCCTCAAGAGCGAGCTGGCCGGGCGGATGCTGCCGGACCGGCCGCAGGACGCGGCCGCGCAGGTCGCCGACATCGAGTCGGTCAGCCGCCAGGCGCTGGTGGACGTGCGCGAGGCGGTCAGCGGCTACCGCCGCCCGACGCTGGCCACCGAGGTCGTCAACGCCCGCAGCGCGCTGGTCGCGGCGGGCGTCTCGGCGCGGCTGCACGTCCCCGACCGGGTGCCGGGCCTGGCCCCGGTCGCGGAGGGCGCGCTGGCCTGGGCGCTGCGCGAGGCGGCCACCAACGTCGTACGGCACTCGGGCGCGGCGACCTGCGTGGTGGCGCTGGAGACCGGCGACGGCCGCGCGCGGCTGACCGTCTCCGACGACGGGCGCGGGCCGGACCCCGCGCGCCCGGCGGGCAACGGGCTGACCGGGCTGGGCGAGCGCCTGCTGCTGGCGGGCGGCAGCCTGCGCACGTCCCGCGCGGGGGACGGCGGCTTCACGCTGACCGCCGAGGTGCCGCTCGACCCGGCGCCGGTGGGCGCGAACCGGCCGCCGGGCGGCGGGTAGTAGGGTCCGGGCTGTGCCCGAGAGCCCCGAGACACCCGAGTCGCCCGAGTCGCCCGAGTCGCCCGAGACATCCGCGCCGCCCGCGCCGAGCCGGGCGGTCCCCGACGACCCCGACCCCGAAGCCGGCGGCGGCGCCGCCGGGGAGCGGCCGGACGAGCCCGGCTTCGCCCGCTCCGCTGCCGTCGGGGTGTCCGGCGGGGTGGCCGGCGGCCTCGTCCCGGACTCCGTCCGGCAGATCGCCGCGCGCGCCACGCTGCCCTTCCAGGCCGCCCGCGCGGACCGGAGCTTCGCCACCGCCTTCTGGTACAACGACCTGATCGAGACCGGCGGCGACCACGAGGTCATCCGGCAGTACCTGGTCACGGCCGCGCGCCGGACCCGCTACGAGATCGGGCAGTGGACCCTGCGCGGCGACCTCACCGACCCCGAACAGCCGCTGGACGAGCTGGTGATGGGCGGTTTCGCCAAGCGCTGGACGGTGCTGGGCCGGCTCGGCGTCGCGGTGATGCCCACGGTGGACCTGCATCTGCACGCCGAACGCAAGGGCTGGCGCTGGGACACGCAGGAGGTCACCGACGGGCTCGCCGCACGCGCCGAGGACGTCGAGGCGATCGGCGAGGGGCCGCTGACCGCCTACGTGCTGGGGCACCCGGCCGACGGCAGCGGCGCGTCCGCGCACCCGGACCGGCCGCAGGAGCTGCTGCCGGGCGAGGTGCGCCGCACCGCTCCCGACGCCCCGCTGACCTGGTCGGGCCCGCTGCCCACCGGTTTCGACGGCGCCCCGGTCTTCGCCGCGCTGCCGCTGCCCGACGAGCAGCTGAAGCTGCTGTGCCTGGGGGTCGCGCTGCCGGGCGAGGAGGGGCCGCAGGCGCCCGCGACGGTGGTGACGTTCGCGGAGCTGCGCGCCGAGATCCACGCGCTGGCCCCGCGCCGCAGGCGCCACTGGTGGCAGCGCGGCTGACGGCTCGGGCGGCTGATGGTCCGGGCGGCCGGCGGGCGCGCCGCCGGCCGCGGGCGTCAGCCGAGTTCGGCGTCCGGCAGGGTCACGCTCCGCCCGGCGGTCGTCTTGGAGTTGAGGGCCTGGATCAGCGCGGTGGCGACGTCCTGCGGGGTGACCGCGGTCTTCGAGCCGTCACCGCGCTTGAGCACCACTCCGTCGAAGGAGTTGCCGTACAGCGGCTGGAGCGCCTTCAGGTCGATGTGCGGGGCGAGTTGGCCGTCGGGCGTGGCCTGCATGGTGAGGAACTGCGGCAGCGTCTTGTTGAACGGCACGTCGCGGCCCGCGGCGATGATGTGCACCGGGCCCATCATCGCGGTCTTGCCGAAGCCGTTGACGGCCTTGTCGAGCGTGGCCTGGGTGACCTTCGGCTGCACCGTGGTGACCCGCAGGTCGATCGGGGTGTTGCGGCCGGACTCCGCCCGCAGCCGGTAGGCGGCGGAGACCTGGGTCGCGGCGGCGTTCACGTCGACGGCCTGGCCGGCCTTGCCGGGCACCGCGACGGCCTTGCCGTCCTCGAAGCGCACCATGCCGTCCGACCCCGTGCC
This sequence comes from Actinacidiphila sp. bgisy144, assembly GCF_057708105.1. Taxonomy (NCBI): domain Bacteria; kingdom Bacillati; phylum Actinomycetota; class Actinomycetes; order Kitasatosporales; family Streptomycetaceae; genus Actinacidiphila; species Actinacidiphila sp. bgisy144. The sequence goes on along the minus strand of NZ_JBYIRM010000002.1, from coordinate 92,925 downwards.
GGGGGGGCCCGCCACGGTCTGCAGCGCCGCCTTCAGCTTGTCCTGGTCGACGACTATCACCGGCGCCGCGGTCCGGGTCTGCCCGAAGAGCGAGCCGACCACGGAGACCGGGTTGTAGTCGGGGTGCGCGACCTCGCGGACGGTGGCGTCGGTGTCGATGGACAGGCCCGCGATCGACGGCTTGAGGGAGTGCTGCTTGCCGCCGACGGTGATGGTCAGCGGCGCGCTGCCGCGGTTGCCGAGCGCGGTGTCGAGCTTCTTGACGGCCGCAGCCTGGCTGGTGTTGCCGATGTCCACGCCGAGCACGGTGGTGCCCTTGGGCACGTCGGAGTGGTTCATCAGCAGCCCGGCACCGTAGACGACGACCGCGACGACGACCACGCCCGCGCCGAGCAGCGCCGGCTTGGAGCGGCCCTTCTTGACGGGCTTGGCGGCCTTGGCGGGCGCGGCCGGAGCCGACGGGGAGGTCGCGGCCGGGCCGCCCGGCACCGGCGGTCCCGGCGGCGGCACGGACCCCGGTCCGCTCTCCGGCCCGGCGGCACGGCCGCGCTCCTCGGCCGGCACCGGCGGGATGCCGCCGACCAGGGTGTCGCTCGCGGTCCGCTTCCCGAGCGGCCGGCTGCCGGCCGGGGCGGGCGGGCGGAAGGCGTGCTCGCCGGTGTCGCCGGTCACCGGGGGCACCGGCATGTCGCCGGTGGCCGGGCCTGTGGTGGGGCCGGCCGGCGGCAGCGGGGCGCCGCCGGCCGCGTACGGGTCGGTGGGGATGCCGCGCGGCACCCCGGGCGGGAAGTCCTCGGTGCCGAACGGGAAGGCCCCGGCGCCCTGCTGGGCGCCGCCCGGGGTCTCGAAGGGCGCGGCGAAGCCGCCCGAGGGGGTGTCGTGCGGGCCGCGCGCGCTCGGGCCGTCGTCGAACGGCGAGCCCACCGGCGGCGGCAGGTACGCCTGCGGGATCGCTTGCGTGCCGGTGTCGGGGTCGGCAAACTCCTCGACGTACGGCCCCGCGAAGGGGTCGTCCGCGCGCGGGGCGTCCCCGGCGGGGGTGCCGGCGGCGGGCGGCACCGTGAACCCGCCCGCGGGCGTGGCACCGGGCGGGAAGTCGCTCTGGAAGCCGTCGCCGGAGAAGCCCTCGGAGAAGCCGTCGCCGGTCGCGCCCGCGCCCGCGGGGAAGCCCGCCGGGGCCGCACCGGGACCGGCGGCCGGGAAGGCGCCGCTCTGCGCTCCGGCGCCCTGGGGGCCGTTGCCGGCGCCCGGGCCCGTACCCTGTGCGGCGCCCGGGCCCGCTGCCGAGCCCGCGCCCGCACCGGAGGACCCGACCGGCTTGCGCGGCGCGAACCAGTCGCTGGTCTTCTCCTTCTGCTCCGGCTTGTCGGCGCGCTCCTGCTCCGGCTCGCCGCCCGGCCCGCCGTCGGCGGTCTCGCCGGGGGCGGCCGGGGCCGCGGGGCCGGTGGCGGCGTCGGCGCCCGGCGGCACGGGGGCGTTCGCGCCCTCCTCGACGGTGGTGCGCATCACGACCGGCGGGATCGGCCGGGAGCCGGGGATGTTGATCCTGATCCGGGTGGTCAGCGTCGTCTCGGTCCTGGGCTCGTCAGGGTCCGCCTCGCGGCCCGGCTCGGCCCCGGCGGCGCCGTCCGGCTCCTCGTCGGCCGTGCGCGGCCGCTCCTGCGGGTGCAGCGACGGGAAGGGGCGGGGGCCGTAAGGCGGGGTCCCTGACGGGTACGCGGCACCGCCACGTCCCTGGGGACCGGAGGACGAACTGTCAGTTTCACGACTCAAAGCAGGCTCTCCCGGTTTTCCACGCCGCCCGGCGCGTCACTTGGCGGGCGGCTCGCCGGCGCACCCACCATACCGACCTGTGCGCTGAGGCGGCTGCGGTCCGGCGGAACGCTGGGCCACACCCAACCATGCGGCGCCCCCTGCCCGCCAAGTCAGGTCCTATTCGTGCCGGATGGGGGCAGTTGGGGCAGCGTGGCGCAGATCACCGCGCCGAACGCCCCGCCGAGCAGGTAGACATACGGCCCGATGCCCGCGGCGAGCAGGAAGTCGCCCTCCGGCTGGGAGCCGCTGAGCAGGATCACGCTGATCAGCCAGACCGCGGCGGGCACCACCGTGCCCAGCCGGGTGCCGGTGATCCGCCCGCCGCCCAGGAACAGGCCCACGCACCCGGCGAGCGCCAGCAGCAGCCCGCCCGGCTCCCAGGCGGCCTGCACCAGGGCGCCGGCGACCGCGACGGCGACCGCGAGGACGGCCAGGACGACGTACCCGGCGATCCGGGCGCCCTGCGTGCCGCGGGGGTGGCTGGACAGCGGCCCGACGAAGGGGGTGCGGGTCGGTACGGGGCCGCGTCCGGCGGCGGGGCGGCTCATCGCACACCTCCGGCGGCCTTGTCGCCGCCGCGGGCCCCGGCCCGCTCCGCGCCGCCCGGTCCCGGCCCGAACAGGTCGTCCGCCCGCCCGCAGGGGGCGCCCTGCACCTGCCGGTAGTACTCGACGGCGAAGAACGGCTGGCCGAGGTCGTTGGAGAGCGCGAAGAAGGGCCCGTCGACGGCGATCTGCGTGGCGTGCGCCCGCATGGCGGCCCTCTTGCGGTCGGCGTACGCGGAGCCGTCCACCGCGACCGTCACGAGCGCGTCGTCGACCACGCCGGGGATGTCGTCCGGGGTCGCGACGCCCGCGAACGGGATGTCCCGGCCCCGGGCCGCGACCCGGTCGAACCCGGCCCGCACGACCGAGCGGGGGGTGCAGGTCTCGTAGACCCGGTCGATCCGGTGGCCGCGCCCGGCGGCGAGTTCGCAGCCGCGCATGGCGACGCGGTGCGCCTGGATGTGGTCCGGGTGCCCGTAGCCGCCGTTGTCGTCATAGGTGACCAGGACCTGGGGGCGGACCTCCAGGATGACGTCGGCGAGATGGCCGGCCGCCTCGTCGAGGTCGGCGCGCCAGAAGCAGGCCGGGTCGTCGTTCTGGGCGACGCCCATCATCCCGGAGTCCCGGTAGCGGCCGGGGCCGCCCAGGAAGCGGTGGTCGGTGACGCCCAGCGCGGCCATGGCCGCGCTCAGCTCGCCGATCCGGTGGGCGCCGAGGGTGTCGTCGCGGTCGGCGGCGAGGTGCGCCAGCTCCGGCGGGATGACCTCGCCCTCCTCGCCGAGGGTGCAGGTGACGAGGGTGACGAGGGCCCCTTCGGCCGCGTATCTGGCCATGGTGGCGCCGTTGTTGATCGTCTCGTCGTCCGGGTGGGCGTGGACGAGCAGCAGGCGCCGCTCGGGGGTGCCGCCGGGAGCATCGGTCATGGTGGAAGCCTACGGCGCCGCACGCCGGACCCGGGCAGCGGCCCGTGCCGCCACCCGCGCGCCCCTGCTCCGGACCCGGACCCGGACCGGACCTAGATCTTGATGTTGGAGATGGTCTGCGCCACGTTGCTGGTGAGGTTGGTGATCTGAGGAGCCCACGAGGAGCTGGCGAGATAGAAGCCGAGCAACGTACAGGCCACCGCGTGCCCTGCCTTGAGCCCCGAACGGCGGATCAGCAGAACCACGATGATCAGCAGCAGCAGCACCGCCGAAATCGAGAGTGCCACAGCGGCTCACCTCCTCATACGCAGGGTCCATGTCAGTTGCCACATGCTTATTACCCACCCACGGCTACGGATCATAACTTTCCGTGCGACCGCATAAGTCGGAGCACGGAAGCACGTGGGGGCGCATGAACAGATCCAGCCAACCGCCGTGTCCGGTAAGGGCCGTGGGCGACACCACGGGGTACGGCAGAGGGCCAGGTCAGCGTCGCGCGGGCGCGGCCGGGCGGTAATACGGGGGCGATTGTCGGTGCCACCCTCTAGGGTCGCGGGTATGACGTACCTCTCATTCCCACGGCAGCACGCGCGGACACAGCGGTTCACCCTCGGGGTGCCGCGGGCATTCGCGATCGCGCCGGGCGGGGACCGGGTGGCGTTCGTGCGGTCCCGCTCCGGCACCGAGCGGGAGCAGCTGCTGTGGGTGCTGGACCTGCCGGCGGGCGGCGCGCAGGACCCGGTGGAGCGGCTGGTGGCCGATCCCGCGGCCGTACTGGGCGGCGCCGGCGAGGAGTTGCCCGCGGCCGAGCGGGCCCGGCGCGAGCGCAGCCGGGAGGGCTCCGCGGGCGTGGTGGCCTTCGCGGTGGACCGCGCGGTGGAGCTGGCCGCCTTCGCACTGTCGGGGCGGCTGTTCGTGGCGGACCTGACCGCCGCCGGGGGCGCGGGCGGCGAGGGGGCGCCCGCGGTGCGCGAACTGGCCGTGCCGGGCCCGGTGGTGGACCCGCGGCCGTCGCCGGACGGCCGCTGGGTGGCGTACACGGCGGGCGGCGCGCTGCGGGTGGCCGCCAGCGGGGGCGCGGACTCGGACGCAGGAGCGGGCACGGAGGGGGGCGCGGATGCGGGCGGGGATGCGGGCGGGGGTGCCGCGGACCGCGCGCTCGCCGAGCCGGACGGCCCGTCGGTCACCTGGGGGCTCGCGGAGTTCGTCGCCGCCGAGGAGATGGGCCGCAGCCGCGGCTTCTGGTGGTCGCCGGACAGCAGCGCGCTGCTGGTCGCCCGGGTGGACGAGGCGCCGGTCCAGCACTGGTGGATCTCGCAGCCCGCACACCCCGACCGCGCCCCGGTCGAGGTCGCCTATCCGCAGGCCGGCACGCCCAACGCGGAGGTGGCGCTCGCGCTGTTCGGCCTGGACGGCTCGCGCACCGACGTGGTGTGGGACCGCGACCGCTATCCGTACCTCGCGTCGGTGCACTGGTCGCCGGCCGGCCCGCCGCTGCTGCTGGTGCAGGCCCGGGACCAGCGCTCCCAGGCGTATCTGTCGGTGGACACCGCCTCGGGCGCGACCAAGGCCCTGGCCGTCGAGGAAGATCCAACTTGGCTTGATCTCTTCCCTGGGGTGCCGGTCCTGACCCCGGCCGGCGAGCTGGTCACGATCACCGACGCATCGGGAGCACGTGCCCTGAAGGTGGGCGAACTGACCCTGACCGGACCGGAGTTGCACCTGCGGGCGCTGCTGGACACCGGGGACGGGGACTTCCTGGTCAGCGCCTCCGCCGGGCAGGCCGCGGCCGCGCCGGAGATCGGCGAGATCCATGTCTACCGGGTGCCCGGCGGCAGCGCCCCGGCCGCCCCGGTCCGCGTCTCGGCCGAGCCCGGTGTGCACACCGCGGTGCGGTCCGGCGGCCTGACGGTGCTGACGTCCGCCACGCCGGAGCGGCCCGGCCCGGTGACCCGGGTGCTGCGCGACGGCGCCGAGGTCGCCCGGATCGCCTCCCATGCCGAGACACCGTCGCTGACCGCGCGGCCGCGGCTGCTGGAGGCGGGCCCGGCGCGCATCCCGACCGCGGTGCTGCTGCCCACCGGCTGGCAGGAGGGCGACGGCCGACTGCCGGTGCTCATGGACCCCTACGGCGGGCCGCACGGCCAGCGGGTGCACGCGGCGCACAACCCGCATCTGGTCTCGCAGTGGTTCGCCGACCAGGGCTTCGCGGTGATCGTGGCCGACGGCCGCGGCACGCCCGGGCGTTCACCGCAGTGGGAGAAGTCGATCGCGGGCGACTTCGCCGGGGTCTCGCTGCCCGACCAGGTGGCCGCGCTGCACGCGGTCGCCGAGCTGTACCCGCTGGACCTGGGACGGGTGGCGATCCGCGGCTGGTCCTACGGCGGCTACCTCGCGGGACTGGCCGCCCTGCGCCGCCCGGACGTCTTCCACGCGGCGGTGGTCGGCGCCCCGGTCACCGACCTGCGGCTGTACGACACGCACTACATGGAGCGCTACCTCGGCGACCCCCGCGAGCAACCCGAGGTCTACGAGGCGAACTCGCTGGTGGGCGACCACGGGTTGGTGCAGGCCGCGGAGCCGGCCCGGCCGATGATGGTGATCCACGGCCTCGCCGACGACAACGTCCTGGTCGCCCACTCGCTGCGGCTGTCCACCGCGCTGCTGGCCGCCGGGCGGCCGCACGAGGTGCTGCCGCTGTCGGGGGTCACCCATATGACCCCGCAGGAACAGGTCGCGGAGAACCTGCTGCTGCTCCAGGTGGACTTCCTCCGTCGCGCCCTCGGCACCCGCCCGCGGCGGTAGCCGCGCCGCCCCCGCGCGCGCGAAGCCCTCGACACGTCGTGTCGGGGGCTTCTTTCGTTGTCGCCCGGTCGGGTGGTGATACTCGAACCCGGCGCCAACTCCACACCGCGGAGATCCAGACGACGGGCCCTAAGCGGAACGGCCGGTCGGGACCCGCCTGAACGGGCCCCGACCGGCCTACGGCACCCGCACGGCCGTACGTTGTTCAGACTGCTCGGTCCGTATATCGGAGCTGCGACAGAAAAGTTGCTTGCATGTAAACGCACTACGTACCACTAAGTCCGCAATGTCCGCTTCAACTGACCACTGTCAAGCACGTACGGACACCAATCTGCAAAACCTTCGCTCAAGATGCCAAACAACAAGCTTTCTTCCTTCCTTCCCCCCTTGACTGGAAGTTGATTCCATTGCGAAAGTCCGCTCAACCCATGACGCGCAACCCGCGTCGCACTGACGCTCTCGGCCCCGGGAAGTAACCAGATGACGAGTCCAAGCCAGGCTGCCGCCGATGGCGACAGCCTCACCCTCGAGCCCGAGGGAAACTCCGGCACCCCGGGCACGAAGGGCACCCCTGAACTCGCCGGACGCACCCCCGGTCAGCTGGCCTGGATGCGCTTCAAGCGCGACAAGACGGGCATCGTCTGCGCGGTCGTCGTGGCGCTGTTCATCATCGTGCCGCTGTGCGCGCCGCTCATCGGCAAGCTCTACGGCAAGAACGCCTACGACCTGTACGGCCAGGACGACGGCCTGCTGAACGGGTTCGGCCTGCCGATCAAGCCGAACGGCGGCATCAGCTCCGACCACTGGTTCGGCATCGAGCCGCGCCTGGGCCGCGACGTGTTCATGCTGCTGCTCTACGGCATCCGCACCTCGCTGCTGATCGCGCTCGCGGTCACCGTGCTCGCGGTCGGGGTCGGCGTGCTCTTCGGCCTGACCCAGGGCTACCTCGGCGGGAAGACCGACTACTTCATGGGCCGGTTCTCCGACTTCATGCTGTCCTTCCCTAGCCAGCTCTTCTTCATCGCGTTCTCCCCGGTCGTGATCCTCTTCTTCGTCAAGCCCGGCGAGCAGGAGTCCTGGTGGGTCCGCCCGGTGGTGCTGATCGGGGTGCAGTTCATCCTGGGCTGGATGAGCATCGGCCGCCTGGTACGCGCCCAGGTGCTGAGCCTGCGCGAGCGGGAGTTCGTGGAGGCGGCCCGGATCAGCGGCGCCTCCTCGTGGCGGATCATCAGCAAGGAGCTCCTGCCCAACATCTGGAGCACCATCCTGGTGCAGTCCACCCTGATGCTCCCGGTCTTCGTGACGGCGGAGGCGGGCCTGTCCTACCTCGGCGTCGGCATCGTCGACCCCACGCCGGACTGGGGCCTGATGTTCCAGACCGGCGCGACGTTCTACGACAGTGACATCACCTTCATGTTCTTCCCCGGCATCGCGATGGTGATCTTCGTGGTCGCCTTCAACCTGCTCGGGGACTCGGTCCGGGATGCTCTCGACCCCAAGACCCTTCGCTAGCAGGCCGGTACCCGGGGTGCGGGCCTGATAGCTCATCGTTCCAGTTGTCCAGGTCGTCGGACCGGTCCGTGCACGCGGCCGCCGGGCGTCGGCATCAGTGGCAGTTCAGTCCAGACAGGCAGGATTTCATGAGACACAGCAAAGCTCGCTTGGTGGCCGCCGTCGCGGCCGTCGGAGCTCTGTCGCTGACCGCCTCCGCGTGCAGCAGCGGGGGTGGCAACACCGGTCCTAGCACAGGGGGCGCAAGCAAGGCACCGGTTCCGAACTACGGTCTCGGCACCGCCGCCGACTCCACCGGCCCCGCCCCCGCGGTCGCGGGCGCCACCAAGGGCGGCACCGTCCAGGACCTGGACCAGGCGGGCTTCGACTACCTGGACCCGGCCCAGCAGTACGTCAGCGACCAGCTGTCGGTCTCCCCGCTCTACGCCCGTACCCTCACCGGGTACAAGATCGACCCGAAGACCGGGAAGACGATCCTCGTCGGCGACATGGCCACCGACACCGGCAAGATGTCGGACGGCGGCAAGACCTGGACGTTCACCCTCAAGGACGGCCTGAAGTTCCAGGACGGCAGCACCATCACGTCCAAGGACGTCAAGTACAGCATCGAGCGGCTGTTCTCGAGCTTCGTCACCCAGGGCCCGGTCTACCTCCAGAGCTGGCTGTACGGCACCAACTTCAAGGACGCGTACAAGGGCCCTTACGACGGTAAGGAGATCCCGGACAGCATCCTGGCCACGCCGGACGACAAGACCGTCGTCTTCCACTTCCAGACCCCGCACGCCGACGCGCCCTACGCGATGGCGATGCCGGTGACGGCTCCGGTGGAGAAGTCCAAGGACGACAAGGCCGGGTACAACAACCACCCGGTCTCCTCCGGCCCGTACGAGATCGCGTCGTACAAGCCCGGCAAGTCGCTGGTCTTCAAGCGCAACCCGTACTGGGACCCGAAGACCGACCCGATCCGCAACGCCTACCCGGACTCGTGGAACTTCCAGCTGGGCATCCAGCAGCCGGGTCTGACCCAGCGGATCATGGCCGGCTCGGGCACCGACAAGGACGCGCTCGACCTGTCCGGTGTCGCGGACACCTCGCAGATGGCCAAGCTGACGACCGACGCCGAGTACAAGGCGCGCACGGTCAACCAGTACCAGCCGTACGTCGAGACCCTCGACATCAACACCAAGCGGATCACCGACCCGAAGGTCCGCCAGGCGATCGCCTACGCGTTCCCGATGTCGCAGGTCCAGCAGGCCATGGGCGGCTCGCCGCAGGGCGACCTCGGCACCACGCTGCTCAGCCCGACCATCTCCGGGTGGAAGAAGTACGACCCGTTCGGCAAGCTCACCCAGCCGACCGGTAACGTGGAGAAGGCCAAGGAGCTGCTGAAGGAGGCCGGTCAGCCGCACCCGAAGCTGGTCTTCCCGTACGCGAACGTGCCGAAGTGGTCCACGGTCTCGCTGACGATCGCCAACGCGCTGGAGAAGGCCGGTTTCCAGGTCGTGCGCAAGCCGATCGACGCGACCTCCTACTACACGGTCGTCGGGAAGGTGAACAACCAGTTCGACATCTACCGCACCGGCTGGGGCGCGGACTGGCCGAACGCGTCGACCGTGGTCCCGCCGACCATGGACGGCACCAACCTGACGGACGGCACGAACAACTACTCGTTCTTGAACGACTCGCACATCAACAGCGAGATCACGCGGATCAAGAACATCGCTGACGTCAAGACCCAGACCGCCGAGTGGGAGAAGCTCTCGGAGTACTCCCTGTCGAAGGACACGGCCCAGGTGCCGTTCCTCTTCGACAAGTACTTCAACATCTACGGCTCCGGCCTGGGTGGTGTGACCTACAACTCGGTCATCGGCGCCGTCAACGCCAACACTGTGTACGTCAAGCAGTAGTCCGACAACCGGGCAGCCGGCCCAGGCGACCGCCTGGGCCGGCTGCCCCCGGATCTGACCGCGCGGCCGCCGCCCGCGCCCCCACGGAAGAGCTCACCGATGCTCCGTTTCCTCACACGTCGCGTTTTGGGCGCGATCGTGATCCTGGTGGCCATCAGCGCCGTCACCTACTTCCTGTTCTTCGTACTACCCGCCGACCCGGCTCAGCTCGCGTGCGGCAAGAACTGCTCCAACCCCGGCATCGTGCGGGACATCCACCACCGCATGGGCCTGGACCTGCCGGTCTACCAGCAGTACTGGGACTACATGACCGGCATCTTCACCGGCCGGCACATGCCCGACGGGCAGAACTGCCCGGCCCCCTGCTTCGGCTTCTCCTTCGCCAACGACCAGGCGATCTGGCCGACCATCGCCGACCGCTACCCGACCACGCTGTCGCTGGCCCTCGGCGGTTCCGCCGCGTTCCTGATCATCGGCGTCGGCCTGGGCATGCTCGCCGCCTGGCAGCAGGGCAAGACCTTCGACCGCGTCGCCAGCTCCATCTCGCTGCTCGGCAACTCGGTGCAGATCTACTTCATCGGCCCGCTGGCCATCGCGCTCTTCGCCGACAAGCTCGGCTGGCTCGACCACGGCCACGACCCGACCTGGTCCTCCGACCCGGTCGGCTCGATCAGCGGCCTGGTGCTGCCCTGCCTGGTCATGTCGGTGATCTTCTGGTCCAACTACAGCCGGCAGACCCGCTCGCTGATGATCGAGCAGCTGTCCGAGGACCACATCCGCGCCGCCCGCGCCAAGGGCATGGGATCGAAGTACGTGTTCTACCGCTACGCCCTGCGCGGCGCCGCGGCCTCCATCATCACGATCTTCGGTATCGACCTCGGCTCCGTCTTCGGCGGCGCCATCATCACCGAGTCGACGTTCGGCCTGCACGGCCTGGGCATGCTCGCGGTGAACGCGGTGACGCAGACCGACCTGCCGCTGGAGATGGCCGTCATGCTCTTCAGCGCGACCGCGATCGTCACCTTCAACATCATCATCGACGCCTGCTACGCCCTCATCGACCCGCGGATCAGGCTGTCGTGACCGCGGCCCCGCACCACCCCCGCGCTCTCGCCGGAGGGCACCCCCTCCGGCGGCCGGCGGGGGGACCCCCAAGCCGCGACCACCAGCGCACCACCCGGTAGGAGACCCCGCCCGTGACCATCCTGACGAAGCCCGAGGCCGAGCCGACGCCTCAGGAATCCGAGCACTTCCTCTCGGTGCGCGACCTGTACGTCCAGTTCGCCACGGAGGACGGCGTCGTGAAGGCCGTCGACGGCCTGTCGTTCGACCTCGACCGGGGCAAGACCCTCGGCATCGTGGGCGAGTCCGGCTCCGGCAAGTCGGTCACCAACCTGGCGATCCTGGGGCTGCACAACCCGCGCAACTCCACCATCACCGGTGAGATCGTCCTCGACGGCCAGGAGCTGACCGGCGCCTCCGAGCACACGCTGGAGAAGCTGCGCGGCAAGAAGATGTCCATGGTCTTCCAGGACTCGCTGACCGCCCTGTCGCCGTACTACACGGTCGGGCGGCAGATCGCCGAGCCCTACATGAAGCACATGGGCGCCTCCAAGAAGGAGGCGCGGTCACGGGCCATCGAGATGCTCGAACGGGTCGGCATCCCGCACCCGAAGACCCGGGTGGACGACTACCCGCACCAGTTCTCCGGCGGCATGCGGCAGCGCGCGATGATCGCGATGGCGCTGGTCTGCGACCCCGAGCTGGTGATCGCCGACGAGCCGACCACCGCGCTGGACGTGACCGTGCAGGCCCAGATCCTGGACCTGCTCAAGGACCTCCAGCAGGAGAGCGGCACCGCGATCATCCTGATCACCCACGACCTGGGCGTGATCGCCAACACCGCGGACGACGTGGTCGTGATGTACGCCGGCCGGGCCGCCGAGCGCGGCACCGTGCGGGACATCCTCCAGACGCCCCAGCACCCCTACGCGTGGGGCCTGCTGGGCTCCATCCCGCGCCTGTCCGCGTCCGTGGACGTGCCGCTCGCGCCGGTGCCCGGGTCGCCGCCCAGCCTGCTGAACCCGCCGAGCGGCTGCCCGTTCCACCCGCGCTGCTCGTTCACCGACCAGGTGCCGGACAGCCTGTGCAGCACACAGCGGCCGGTGCTGCCGGCCGGACGCGGTGCCGCGTGCCACCTCACGGCGGACCAGAAGCGTGACATCTTCATCGAGCAGATCCAGCCGCGGCTGCGCTGACCAGGAGTCGAGGAACAAGCAATGACTGAACAGGTGACCCTGGACAAGGTCCCCGAGCCGCGCCCCGGCGCGGGTGACCGGCTGCTCGAGGTGACGGGGCTGCAGAAGTACTTCCCGATCACGGGTGGGTTCGTCTTCCAGCGGCGGGTGGGCAACGTCCGCGCGGTGGACGGACTCGACTTCCACATCGACGCCGGCGAGGCGCTCGGCATGGTCGGCGAGTCCGGCTGCGGCAAGTCGACCACCGGCCGGCTGGTCACCCGGCTGCTGGAGCCGACCGCCGGCCGGCTGTCGTACGCCGGGCAGGACATCACGCACTCCTCCCGCAAGGAGCTGGCGCCGATCCGGTCCGAGATCCAGATGATCTTCCAGGACCCGTACGCCTCGCTGAACCCGCGGCAGACGGTCGGCAGCATCATCTCCGCGCCGATGGAGATCAACGGGATCAACCCGGCCGGGGGCCGCGAGAAGCGGGTCCGCGAGCTGCTGGAGATCGTCGGCCTCAACCCCGAGCACTACAACCGCTTCCCGCACGAGTTCTCCGGCGGCCAGCGGCAGCGCATCGGGGTGGCGCGGGCGCTGTCGGTGGACCCGAAGCTGATCGTGGCCGACGAGCCGGTCTCCGCGCTGGACGTGTCCATCCAGGCGCAGGTGGTGAACCTGCTCCAGAAGGTGCAGAAGGAACTCGGCATCGCGTTCCTGTTCATCGCGCACGACCTGGCGATCGTGCGGCACTTCTCGCAGCGCATCGCGGTGATGTACCTGGGCAAGATCGTGGAGATCGGCGACCGCGAGTCGATCTACGGCGGTCCGCGCCACCCGTACACGCACGCGCTGCTGTCCGCGGCGCCGGAGGCGGACCCGGACGACGACGGCCGCGAGCGCATCCGGCTCGCCGGTGACGTGCCCTCGCCGATCAACCCGCCGTCCGGCTGCCGGTTCCGCACCCGCTGCTGGAAGGCGCAGGACGTCTGCGCCGAGCAGGAGCCGCCGCTGGTGCAGCTCAGCGGCAGCGCGGACGGCCACCTGACGGCGTGCCACTTCCCGGAGGAGCCGTCGGTCGAGGCGCGCAAGGAGGACATCGTCCTGGACCCGGCGCTGGCCGCGATCGAGGACTCCGCCGCGGAGGCGGCCGCGGAGGCCGAGGCCGAGGCGGCGGCGAAGGCCGCCGAGAAGGCCGAGGGCGGGGCGGACAAGACGGCCTGAGCCCCGAGCGTCGCACGACCGGCACGAACGCCAGGGCCGTGCCCGTCCCCCTCCAAGGGATGCGGGCACGGCCCTGGCGTTTTCCGCGTGCCGGCTCCCGGCGACTCGGTGGGCGCGGTCAGTCGCCCGGCACGATCTGCTTCTCCTCCGCGAAGTGGCAGGCCGAGGGGTGCTCGGCCGGTCCCGCGGTGGACCGGAAGACCTCCGGCACCGCCAGCGGCGGTTCCACCTCCGCGCAGATCTCCTGGGCCTTCCAGCAGCGGGTGCGGAACCGGCAGCCGGACGGCGGGTTGGCCGGCGAGGGCACGTCGCCGTGCAGGATGATCCGCTCCCGGTGCTCGCGCGCCTCCGGGTCGGGCACCGGCACCGCGGAGAGCAGCGCCTGGGTGTACGGGTGGGTGGGGTGCTCGTAGATCTCGGTGTCCGAGCCGATCTCGACGATCTTGCCGAGGTACATCACCCCGACCCGGTCGGCGATGTGCCGCACGATCGACAGGTCGTGCGCGATGAACATGTACGACAGCTGGAACTCGTCCTGCAACCGCTCCATCAGGTTGACCACCTGGGCCTGCACCGAGACGTCCAGCGCGGAGACCGGCTCGTCGGCCACGATGATCTCCGGGCGCAGCGCGAGCCCGCGGGCGATGCCGATGCGCTGGCGCTGCCCGCCGGAGAACTGGTGCGGGTAGCGGTTGATGTACTCGGGGTTGAGGCCGACCACGTCCAGCAGCTCGCGCACCCGGCGCCGCCGGTCGCCCTTGGGCGCGACCTCGGGGTGGATCTCGAAGGGCTCGCCGATGATGTCGCCGACCGTCATCCGGGGGTTCAGCGAGGTGTAGGGGTCCTGGAAGACCATCTGGATGTTCCGGCGGACCGACCTCAGCGCCCGCCCGGAGACCCGGCTGATGTCCTCGCCCTTGTAGATGATCTCGCCCGCGGTGGGCTGCTCCAGGTTCATCAGCAGCTTCGCCACCGTGGACTTGCCGCAGCCGGACTCCCCGACGATGCCGAGGGTCTCCCCCGCGTACAGGTTGAAGGTGACCCCGTCGACCGCCTGCACGGCGCCGATCTGCTTCTTGAACAGGATGCCGCGGGTCAGCGGGAAGTGCTTGACCAGGCCGCGGACCTGGAGGATCGGCTCACGACCGGACGGGTCGGAGGCGACCGACTCAGGCGTCTGCGGACGGGAGGCTGTCGTCATGCAGGGTCTCCTTCCAGAAGTGGCAGGCGCTCGCCCGGTCCTGGCTGACCCGGTACAGCGGGGGTTCGTCGGTGCGGCACACGGCCTGGGCGCGCGGGCAGCGCGGGTGGAAGGCGCAGCCGGGCGGGATGTGCAGCAGGTTGGGCGGCAGGCCCTTGATCGCGTACAGCTCCTGGCCCTTGCGGTCCAGCCGCGGGATGGAGTCGAGCAGGCCCTTGGTGTAGGGGTGGGCCGGCGCCCGGTAGATGTCGTGGACGGGCGAGGTCTCCACGATCCGGCCCGCGTACATCACCGCGATCTTGTCGGCCACGTCCGCGACCACACCGAGGTCGTGGGTGATCAGGATCAGCCCCATGTTGTACTCGCGCTGGAGTTCGGCGAGCAGCTCCATCACCTGCGCCTGCACGGTGACGTCCAGCGCGGTGGTCGGCTCGTCCGCGATGATCAGGTCCGGCTCCAGGGCCAGCGCCATCGCGATCATCACGCGCTGCCGCATACCGCCGGAGAACTGGTGCGGGTACTGCTTGACGCGTTCGCGGGCGGCGGGGATGCGGACCCGCTCCATCAGCTCGATCGCCTTGGCGCGGGCGTCCTTGCGGGAGGCCTTGTGGTGGACCCGGAACATCTCGCCGAGCTGCTCGCCGACGCTGAGCACCGGGTTGAGCGAGGACAGCGCGTCCTGGAAGATCATCGCCATCTTCGCGCCGCGCACCCGGCGCCGCTCCTCGGCGGAGAGCTTGAGCAGGTCCCGGCCCTGGAAGACGACCTCGCCCTGGGTGACGAACCCGGGGGGCGAGTCGAGGATGCCCATGATCGCCTGCGCGGTCACCGACTTGCCGGAACCGGACTCGCCGAGCACCGCCAGCGTCTCCCCGGCGTCCACCGAGTAGTTGACGCCGTTGACCGCTTTGGCGGTGCCCTCCCGGGTGCGGAACTCCACGTGCAGGTCCCGTACGTCGAGCAGCGGGCCGTCGCCGGCGGGCGGCTGCGCGGACGGTGCCGCGGCGGCTTCCGTGGCTCCTGTGCCACCTGTTGGCATCGCGACGCCTCCTAGCGCAGCTTGGGGTCGAGGGCGTCGCGGACCGCGTCGCCGAGCATGATGAACGCCAGTACGGTCAGGCTCAGCGCGCCGGCCGGCCACAGCAGCATGTGCGGCGCGTTGCGGATCTCGTTGGACGCGTCGGAGATGTCGATGCCCCAGGAGACGGTGGGCGGTTTCAGGCCCACGCCGAGGTAGGACAGCGTCGCCTCCAGTGCGATGTACGTGCCCAGCGCGATGGTGCCGACGACGATCACCGGGGCGACGGCGTTGGGCGTGATGTGCCGTACCAGCATCCGGGAGTTGCCGGCGCCGAGCGCGCGGGCGGCCTGTACGTAGTCGTTCTGCTTGGCGGTGATCACCGAGCCGCGGGCGATACGGGCGATCTGCGGCCAGCCCAGCAGCACCATGAACCCGACCACCGGCCACACCGTGGAGTTGGTGACCACCGACAGGAAGACCAGGCCGCCGAGGATCACCGGGATGCCGAAGAAGACGTCGCTGATCCGGGAGAGGATCGCATCCCACCAGCCGCCGAAGAACCCGGCGAGGCCGCCGAGCACGCTGCCGAGGATGACCACGCCGGCGGTCGCGCACACGCCGACGGTGACCGACGCCCTGGCCCCGTAGACGACGCGGGTGTAGACGTCGCGGCCCTGGTTGTCGAAGCCGAAGGGGTGGCCGGGGGCCGAACCCTCCTGTGCCCGGGCGAGGTTGGCCTTCAGCGGGTCCTGGGTGGCGATGGTGCCCGGCCAGATCGAGATGAAGATCAGGAAGAGGATGATCAGCGCGGAGATGATGAAGATCGGGTTGCGCCGCAGGTCGCGCCAGGCGTCGGACCACAGGCTGCGCGGTTTGGCGGCGGGGCCGCCCTCCTGCTCGGGCCCCGGCGGCTGCTCCAGGGTCTGCGCGTCGGAGGCGGCCAGGTCCATGCTGCCGCCGTAGCCGCCGGTCGGTGCGATGGCCTGGTTCGGGTCGATCGCTTCGTTGGGGTCGATCGGTTCAGGCATAGCGAATCCTCGGGTCCAGGACCGCGTAGAGCAGGTCGACAAGCAGGTTGGCCAGCAGGAACACCAGGACCAGGATGGTGACGAAGCCGACCACGGTGGGGGCGTTGTTGCGCAGGATGCCCTGGTAGAGCTGGTAGCCGACGCCGTGGATGTTGAAGATCCGCTCGGTGACGATGGCGCCGCCCATCAGGGCGCCGATGTCGGTGCCGATGAAGGTCACCACGGGGATCAGCGAGTTGCGCAGCAGGTGCCGGGTGATCACCCGGTGCCGGGGCAGGCCCTTGGCGACGGCGGTGCGCACGTAGTCGGCGCGGGTGTTCTCCGCGATCGAGGTGCGGGTGAGCCGGGTGACGTAGGCGAGCGAGACCAGGGCGAGCACCAGCCCGGGCAGGATCAGTTCGTTGAAGGGCGCGCTGGGCGACACCGAGGGCGCGGTCCACTTCAGCTGGACGCCGAAGATGTACTGGAGCACGTAGCCGGTGACGAAGGTGGGCACCGAGATGACCACCAGGGTCAGCAGCAGCACCCCGGTGTCGACCGGCTTGCCGCGCCGCATGCCGGTGATGACGCCGAGCAGGATGCCGATGATGATCTCGAAGATGATCGCCACGATGGTCAGCCGGATGGTGATCGGGAAGGCGCTGCCCATCAGCGAGGTGACCGCCTGGCCGTTGAAGGCGGTGCCGAAGTCCCCGCTGAAGATGTTCTTCATGTAGTGCAGGTACTGGGCGCCCAGCGAGTGGTCGAGGTACAGGTCGTGCCGGATCTGGGCGGCCGTGGCCGGGTCCGGCGCCCGCTCGCCGAAGAGCGCGGCGACGGGGTCGCCGAG
Source organism: Actinacidiphila sp. bgisy144 (assembly GCF_057708105.1). NCBI lineage: Bacteria > Bacillati > Actinomycetota > Actinomycetes > Kitasatosporales > Streptomycetaceae > Actinacidiphila > Actinacidiphila sp. bgisy144. The sequence goes on along the minus strand of NZ_JBYIRM010000002.1, from coordinate 75,875 downwards.
CGCGTAGACCATGAAGAAGATCAGGAAGGTGCTGCCGATGAACACCGGGATCATCTGGAGCAGCCGCCGGATCACATAGCGTCCCATGGGGCCTCCTGCACGGAATGCACGGAAAGTGGCCGGAGGCCGCACCGGGTCGCCCCGGTGCGGCCTCCGGCCGGTCTCACTTGACCTTGATCTCGTTGTAGACCGGGACGCTGAACGGGTTGAGGCTGACGCTGCTGAGGTTCGTGGAGTAGCCCGCGCTGCCGTTCTGGTACCACAGCGGAATCGCCGGCATGTCCTTGACCAGCAGCTTCTCCGCGTCCTGGAAGGTGCTGATGGCGCTGCTGGTGTTGCTGTCGGCGTTCGCCTGGTTGACCAGCTTGTCGAACTGCGGGTTGCTGTAGTGCGAGTCGTTGGAGGAGGCGTTGGTGAAGTACAGCGGCTGGAGGAAGTCCTGGATCAGCGGGTAGTCCATCTGCCAGCCGGACCGGAACGGGTTGGTCATCTGCTTGTTGGTGATCCGGTTCCGGAAGTCGGCGAAGGTGCCGGTGGGGGCGCCGACGCAGGCCTTGTTGTTGCCCAGCACGTTGTTGATGCTGTTGCAGACCGCGTCCACCCACTCCTTGTGCGAGCCGGTGTCGGCGTTGTAGCCGATGGTGATCTGCCCGCCGGGCAGGCCGCCGCCCTGCTGGATCAGCTGCTTGGCCTTGGTGGGGTTGTAGTCGCAGGTCTCACCGCACAGCCCGGCCTTGTAGCCGCCCGCGTCGCCGAGCACCGGGGAGGTCCAGTCGGTGGCGGGGGTGCGGGTGTTCTGGAAGATCTGCTGGGTGATCTGCTTGCGGTTGATCGCCATCGACAGGCCCTGCCGGACCAGGGCGGACTTCGCCGACGACCAGCGGCTGTCGTAGAGCGGGAAGGCGATGGTCTGGATGATGCCGGCCGGCTCGTTGATGTAGCGGCTGCCGAGGTCGGACTTGACGTTCTTCAGCTGCGAGGCCGGGATGTCGTCGACCAGGTCGATGTTGCCGGCCTGGAGGTCGGTGTAGGCGGTGTTGTTGTCGGTGTAGACCCGCAGGTCGACGCCGTTGTTCACGGCCGCGTCCGGACCCTTGTACCCGTCCCACTTGCGCAGGGACATCTGGGTGCCCTTGGTGTACTGCTGGATCTTGTACGGGCCGTTGCCGACCGGGTTCTTCAGCCAGGCCGCCTGGTTGGTGAAGAACGACTGGGGCAGCGGGTAGAACGCCGAGTAGCCGAGGGTGTCGGGCCACAGTGAGAACTTCTGGTTGAGCTTCACCTTGAACTCGGTGTCCGACACCTTCGTCAGGCCCGAGAGCTTGGTGGCGGTGGACGTCGCGCCCGCGGCGTTGGGGTGCACCTTGTCGTAGCCGTCGATCTGCTCGAAGAAGAAGGCGTTGAGCTGGGCGTTCTTCAGCAGGGCGCCGAAGTTCCAGGCGTTGATGAAGGAGTCGGAGGTGACCGGCTCGCCGTTGCTGAACTTCCACCCCGGCTTGATCTTGATGTCGAAGTTCTGCGAGTCGGTGGTGGTGATCGACTGGGCAATCATGTTCTCGGCCTTGGCGGTCTTCGGGTTGTACTTCTTCAGGCCGCGGAAGATCATGTCGAGCACCTTGCCGCCCTGCACCTCATTGGTGTCGGCCGGCTCCAGCGGGTTCTGCGGGTCGCCCCACGAGGCGCGCACGACACCGCCGCTGCTGCTGCCGCCGCCACTGCTGCTGCTCCCGCCGCCGCAGGCCGTGGCGGCCAGCGCGACCGCCAGCACGCCCACCGCACACCTCACGCGTGTGGCTCCGCGCATCGAACGCCTCCTCATGGGTCCCAAAGGGCATGTGCGTACTCATGACACCGCAATAAGGGCATACCCGCACTTCTTGACTCCGTGTCGCGGGTCGAAGTGCGGGTCAGGAGGCGGTCGGGCGGCCGAAGTTCACCCGGGTGGACGCGTCCGGCGCGGCCTGCGGCCGCACGTACGGCGCAGCGCCCCGGTCCGCGGGAGGCGGTCCGGGGCGCTGCGTTCGTACGAGCCGGGGTGGCGGTGCGCCAGGTGTGTCAGGCCGCGTCGGCGGCCCCGCCCACCACCTGCCGCTCCTCCGCGAAGTGGCACGCCGACTCGTGGGCGGCCGGGGTGTCGGTGCCGGCGAAGACCGAAGGCACCGCGAGCAGCGGCACCTCCTGCGCGCACCGCTCCTGCGCCTTCCAGCAGCGGGTGCGGAAGCGGCAGCCGGACGGCGGGTTCGCCGGCGAGGGCACGTCGCCGGTGAGGATGATCCTCCCCTTACCCGCGGCGGCGCTCCCCTCGCCGCCCGCGGCGGCGCCCACCCGCTCCTCGCGCCCGGTGGGGTCGGGCACCGGCACCGCGGAGAGCAGTGCCTGCGTGTAGGGGTGGGTCGGGTGCTCGTAGATCTCGGCGTCGGTGCCGATCTCCGCCATCCGCCCCAGGTACATCACGCCGACCCGGTCGGAGATGTGCCGCACGATCGACAGGTCGTGCGCGATGAAGAGGTAGGACAGGCCGAACTCGTCCTGGAGCTTCTCCATCAGGTTGATCACCTGCGCCTGCACCGAGACGTCCAGCGCGGAGACCGGCTCGTCGCAGATGATGATCTCCGGGTTGAGGGCCAGGCCGCGGGCGATGCCGATGCGCTGGCGCTGCCCGCCGGAGAACTGGTGCGGGTAGCGGTTGATGTACTCGGGGTTGAGGCCGACCACGTCCAGCAGCTCGCGCACCCGGGCCCGACGGTCGCCCTTGGGGGCGACCTCGGGGTGGATGTCGAAGGGCTCGCCGATGATGTCGCCGACCGTCATCCGGGGGTTCAGCGAGGTGTAGGGGTCCTGGAAGACCATCTGGATGTTCCGGCGAACCGCCTTCAGCGCCCGCCCGGACAGCTTGGTGATGTCCTCGCCCTTGTAGAACACCTCGCCGGAGGTGGCCCGCTCCAGGTTCATCAGCAGCTTCGCCACCGTGGACTTGCCGCAGCCGGACTCGCCGACGATGCCGAGCGTCTCCCCCGCGTACAGGTCGAAGGAGATGCCGTCGACGGCCTTGACCGCGCCGACCTCCTTCTGGAACAGGATGCCGCGGGTCAGCGGGAAGTGCTTGACCAGGTTGCGGACCCGCAGGATGGGCTCAGTCACCGATCGTCTCCTTCCAGAAGTGGCAGGCGCTGCCGCGCTCGGCGCCGACGGTGTGCAGCTGCGGGACCTCGGTCCGGCACACGTCCCGCGCGATCGGGCAGCGCGGGTGGAACGCGCAACCGCCGGGGATACGGGTCAGGTTGGGCGGCAGGCCCTTGATCGCGTACAGCTCCTGGCCCTTGCGGTCCAGCCGCGGGATCGACTGGAGCAGGCCCTTGGTGTAGGGGTGCGCGGGCGCCCGGTAGATGTCGTGCACGGGCGAGGTCTCCACGATCCGGCCCGCATACATCACCGCGATCTTGTCGGCCACGTCCGCGACCACACCGAGGTCGTGGGTGATCAGGATCAGGCCCATGTTGTACTCGCGCTGGAGCTCCGCGAGCAGGTCCATCACCTGCGCCTGCACGGTGACGTCCAGCGCGGTGGTCGGCTCGTCCGCGATGATCAGGTCCGGCTCCAGGGCCAGCGCCATCGCGATCATGATCCGCTGGCGCATACCGCCGGAGAACTGGTGCGGGTAGTCGCCGATCCGGTCCTTCGCCGCCGGGATGCGCACCCGGTCCATCAGCTCGATCGCCTTGGCGCGGGCCTGCTTGCGGGACATCCCCTGGTGCACCCGGAACATCTCGCCGAGCTGGTAGCCCACGCTCAGCACCGGGTTGAGCGAGGACAGCGCGTCCTGGAAGATCATCGCGATCTTCCGGCCGCGTATCCGGCGCCGCTGCTCCGCGGACATCTTCAGCATGTCCTCGCCCTGGAAGAGGATCTCGCCGTGCGTGATCCGGCCGGGCGGCATGTCCAGGATGCCCATCACGGTCTGCGCGGTGACGGACTTGCCGGACCCGGACTCGCCGAGCACCGCCAGCGTCTCGCCCGCGCGCACGGAGTAGTTCACGCCGTTGACGGCGCGGGCCACCCCGTCGCGGGTGTGGAACTCCACGTGCAGGTCGCGCACGTCGAGCAGCGGGGTGGTGGACGCGGGCGCCGCGGCGCCCGCCCTCTCGTCGGTGACAGTCAACGTGACGCCTCCTAGCGCAGCTTGGGGTCGAGGGCGTCGCGGACCGCGTCGCCGAGCATGATGAACGCCAGCACGGTGATGCTCAGCGCGCCCGCGGGCCACAGCAGCATGTGCGGCGCGTTGCGGATCTCGCTGGACGCCTGGGAGATGTCGATGCCCCACGAGACGGCCGGCGGCTTGAGGCCCACCCCGAGGAAGGACAGCGTCGCCTCCAGCGAGATGAACGTGCCCAGCGCGATGGTGGCCACCACGATGATCGGGGCGAGCGCGTTGGGCGCGATGTGCCGCAGCAGCATCCGGGTGTTGCTCGCGCCGAGCGCGCGGGCGGCCTGGACGTAGTCCTGCTGCTTGGCGGTGATCACCGCACCGCGGGCGATCCGGGCGATCTGCGGCCAGCCCAGCAGCACGATGAAGACCGACACGGTGGTGACGGTGCCGCCCTTGACCACCGACAGGAACACCACGCCGCCCAGCAGGATCGGGATGCCGAAGAAGACGTCGCTGATCCGGGAGAGGATCGCGTCCCACCAGCCGCCGAAGAACCCGGCGAGGCCGCCGAGCAGCGAGCCGAGCACCGCGACCCCGATGGTGGAGAAGATGCCCACCGACACCGACGCGCGGGCGCCGTACACCGTGCGGGTGTAGACGTCGCAGCCCTGGGTGTCGAAGCCGAAGGGGTGCCCGGAGGTCGGCCCCATCTGGGACTTGGCCAGGTCGCAGGAGAGCGGGTTGCCGCTGGCGATCGCGCCGGGCCAGATGGCGATGAAGACCAGGAAGAGGATGAGCAGGCCGGAGACGTAGAACATCGGCTTGCGGCTGAGGTCCCGGAGCGCGTCGGACCACAGGCTGCGCGCCTTCGCGCGCTCCCCGCCGGTCACGGCGGACGGCGTGGGGACGGTGCCGGCGGCGTCGGCCACCGCCTGGCTGTCGGTCATCTCAGGCATACCGAATCCTCGGGTCCAGGACCGCGTAGAGCAGGTCGACGAGCAGGTTGGCGGCGAGGAAGATGATCACCAGGATGGTGACGAAGCCGACCACCGTCGGGGGGTTCTGCCGCAGGATGCCCTGGTAGAGCTGGTAGCCGACGCCGTGGATGTTGAAGATCCGCTCGGTGACGACCGCGCCGCCCATCAGGGCGCCGACGTCGGTGCCGAGGAAGGTCACCACGGGTATCAGCGAGTTGCGCAGCAGGTGCACGGTGACCACGCGGCGCCGGGGCAGGCCCTTGGCGACGGCGGTGCGCAGGTAGTCGGCGCGGGAGTTCTCCGCGACCGAGGTCCGGGTCAGCCGGGCCACGTACGCCAGCGAGACGCCCGCCAGCACCAGGCCCGGCATGATCAGGTCGCCGATCGGGGCGCCCTCGGCGACCGCGGGGTTGGCGACGTGCCACTTGACGCCGAAGAAGTACTGGAGCAGGTAGCCGGTGACGAAGGTGGGGACGGCCACCACGATCAGGGTGAACGCGAGCACCCCGGAGTCGGCCAGCCGCCCGCGGCGCAAGCCCGCGATCAGGCCGAGGCCGACACCGGCCACCGCCTCGATCACGAACGCGACCAGGGTCAGCCGGATGGTGACCGGGAACGCGGTGCCCATCAGCTCGGTGACCGGCTGGCCGTTGGCCGAGGTGCCGAAGTCACCGGTGAAGATCTGCTTCATGTAGTGGACGTACTGGGCCGGGAGCGGGTGGTCCAGGTACATCGCGTGCCGGATCTGCGCGGCGGTCGCCGGGTCGGGCGCCTTGTCGCCGAACATGGCCGCCACGGGGTCGCCGAGGGCGTAGACCATGACGAAGATCAGAAACGTCGTGCCGATGAAGACCGGCACCATCTGGAGCAGTCGCCTGATGACGTAGCGCCCCATGTGTCCTCCAGGGATCGGACCAGACGGTGGTGCGCGCCCGCCCCGGGGTCGCCGGGGCGGGCGCGGCACGGCATCAGGTCAGCTGTTGACCGTGATGTCCGTGTAGACGGGGTAGCTGAACGCGTTCTCGGTCACGTTCGAGACGCGAGAGGACCAGCCCGCCTCGCCGTTCTGGTACCAGAGCGGGATCACCGGCATGTCGGTGAAGAGCAGCTTCTCGGCCTGCTGGTAGAGCTGCGTGGCCTTGGTGGTGTCCGGCTCGGCGTTCGCCTGCTTGATCAGCGCGTCGAACTTCGGGTTGCTGTAGTGCGAGTCGTTCGAGCTGCCACCGGTCGCGTACAGCGGCGTCAGGAAGTCGTCGATCAGCGGGTAGTCCATCTGCCAGCCGGACCGGAACGGGTTGGTCATCTCACCCTTGGTGATCTGGTTCCGGAAGTCGGCGAAGGTGCCGGTGGGGGCGCCCACGCACGCCTTGTTGTCGCCCAGCACGTTGTTGATGCTGTTGCAGACCGCGTCCACCCACTGCTTGTGCGAGCCGGAGTCGGCGTTGTAGCCGATCGTCATGTGGCCGCCGGGGATGCCGCCGCCGGCCTTGATCAGCTCGCGCGCCTTGGCCGGGTTGTACGTCACCGCGTCGCCCGCGATGGTCGCGCTGTAGCCGCCGGCCGCGCCGAGCACGGGCGAGGTGAGGTCGCCGGCCGGGGTGCGGGTGCCCTGGAAGATCTTCTGGGTGATGGTCTTGCGGTCGATCGCCATCGACAGGCCGAGCCGGACCTTCTCCATGCCCGCCTTGCTCCAGGACTTCTGGTTCAGCGGGAAGGAGACGGTCTGGATGATGCCGGCCGGCTGGTTGAGGTAGCGGCCGTCCAGGTCGGACTTGGCGTGCGTGAGCTGCTCGGCCGGGATGTCGTCCAGCACGTCCAGGTTGCCGGCCTGGAGGTCGGCGTAGGCGGTGTTGGAGTCGGTGTAGACCTTGAGCAGCACGCCCTTGTTCTTCGGCTTGCTCGGGCCGGTGTAGTACGGGTTCGGGACCAGCTTCATGCTGGAGCCCTTGCTGTACGACACGACCTTGTACGGGCCGTCGCCGACCGGCTTGTTCAGGTACCCGGCGTGGTCGGTGAAGAACGACTTCGGCAGCGGCGCGAACGCCTTGTAGCCGAGCCGGTCCGGCCAGGTGGAGAACTTCTGGGTGAGCTTGACGGTGAAGGTGGAGCCGTCGACGACCTTCAGGCCGGACATGGTCTTCGCCGTCGGGGAGCCGCTGGCCGGGTGGACCTGGTCGTAGCCGTCGATGTCCTCGAAGAAGTACGCGTTGAGCTGCTTGTTGGTGAGCAGCGCGCCGTAGTTCCAGGCGTCGACGAAGGAGCTGGCGGTCACCGCGGTGCCGTCGGAGAACTTCAGGCCCGGCTTGAGCTTGATGGTGAAGTTCTGCTGGTCGGTGGTGGTGATCGACTGGGCCGCCTCGAGGTTGGCCTTCCCGGTCTTCGGGTCGTACTCCTTGAGGTCCATGAAGATCATGTCCAGGACCTTGCCGCCCTGCACCTCGTTGGTGTTCGCCGGCTCCAGCGGGTTCTGGGGGTCGCCCCACCAGGCGCGGACGATCCCGTCGTCGGAACCGCCGGCGTTGTCCGTGCTGCCGGAACCGCAGGCGGTCGCGGCCAGCGCCACCACTGCCGCTCCTACGACCCACTTGGCGCTCTTGGCACCGCGCATGGGTATGCCTCCTCAGGAGTCACTGTCGATACGTGTGTCGATGTACGGAGGCCGAACGCCTCTGACACCCCTGACAGCGACTGCGGCCTACCGCGCCCGAGAGTCGGCGGTGTGACCGCGCGTGACCCATTGACCCGAGCTCAACCCGATCCACTATCCGTCACGGTGGACGGCCTCGGAGCAGCCCTGGTCACGCCCAGATCACGGCGCCAGGCATATGCCATCCTGAAATCCGGACAATCTGGAACGTATACAGACACCAACAAAACGGGAAATGTGAATTAACTAACGGGCGGGCGTGTCCGATATCCGGACGCGCGACAGCGGCCGCCGGTCACTGACCGGACAGCCACTCGGGCCGGCGGCACCGCCGCCGGACATGCCGGAGGGGCGCCGGGCATCGCGCCCAGCGCCCCTCCGGTGGACGTGGCTACCGCTTGGCGCGGGCGGCCGCCCGGCCGCGCTCCTTCTGGTCCAGGACGACCTTGCGGATGCGCACGGTCTCCGGGGTGACCTCGATGCACTCGTCGTCGCGGCAGAACTCCAGTGACTGCTCCAGCGACAGCTTCCGCGGCGGCACGATCGACTCGGTCACGTCCGCGGTGGACGACCGCATGTTGGTGAGCTTCTTCTCCTTGGTGATGTTCACGTCCATGTCGTCGGCGCGGGAGTTCTCGCCGACGATCATGCCCTCGTAGACCTCCGTGGTCGGCTCGCAGAACAGCACGCCGCGCTCCTGGAGGTTGGTCATCGCGAACGGCGTCACGACACCGGCGCGGTCCGCGACCAGCGAGCCGTTGTTGCGGGTGCGCAGCTCGCCGAACCACGGCTCGTGGCCCTCGAAGATGGAGTGCGCGATGCCGGTGCCGCGGGTCTGGGTGAGGAACTCCGTCCGGAATCCGATCAGGCCGCGGGACGGCACGATCCACTCCATCCTGATCCAGCCCGAGCCGTGGTTGGTCATCGTCTCCATCCGGCCCTTGCGGGTCGCCATCAGCTGGGTGATCGCGCCCAGGTGCTCCTCCGGCGAGTCGATGGTCATCCGCTCGATCGGCTCGTGCAGCTTGCCGTCGATCTCCCGGGTGACCACCTCGGGCTTGCCGACGGTCAGCTCGAAGCCCTCCCGGCGCATCGTCTCGACCAGGATCGCCAGCGCCAGCTCACCGCGGCCCTGCACCTCCCAGGCGTCCGGGCGCTCGGTCGGCAGCACCCGCAGCGAGACGTTGCCGACCAGCTCGCGCTCCAGCCGGTCCTTCACCAGGCGGGCGGTCACCTTGTGGCCCTTGCCGCCCTTGCCGACCAGCGGCGAGGTGTTGGTGCCGATCGTCATCGAGATGGCCGGCTCGTCCACCGTGATCAGCGGCAGCGCGATCGGGTTCTCCGGGTCGGCGAGCGTCTCGCCGATCATGATGTCGGGGATGCCCGCCACCGCGCAGATGTCACCGGGGCCGGCGGACTCCGCGGGCTTGCGGGTCAGCGCCTCGGTCATCAGCAGCTCGGTGATGCGGACGTTGGAGACGGTGCCGTCCCGCTTGATCCACGCGACCGTCTGCCCCTTCTCCAGGTGCCCCTGCTCGACCCGCAGCAGCGCGATCCGGCCGAGGAAGTTGTCCGCGTCGAGGTTGGTGACGTGGGCCTGGAGCGGCGCGTCCTCGTCGTACGTCGGCGCGGGGACGGTGGACAGGATGGTCGAGAAGAACGGCTCCAGGCTGTCGCTGTCGGCCGGCACCGTGCCGTTCTCCGGCTTGGTGAGCGAGGCGATGCCGTCCCGCGCACACGCGTAGACGATCGGGAACTCGATCTGGTCCTCGTCCGCGTCCAGGTCCAGGAACAGGTCGTACGTCTCGTTGACGACCTCGTCGATCCGGGAGTCGGGGCGGTCGGTCTTGTTGATGCACAGGATCACCGGCAGCCGTGCCGACAGTGCCTTGCGCAGCACGAAGCGGGTCTGCGGCAGCGGGCCCTCGGAGGCGTCCACCAGCAGCACCACCGCGTCGACCATGGACAGGCCGCGCTCGACCTCGCCGCCGAAGTCGGCGTGGCCGGGGGTGTCGATGATGTTGATCGTGACCGGGTCTCCGCCGTCCTTCGGGTGGTACCTGACGGCGGTGTTCTTCGCGAGAATGGTGATGCCCTTCTCGCGCTCCAGGTCGTTGGAGTCCATCATCCGGTCGTCCAGATGCTGGTGCGCGGCGAACGCGCCCGCCTGCTTCAGCATGGCGTCCACCAGGGTCGTCTTCCCGTGGTCGACGTGGGCGACGATGGCGACGTTACGGATGTCGTGGCGCGTGGACATGACTGCGGCGCTTCTCCCGGGATCGTGGATGGCGTCGCGCCTTCTCCTTCAACGCGAATCGCCCGCCGGGCAGGGTCACGCCACGGCCTCACCCTATGGTAGGCGAGCCACGGGGTACCCGAGCGACTGCGGCCCCCTCCGGGTGGGCACGGAGGGGGCCGAGCGAATACAGGGGCGCGGGGAACTGCGCGACAAGCCACCCACCGGGGGTGGTCCCGGAACCGACAGGACCACCCGAGCCGGAGGGTCCCGTTACCTGCGGAACCCGATGTTCTGGTACGCCGGCGTCTCGAAGCCGAAGGCCCCCGCGTTGGCCACGTCGGTCCGCAGCGCGACGACCTCGGGACGCTGGTAGAGCGGGATCGACGCCGCGGCCGCCCAGATCCGCTCGTCGGCCTGGTCCGTCAGGCTCCGCGCCTGCTTCGCGTCGAGCTCCGTGCCGGCCCGCGCCATGAGCTGGTCGATCTGGTCGGTGCCGACCCGCGTGTAGTTCTCGGCGACCGCCAGCGACCCGTCCGGCGCGGGCACCGGCTTCGCGAAGATCGGCGTGTCGTCGGTCGCCGGGAACGCGGTGCCCGGCCACGAGTACAGCGCCAGGTCGAAGTCGCCGGACGCGACGTGGTCCTGGAAGTAGCTGTCCTCCGCCACCTTGCTGATCTCCGTGCGGATGCCGATCCGCGAGAGCATCCGCGCGATCTGCCCGCCGACCTGGTCCAGCGTCGGCGAGTCCGCCGGCAGCACGAACCGCATCGTCAGGTCCTTGCCGTCCTTCGTCGCCGCCCGCGCCGGCTCCACCACGGTCAGCGCGCCGGACGCGGTGACCCGGCCCGACCCGGCCGGCCCGGCCGCCTTCTCCCCGGTCTTCCCGGCGGCCGGCTGCCGCCAGCCGGCGTCCGCGAGCAGCGCCGCGGCCTGCTCGGTGTCGGCCTTGCCGAGCGCCGAACTGTGGTCGACGTAACCCTCCTGCGAGGGCAGCACCAGGTGGTTGCCGAGCGGCTCGGCGGTCAGCCCGACCGGCGTGAGGACGGTCGCCGCGATCTTCTTCCGGTCGATCGCGCGGGCCACCGCGTGCCGCACCTTCTCGTCGGCGAGCGGGCCGGAGCTGCCGTTCAGCGCGAGCTGCGCATAGGCGGCGTCCGGCGCGGTGCGCACCCCGACGCCCGTGGTGCGCTTGGCCGCGGCCAGCTCGTCCGGGTCGATCTCGGCGACGTCCAGCTTGCCCGCGGCCATCTGCGCCGGGCGCTTGTCGCGCGGCACCGCGGTCAGCACGATCTTGTCGAGCTTGGCCCGCGCGCCCCACCAATGGTCGTTGCGGGCGAGGGTGACGGTCCCGGCGTCGGTGTCCTCCGCTTTCACCGTGAACGGCCCGGCGGACACCGGCAGCGAGGTGCGCACGCCGTCGTTGAAGGCGTCCGTGCTGCCGGTCACCGACTTCGGGTACAGCGGCGCGAACAGCGAGCGCCAGTCGGCGTAGGGCGTGGCGAAGGTGACCTTGACCTGGTGCGCGTCGGCGCCGCGGCTGATCGCGGAGATCCGGTCGTAGCCGGCGTTGCGGGCGGTCCAGAACGCGCTGTTCTTCCCGCCGAGCGCCTTCCACTGCGCGACGAAGTCGTCGGCGCCGACGGCCCGGCCGTCGCTCCACTTCGCCCGCGGGTTGAGGTCGTAGGTGACGACCTGGCGCGGGTCCTGGGCGGTGACGCTCGCGGCGGTGGCGTAGTCGGTGTCGAGCCGCGGGGTGCCGTGGGCGTCCAGCCGGAACATCGCGGGCAGGGTCGCGCCGGTGACGGTGGTGGTGCCGGCGTCCGCGTCGGACTGGTAGGCGTTGAGGGTCTTCGGCATCGCGTCGACGGCCCAGGTCAGGGTGCCGCCGTCGCGCACCCCGGCGCGGGAGACGGCGGCCACGTCGGTCCCGGCGGTGCCGGCCGCCTTGGTCCCGGACGAGGAGCAGGCGGTCAGCGCGGTGGCGCCGGCCGCCACCGCCACGGCGACGCACACCGTGGTCGACACGGCACGGCGGCGCCGCCGCCGAGGAGGGGCCGGCGGTACGGCGGTCGGTTGCGCGCTGCGGTTCATGGGCTCGGACACCTCCGCGGCCCGGCAGGCGCCGCTCTACGGCGCACGACCGGGACGTCATCGATCGGCCTGAAGCACGGGACGGGGGCAGCGGGGGCTCCGCCCTCGCTGCAAGAAGAGCTGTGCCCGCTGCGGCCCGGGACACGACGCACCTGCGCCCGGGGTCCACCCGGACGGCTCAGAAACCGCCGCCGACCGCCGTACGGGCGGGCCGCGCGGGTCCGGCCGGTTCCGGGCCCGGTCCGTGCAGCGGTCTTCACAAGAGCCGGTGTGACACGCGACACTCGCAGCGCTGCTTCGCACCTTCGCACCTTCGCAGCTCCGTAACTACGCACGGCGACCGATGGCGAGGGCACCCATGTCCCTGCACGACGACCTGACTTCGGTCCAGCGGCGGCTGGACGACCTGATGCGCTGCGTGGGCCGGCTCGACGAGCACGCCGGCGAGACCCTGGACATGCGCCGGGTGCGGTCGGCCGCCGACCACCTGCGGGAGAGCCTGAGCCTGCTGCGGGAGTCGGTCCCGGCGGCCGCCCGGCACCGCGTGCCCGAGGTCGTACCGGTGCCGGACGCGCCCTACGACCGCGGGCTGTGGGCCGACGCCGAGGACGAGGGGCTCGGCTCCCCGCACCGGCACGCGCCCTGAGCGGCGCCCCCGCCGACCGGTCCCTGCCCCGGCGGTCCCGGCGTACGACGCCGGCGCCGCGCCGCGCGGCCTCATCCCGGCCCCGACCCGCCGCCCCGCCCGGCGGGTGCGTTCCCCGCCCTCCACCGCGGAGTGACCCTTGTCGACCGGAACCGCACCGAACTCCCCCACCACCCCGCCCTCCCCCGCGCGCACCGCCCGCGGCGTCGGCAGCCCCGGCCGCGCGGCCATCTCCGCGCCGCACCTGAGAACCGACCGCTGGTGGCTGCCGCCGCTGGTCAGCGCGCTCGGGCTGGCCGCGTTCGTCGGCTACTCGACCTGGCGGGCGTTCGCCGGCGCGCACTACTACGCGGCGCCGTACGTGTCGCCGTTCTACTCGCCCTGCCTCGCCTCGAACTGCACCGACATGAACGGCGGCGCCGACTGGCACCTGTTCGGGAACTGGTGGGGGCTGTCGCCCGCGCTGCTGGTGCTGGTCTTCCCGCTGGGCTTCCGGCTGACCTGCTACTACTACCGCAAGACGTACTACCGCTCGTTCTGGCTGTCGCCGCCGGCCTGCGCGGTGGCCGAGCCGCACGCGTCGTACAGCGGGGAGACCCGGCTGCCGCTGATCCTGCAGAACATCCACCGCTACTTCTTCTACCTGGCCGTGGTGGTCGCGGGCATCCTCAGCTACGACACGGTGCTCGCCTTCCGCGACCGGCACGGCCACTGGGGCCACGCGGGCCTGGGCACCCTGGTGCTGCTGGTCAACATCGCGCTGATCTGGGCGTACACCCTGTCCTGCCACTCCTGCCGGCACATCATCGGCGGCAAGCTGCGGCACTTCTCCGCCCACCCGGTGCGCTACCGGCTGTGGGGCTGGGTCGGGGCGCTCAACGGCCGCCACATGCTGCTCGCCTGGTCCTCGCTGGTCAGCGTCGGCGTCGCGGACCTGTACGTGTACCTGGTGTCCAGCGGCGTCTTCGACGATCCGAGGTTCTTCTGAGATGAGTCATGTGGAACGGCACGCCTACGACGTGGTGGTGGTCGGTGCGGGCGGCGCGGGGCTGCGGGCCGCGATCGAGGCCCGCGCGCAGGGCCTGCGCACCGCGGTGATCTGCAAGTCCCTCTTCGGCAAGGCCCACACGGTGATGGCCGAGGGCGGCATCGCGGCGAGCATGGGCAACGTCAACTCCGGCGACAACTGGCAGGTGCACTTCCGCGACACCATGCGCGGCGGGAAGTTCCTCAACCAGTGGCGGATGGCCGAGCTGCACGCCAAGGAGGCGCCGGACCGGGTTTGGGAGCTGGAGACCTGGGGCGCGCTGTTCGACCGCACCGCGGACGGGCGGATATCGCAGCGCAACTTCGGCGGCCACGAGTACCCGCGGCTGGCGCACGTCGGCGACCGTACCGGCCTGGAGCTGATCCGCACCCTCCAGCAGAAGGTCGTCGCGCTCCAGCAGGAGGACCGCGCGGCCGGCGGCGACTACGAGTCCCGGCTGCGGATCTTCCAGGAGTGCACGGTCACCCGGGTTCTGAAGGGCCCGGGCGGCGAGGTCGCCGGGGTCTTCGGGTACGTCCGCGAGTCGGGGCGGCTGTTCGTGATCGACGCGCCCGCGGTGGTGCTGGCCACCGGCGGGGTCGGCAAGTCGTTCAAGGTGACCTCCAACTCCTGGGAGTACACCGGCGACGGGCACGCGCTGGCGCTGCTGGCCGGGGCGCCGCTGATCAACATGGAGTTCATCCAGTTCCACCCGACCGGGATGGTCTGGCCGCCGTCGGTGAAGGGCATCCTCGTCACCGAGTCGGTGCGCGGCGACGGCGGGGTGCTGCGCAACAGCGCGGGCGAGCGCTTCATGTTCGGCTACGTGCCGGAGGTGTTCAAGGAGAAGTACGCGCAGTCCGAGGAGGAGGCCGACGGCTGGTACACCGACCCCGACCACCACCGCAGGCCGCCGGAGCTGCTGCCGCGCGACGAGGTGGCCCGCGCGATCAACTCCGAGGTGAAGGCCGGGCGCGGCTCCCCGCACGGCGGGGTGTTCCTGGACGTGTCCACCCGGCTGTCGCCGGAGGAGATCACCCGCCGGCTGCCGTCGATGCACCACCAGTTCAAGGAGCTGGCCGATGTCGACATCACCGCCGAGGCGATGGAGGTCGGGCCGACCTGCCACTACATGATGGGCGGGGTCGAGGTGGACCCGGACACCGCGGCGGCGACCGGGGTGCCGGGGCTGTTCGCGGCCGGCGAGGTGGCCGGCGGCATGCACGGCTCGAACCGGCTGGGCGGCAACTCCCTGTCCGACCTGCTGGTGTTCGGCCGCCGCGCGGGGCTGTACGCGGCGCGATACGCGGCCGGGCTGGGTGGGGGCCGCCCCGTCGCGGACGACGCGCAGATCGACGAGGCGGCGGCGGAGGCGCTGCGGCCGTTCACCGCGGCCGACGAGGCGGGGGCGGCCGGAGCAGCCGGAGCCGGCCGGGAGGGCGGGGCCGCGGGAGCCGCCGGGAGCGCCGCCGTCGAGAACCCCTACACCCTGCACCAGGAGTTGCAGCAGGTGATGAACGACCTGGTCGGGATCATCCGGCGGGCCCCGGAGATGGAGCAGGCGCTCCAGCGGCTGGCGGTGCTGCGGGAGCGGGCCGGGCGGGCCGGGGTGGAGGGGCACCGGCAGTTCAACCCGGGCTGGCACCTGGCGATCGACCTGCGCAACATGCTGCTGGTCAGCGAGTGCGTGGCCCGGGCGGCGCTGGAGCGCACCGAGAGCCGCGGCGGGCACACCCGCGACGACCACCCGGACATGGACCGCGCCTGGCGCCGGGTCAACCTGGTCTGCGAGCTGTCGGACGCGGCCGGCGGCGCGGTGGCCCTGCGCCGCCGCGCGACCGCCCCGATCCGGCCCGACCTGCTCGCCCTGTTCGAACCGGACGAGCTGCGGAAGTACCTGACGGACGAGGAGGTGGACGCGTGAGCACGTACACGGCCCGGTTCCGGGTGTGGCGGGGCGACGCCGAGGGCGGCGGCCTCGCGGACTACGACGTCGAGGTGAACGACGGCGAGGTGGTGCTCGACATCATCCACCGGCTCCAGGCCACCCAGGCGAACGACCTCGCGGTGCGCTGGAACTGCAAGGCGGGCAAGTGCGGTTCGTGCAGCGCGGAGGTCAACGGGCGGCCGCGGCTGATGTGCATGACCCGGATGTCGGTCTTCGAGCGGGGCGAGAGCGTGACCGTCACGCCGCTGCGGGCCTTCCCGGTGATCCGCGACCTCGTCACGGACGTGTCCTTCAACTACGCCAAGGCCCGCGAGATCCCGGCGTTCGTGCCGCCGGAGGGCGTCGCGGCCGGGGAGTACCGGATGGCGCAGGTGGACGTGGAGCGCTCGCAGGAGTTCCGCAAGTGCATCGAGTGCTTCCTGTGCCAGGACACCTGCCATGTGGTGCGCGACCACGAGGAGAACAAGGACGCGTTCGCCGGGCCGCGGTTCCTGATGCGCGTCGCCGAGCTGGACATGCATCCGCTGGACGCGGCTGCCGCCGGCGGCGGCCCGACCCGGGCGGAGTCCGCGCAGGACGACCACGGGCTGGGCTACTGCAACATCACCAAGTGCTGCACCGAGGTCTGCCCCGAGCACATCCACATCACCGACAACGCGCTGATCCCGCTGAAGGAGCGCGCCGTCGACCGCAAGTACGACCCGCTGGTGTGGCTGGGCGCGAAGATCAGGCGCCGCGACCGGTAGCTCCCGCGCCACGCCGTGCCCGCCGGCCAGCGGCTCATCCGACCGGGGGCGCGGCCGACGGCCATGTCACCCTCAGCACGCGCGGGCTGCCGTCCGGTCCCAGCCGCAGGATCGGGCCGGCCTTGCCGACCGGATCGCTGCCGGTACGACTGGTCTGGTAGTTCGCGGTGAACCGGATCGGGCCGCTCGCCCCGAGCACCTGGTGGGCGCCCTGGAGCGCACCGAGTTCACCGGCCACCGCCTCGGCGGGCGGCTGCCGCTGCTCGGTCAGCCGGATCGCGGACACGCCGGTCAGGGTCGCGTCGTACGCCGTCATGGTGTTGCCGTCGGTGAGGGCGCCGCCGGGGAAGAGCTGCTGGAAGGTCTGGTCGAAGGCGTGGAAGCCGCGGGCGCCGTCCTGCTCGTCCCGCGTCGCGCCGGGCCTGTCGGCGAAGTCCCACTCGTCGGGGTGGGCGACGCCCGCGTAGTCCACCTCGACGTGGCCGTCCAGGTCGCGCCGCAGCTGCGGGGTGACGGCCAGGTTGGGCACGTCGTCGCCGCTGACGATCTCGATCCGCTTGTCCAGGCAGGTGGTGGCGAAGGCGTGCACGAGCACCCCGACGTCCTGGCCGCGGCCGGCGAAGAGCACCACCGCGGGTTGCTGCGCGCAGATGTCCAGCGCCATCTGGCTGATCCGGGTGGCGACTTCCTGCTCGGCGTCGGCCTGGTCCGACTCCGAGACGGCCCGGTCGCGCCTGGTGGTGTCGAACGGTTCCACGTCCACGATCCGGTGGTGCGGCAGGGCGGCGAACTTCCGGAAGCCGCTGACGAGTGTGGCGTCGTAGCTGTCGCCGGCGTTGCCGTCCTCGACCAGCACCGCGCGCGGGTACCGCGCCTGGACGTACGACAGCGCGGCGGCCATGTTGTCCTGGTTGCTCGGGGCGACCCGCACGAAGTTCCTGATGTTGCTGAAGCTGTCGGCGGTGATGGTCGCGCCGACCACGGGGATGCCCCGGCCGGTCAGCTCGCGCACCGCGCGGCTGGTGCCGTCCAGGCTCAGGCCGAGCCCGGTCACCGCCGCCACGTGCTGCGCGGTGGCGTGCTCGATCGTCTCGGTGGCCGCCTTCCACTGGTTGGCCTGGTACCCGTCGCTGCCGATCAGCAGCCGGATGTACGGCGCGACGCCCTCGACGCTCTGCCGGTTGGCGGCGTACTGCGCGGTGTAGGCGCCGCGCACCTGCTCGACGATGCTGGCCATCGACATGATGCTGCCGCTGTGGGCGGAGATCGGGAGCAGGAGCACCACGCTGACGTAGTCCTTCGGGTGTTCCCGGGTGACGGCCCGGTTCTCCTCGCGGACCCGCTGCTCCACGCCGCGCATCCGCGGGTCGAACGCGTAGGCGCCGTCGGTGATTCCGACGCACTCGCCGTTCGCGCCCTCATGGGTGACGGTGGTCGCGCCGGAGCGCATGCACGGCCGGTGGCGGACCCGGTCGACGGCCACCAGCGCGCCGAGCAGGGCGGCGACCAGCCCCAGCGCGACCGTCGCGGCCACGGCCGCCCGCATCGGGCGGGGCAGGTTGCCGTACCACTGCTCGTACGTCCTGAGCGCGCGCGGAACTCTCATCGCTGCTTCCACTCCTCCTCGACCAGGTGGTACTTGCCGGACTCCTCGAACAGCGCTTCGTTGCCGCCGGCGATCGCGGCGAGGTTGCCGTACTCGGCGGCGACCAGCCCGGCCAGGTGGTGGTGCGGGTCGAACGAGCGGTCGCCGTGCAGCCACCGCGCGGCCACCAGCCGCCCGATGGTCCGGCCGCGGTCGCGGGGGTCGGGCCGCCCGGCCAGGCCGGTGACGAAGGTGCGCGGATCGCCCTGCGTGCGCAGCCGGTTGGGTGCCGCAGCCACCTGGCCCAGGAGCGACTGCCACTGCTCGGTCGTCGCACAGCGGTCGTACTCCCGCTCCAGGTAGCCGGCCACCTCGGCGAGCAGCTCGCGGTGGGAGAGGGTGACCCGGGCCAGGAGGTGGTGGTGGCGCAGCGGCTCGTCGTCGCGGCCCGAGTAGTGCGCGGCGTAGCCCTGGTGGGCGCCGTCCCACACCTCGGGGACGGCGGCGAGCCGGCGGTGCAGCAGGACGGCCGCCAGCGGGTGCAGCCGTACCGCGGGTCCGGGGGCCGCGGCCGGTGCGGCCGGGCCCCCGGGCTGCTCCTCGGGCGGCTCGGGCGGCGTCTCCTGCAACCACAGCGTCGCGGCGAGCCGGTGGCGTGCGGCGGCCGCGGAGAACCGGGTCCAGCCCAGGAAGTGCAGCGCCGCGGTGCCGGCGCCCAGCCGGAGGCCGGGGGTGAGCGCGAGCACGGCCATGGTGTCCAGCAGCGAGCCGCCGCCGGGGTCCGCGGCGGGGACGCCCCCGATGCCGGCGAGGCGGTCGGCACTGAGGGCGGCGAGGCTGTCGTCGAGGCCGTCGGTGAGGTCGTCGCCGTGGTCGTCCGCCAGGATGCGGCGCAGCAGGTACGCGGCCACGGTCGGGCCCCCGTCCCGGTCCGGTGCCGCGGCCCCCGGCCGGGTCGGGCGGCCGGGCGGCGGCCAGTGGTCGGGCAGGTCCTCGGCGAGAGGCAGCGGCCGGTCCAGCAGCAGCCGCGGGTCCCGCGCGGCCGCTTCGGGCCGGGCCAGCAGGTGCGCGAGCCGGTCGACCGCCTCCGGGTGGCCGCCGGTCAGGTCGCGCAGGTGGCTCGCGTCGCGCTTCTGGCTGCCCAGGACGCTGCTGCCGCACATCACCACCACGTCCTCGTGGCCGAGGTCGGTGAGCCTGATCGGATACCACCACACCGGGTGGTCCGCGCCGGCCGGAGCGGCGGGGTGCCGGACGGCGAAGGCCAGCCGGTCGTCGGTCGAGGCGAGCGGGGCCATCGCGGTGTGCGCCCGGCCGCGCCTGGCGGCCACCACCAGCACCGGGTCGGGCCGCTCGCGCGCCCGGTGGCTCTCCCGGCGGCACTCGGCGACCAGTTCCAGGAACAGCTCGCCGGCCCGGCTGCCCGCCTCGTCGAGCAGCAGCAGGCAGTTGGCGGGCCGCTGGCCGCGCAGGGACCGCCCGTTGAAGTCCGCGCGCAGGTCCGCGAGCAGGGCGGCGCAGACCGTCTTCAGTGCCGAGCGGGCGGCGTCCGGCACACTGCTGCGCCCGTGGTGGCGGCGGTGGACCTCCCACAGCCGGTCCGTGGCACTGCCGCTGCCGGGCGCGTGCTGTTCCAGCCAATGCCGGGCCGCCGCGTCGCCGCGCCGCCGCCGGCCGATTCCGGACAGCAGCGTCCCCACCACCTTGGCGGCGGCCGAGAGCAGCACCTGCTGGTCGGCGGGGAGCAGCGGGGCCGCGCGTGCCGCGAGGCCGTCGAGCGCGGAACTGGCGGCGGCGTCCTGCGGGTCGGCCGCCAGGTACTTCTCGAACGCGGCGCGCCCGCCGCCGTCGTCCACGAAGCTCAGCGCCTTGAAGATCATCCGGGTGCGGCAGAAGCGGACCGGGTGGATGCCCGGGACCCGGCGCCCCCAGCCCCGGACGGCGGCCAGCACGATGTCCTCGACCGCCTCGGCCCGATCCAGGTCGAGGCGGGCGCTCAGGCAGCGCCCGCCGAACTCCCGCCACAGCCGGTCGAGCAGCACCGTGCCGCCGCTGCCGTGCGACCCGACGAGCAGCACCAGGGGCAGCGGCCCGCCGGGCACGCCGGAGCGTCTCAGCGCGTCCCGCACGAACTCGACCACCCGTACCCGGCCGTACAGCCTGCCGTCCGTCATCTCCCGTGCCTCCGGCTGTCAGGAAACAGTCCCCCGTGCCCGCGCCGCCGGAACGACCGCGTCCCGTCCGGGGCGCCACGGGCACCGAACGGGGGGCGGCCCGGTACTTCGCGCGGCCTTTCCGCGGCAGCGCGCCACGGTGTTCTCCGCGGCCGGTCTCCGCGCGGCGTGGAAACCGGCTCCCCCGTTCGGCGGAATCCGGAGACTAGACCCGGCCGGTCGGGACCCGTCCCGCATACGGACGGCCTTCCCCTTTCGGGGAACGCCCGCGCCGCTCGCCCGCGCGCCGCGCACCGCGGTGGTATCGGGCCAGGTCGGGGGCGCGGGTGCGGGCCCGCTCCCCGGTCGCGCGACGCATACGCCGCACATACGCTCCCGAAAAGAGCCACGCGGTGGGCCGTGGCGCGGACAGCGGGAGGCAACGCGGTGCGCCACACACGTAAGTCGCCGGCCGCCGCCCTGGCCGTGCTGGCCGCTCTGGCGGTGGGCGGGGTCCTGTCGCCGCCGGCGGCCGCCGACACGCCGATACCCCTGGCCAGGACCGGGCAGGTCACCGACCAGGTGGACGCCCTCCAGGACCGGGCCGGCGAGGTGCGCCTGGCACTCGACCGGCTCTACGACCAGCACCGGGTGCAGCTCTTCACGGTCTACGTCAACGGCTTCTCCGGTGCCTCCCCGCAGGACTGGGCGGACGCGACCGCGGAGCGCAACGGGCTGGGCCGCAAGGACGTCCTGCTGGCGGTGGCCACCCGCGACCGGCAGTACGCCGTCTCCGCCGACCAGCAGTCGGGGCTGTCCCAGCAGCAGATCGACGAGGTGAACGACCGGGCGATCGAGCCGGCGCTGCGGCAGAACGACTGGGCGGGCGCGGCGGTCGGCGCCGCGAACGGCTACGACGCGGTGCTCGGCGGCGGCCCCGTCGCCGCCCCGGTGATCACCCCGGGCGCGGCGGACCCGGGCGGCGCGCACAGCCGCTCGACCGGTTCGGTGTGGATTCCGGTGGTCGCGCTGGGCGCGGCGCTGCTGCTGGGCATATGGGCGTACCGCAGGCGGGCGGCGCAGCAGCGGCCGGTGCGCACCTCCGCAGGGCAGGGCGCAGAGCAGTGGCGGGCGCGGCCGAAGCAGCCGGTGCCGGTCACGCCGCTGCCGGAGCTGGACGCGCAGGCGCGCGAGCTGCTGGTGGCCACGGACGACGCGGTGCGCACCAGCGAGGAGGACGTGGGGTTCGCGGCGGCGCAGTTCGGGGATGACGCGGCGCGGCCGTTCGGCGAGGCGGTGGAGTACGCCAAGGACGAGCTGACCGCGGCGTTCCGGCTGCGGCAGAAGCTGGACGACGCGTACCCGGAGGACGACGAGACCCGGCGGCAGATGCTCGGCGAGATCCTGTCGCGCTGCACCCAGGCGAACCGGCGGCTGGACGCGGAGTCGGAGGCGTTCGACCGGCTGCGCGCGATGGAGGCGAACGCGCCGCAGGTGCTGGCGCGGGCCGAGGAGGCCGCGGTGGCGCTGCCGGCCCGGATCGACGCCGCGGCCGCCGCGCTGGGCCCGCTGGCCGAGCGGTACGCCGACTCCGCGCTGGAGCCGGTGGCCGGCCACCCGCACGAGGCCCGCGACCGGCTGGGCTTCGCCCGCACCAGCCTGGAGCAGGCGCAGGAGGCGATCGGCACCGACCACGGCCGCGCGGCCGTCTTCGTCCGCGCCGCGGAGGGCGCGCTGGACCAGGCGGCGGTCCTCGCGGACTCCGTCATCCGCAGGGAGCAGGAGCTGCGCGCGGCCGACACGAAGCTGGCCGAGGCCCTGGCGGAGGCCGAGGCCGACCTCGCCGAGGCCCGGGCGGTCCTCGGCGGACCCGGCGCGGGCGGCGCGAACGGCGCGGGCGGTGCAGGGGATGCGGGCGGGCTGGCGCACGCGGAGCTGCGGGGGCGGGTGGCGCGGGTGGAGAGCGTACTGGCAGCGGTGCGCGGGGAGCTGGCGCAGGGGCGGCCGGACCCGATCGCGGCGCTGCGCCGGGTGGAGGAGGCGGACGCGGCGCTCGACGGGGCGCTGGCCGGGGCCCGGGAGGAGGAGGCCGGGCAGCGCCGGACCGCGGGGCTGCTGGAGCAGGCGCTGCTGGCGGCGCGCAGCGAGGTCGCGGCGGCGCGGGACACGGTCACCACGCACCGCGGCGCGATCGGCAGCCGGGCCAGGACCCGGCTGACCGAGGCCGAGCGCCGGCTGCACCGGGCGGAGGCGCTGGCGGCGGACGACCCGCGGCAGGCGCTGGAGCACGCCCGCGAGGCGGACCGGCTGGCGCGGGAGGCGCAGGCGTACGCCCAGGACGACGTCTCCGGCTTCGGCGGGCGGCGCGGGCGCGGCGGCGCGGGCGGCGGCATGGGCGGCATGGCCGGGGTCGGCGGCGCGGTGCTCGGCGGCATCCTGCTGGGCGACCTGCTCGGCGGGGGCCGCAGCCGCGGCGCCGGCATGGGCGGGTACGGCGGCTACAGCGGGTACGGGAGCGGGAGGGGCGGCGGCGCGGGCCCGGGCAGCTTCGGCGGCGGCGGAACCCGCGGCCGGATGGGCGGGGGCGGGAGGTTCTAGACCGCCCGGCCCTCCCCCCACAGGACATCGAGAACCGTAGGACACCAGGTGGACACCAGGTCAGCCAAGGAGTGGCGATGACGAAGCAGACGATCCTCGGCCGGGTGGCGCAGCTCGCCAAGGCGAACATCAACGCGCTCCTCGACCAGGCCGAGGACCCGCAGAAGATGATCGACCAGCTCGTCCGGGAGTACACCGACAACATCCGGGAGGCCGAGGACGCCGTCGCCGGCACCATCGGCCAGCTGCGGATGGCCGAGCAGGACCACGCCGAGGACGTGTCCGCGGCGGCGGAGTGGGGCGGCAAGGCGGCCGCGGCCAGCCGCAAGGCGGACGAGCTGCGGGCCGCGGGCGGCAGCGAGGAGGCCGACCGGTTCGACAACCTCGCCAAGGTGGCGCTCGGCCGGCAGCTCCAGTCGGAGAAGGAGGCGCGGGCCGCAGAGCCGGTGATCGCCTCGCAGCGCGAGGTGGTGGGCCAACTCCGCGGCGGCCTGGACGACATGAGGGAGCGGCTGCGGCAGCTCCAGGCGAAGCGGGACGAGTTGGTGGCCCGTTCGCGCAGCGCGCACGCGCAGAACACCATGATGGACGCGGTCAAGAGCGTCAACGTGCTCGATCCGACGAGCGAGTTGGGCCGCTTCGAGGACAAGGTGCGGCGCGAGGAGGCGCGGGCGCAGGGCCGCCGGGAGCTGGCGGCCTCCTCGCTGGACGCCCAGTTCGAGTCCCTGGACGCCCTGGGCGACCGCACGGAGATCGACGCCCGGCTGGCCCGCCTGAAGTCCGGCGCCGCCTGACACGCCCCGCCGTGCGGCAGCCGGCGTGCGGCGGGGCGTGCGGCGGGGTCAGAACATGCTGAGCAGGTCGTCCACGGACGGGCCGGCCGGCCCCGGCTGGTCGCCGCCGCGCAGCGCCAGCTCGAACCAGACGGTCTTGCCGCGGTGGGTGCGGCGGCTGCCCCAGCTCTGGCTGAGCATCGCGACCAGTTGCAGGCCGCGGCCGCCCTCGTCGGTGTCCCGGGCGCGGCGGCGGCGCGGCTGCATCAGCGCGTTGTCCCACACCTCGCAGACCAGGGTGCGGTCCAGCAGCAGCCGGAGCCGTATGTCGCCGTAGCCGTGCCGCAGGGCGTTGGTGACCAGTTCGCTGACGAGCAGTTCCGTGGTGTCCACCAGGTCGCCCAGGTCCCAGTCCAGCAGCTGGTCGCGGGCGAGTTCGCGGGCGCGGGCGACGGAGGTGGGCTGCGGTGCGAGCGTCCAGTCGCCGACCTGGTCGGCGGGCAGCCCGCGGATACGGGCCGTCAGCAGCGCGATGTCGTCCTCGCCGTGGGCGGTGTCGAGGGTGGCCAGGACGTGGTCGCAGACGTCCTCCAGCGGCCGCTGCGGGCCGGCCAGTGCGGCGCGGAAGGCGTCCAGGCCCTCGTCGAGCGGGTGGTTGCGGGACTCGACCAGCCCGTCGGTGTAGAGGGCGAGCAGGGCGCCCTCGGGCAGTTCGACCTCGACCTCCTCGAACGGCTCGCTGCCCACCCCCAGCGGCACCCCGCGCGGCACCTCGAGCAGCAGCGGGTCCTCCCCCGGTTCGACCAGGACCGGCGGCAGGTGGCCGGCGTTGGCGATGGTGCAGCGGCGGGTCACCGCGTCGTAGACGACGTAGATGCAGGTGGCGAGGTAGACCTCGGCGAGGTCCATGTCGGCGGGGTTCTTCGAGCGGCGGGTGCGGCCGGCGGAGGAGGAGCCGAGCCCTTCGGCGACCTCGTCCAACGCGCCGAGCACCTCGGCCGGTTCGAGGTCGAGCATGGCCAGGGTGCGCACCGCGGTGCGCAGTTCGCCCATCGCGACGGCCGCGCGCAGCCCGCGGCCCATCACGTCGCCGACGACCAGCGCGGTGCGGTGGCCGGGCAGTTCGATGACGTCGAACCAGTCGCCGCCGACCTCGGTCTCCATGCTGCCGGGCAGGTAGCGGCAGGCGATGTCCAGGCCGGTCGCCTCCGGGTCGTCCGGGGGCAGCAGGCTGCGCTGGAGGATCAGGGCGCGTTCGTGCTCGCGCCGGTAGAGCCGGGCGTTGTCGAGGAAGATGGCGGCGCGGGCGGCCAGTTCCTCGGCGAGCATCCGGTCCCGCTCGGTGAACGGCTCGCTGCCCTTGGCCCGGGAGAACTGCACCAGGCCCAGCACGGTGTCGCGGGCCACCATCGGCACCACCAGCGTGGACTGGACCAGCGGGGTGCCGCCCAGGTCGTGGCCGCCCTCGCCGTCGAGTACCTGGAGCTGGGCGGTGCGCAGCGCGCGGGCGGCGGCGGAGGAGAAGCGGAAGCGGTGCACGGAGCCGACCGACACCGGTCCGTCGCTGGGCTCCACGTCGTCGTCGCCGGCCATCGCCACCGGGGCGTCGGACACCGAACTGGCGAAGGCGACCCGGCGCACCTCGCCGCTGCCGTCGGTGGTGCCGGCCAGGTCCTCCGCGCCGGACAGCAGCGCCTGGTAGAGGTCCACGGAGGCGAGGTCGCAGAAGTGCGGCACCGCCACGTCGAGCAGTTCGCGGGCGGTGGTCTCCAGGTCGAGCGAGGTGCCGATGCGCGAGCCGGCCTCGTTGAGCAGCGCGAGGTTGCGGCGGGCGTGGGCGGCCTCGCGCTCGGCGCGCTGCCGTCCGGTGACGTCCATCGCCAGGCCGGCGACGCCGATCGGGCGGCCGGAGTTGCTGTGCAGCCGGTAAAGCGAGATGGACCAGCGGCGGCGGGCCGGGTCGCCGGGCACGGTCCCGACCAGCGGCATGTCCAGCACCGCGTCGCCGGTCTCCAGCACCTGCCGCAGCGCGGCGGACAGCCGGTCGGCCTCCACCCGGGACAGGAAGTCCTGCGGGCCGCGGCCGGGCTGCTCGGTGGGGCGGCCGAAGACCGCGGCGAAGCGCTCGTTGACCCGGACCAGGCGCAGCCGGGTGTCGAAGAGCACGAAGCCCATCGGGGACTGCCCGAAGACGGCCTGGGAGGCGGCCAGGTCCGTCTCGATCTGGCGCAGCGCGGCGACGTCGACCGCCAGGCACAGCGCGCCGTGGTCGGCGGGCATGACGTAGACCTCGGCGCGGCCCTCGGCGCCGGACGCGTCGCGGTAGGGCACCAGGCCCTGCCACTCGCGGCCGTCGAGGATCTGCGCGAGCCGCTCGTGGGCGCGCGGCTGGACGTCCGGGGGTGCGAAGGCGGCGATCGGGTCCATGCCGACGGCCTCGGCGGCGGTCAGGCCGAAGAACTCGGTGGCGCGCTCGCTCCACTGGTCGATGCGGCCCTCGCGGTCGAGGGAGAAGGACGCGACACGTATGTAGTCATACAGGGACCCGGGCGGGCTGGACTGCCAGACGCCGGCATGTGCCGCGTCCGCGTCGTCGTCGCCGGGCGAAACCGCCCCTGCTGGCATGTCGCTCACTCGCCCGACCCCTCCAGCTCAGCACACTTGGACCGGTTGGAACCGAGTATTCAGCATGCGGACCGTCCAGCACACGGTCTTGTGGATCACAGCATCATCTCAGCTCCTGGGGCGCGGGGCCATCCCCGGAACACCACGGTCGCACCTCGCGCTCCCGCCCCTTCGGCATACCCGCGACAGGGCTTCCGAACCCTCGTGCCCATGGTGCCCCGGATGCCGGTGCGTCAGGGCAACGCCAGCTCGAACCAGACGGTCTTGCCGAGCGATCCGTGCCGGGTGCCCCAGCGCCGGGAGGCGCCGGCCACCAGTTGCAGGCCGCGGCCGCCCTCGTCCTCCTCGCCGGCCACCCGCTCCCGCGGCGGGTCCGGCAGCGGGTCGGAGACCTCCACCAGCAGCGAGGCGCCGCGCACCATCCGCACCCCGATCGGACCGTGCGCGTACCGCAGGGAGTTCGTGACCAGCTCGCTGACGAGCAGCACCGTGACGTCCGACAGCGACGGCAGGCCCCAGGCGACCAGGGTGTCGCGCACCCGGCGGCGGGCCAGCCGTACCGCGCTGGCCTCGGCGGGGAAGGTCCAGGCGACGGTGGAGCCGGCCGGCAGGCCGCCCAGGCGGGCCAGCAGCAGCGCCACGTCGTCGGGCTCGCGGTCGGGGTCCATCGAGGCCAGCAGGGCGTCGCAGGTGTCCTCCAGCGAGCCGGTCCGCCCGCACAGGGTGCGCCGGACCCGCTCGATGCCCTGGCCGATGTCGTGGCCGCGGGACTCGACCAGCCCGTCGGTGTAGAGCACCAGGACCGCGCCGTCGGGGACGTCGAGTTCGGCGGTCTCGAAGCGGACGCCGCCCACGCCCAGTGGCACCCCGGTGGGCAGGTCCAGGACCCGGGCGAGGCAGCGCGCCGGGTCGGCCCCGTGCTCGACCAGCACCGGCGGCGGGTGCCCGGCCAGGGCGACCGCGCAGCGCCGGGTCGCCGGGTCGTAGACGGCGTACGCCGCGGTGGCCATCCAGCCCTCGGTCCGGTCCTGGGATAGGTCGTCGCCCAACTCGTTGATCCGGCGCAGCAGTTCGTCGGGGGGCATGTCGAGTCCGGCGAGGGTGCGGACGGCGGTGCGCAGCCGGCCCATGGTGGCGGCGGCGACCATGCCGTGGCCCATCACGTCGCCGACGACGAAGGCGAGCCGGCCGCCACCCAGCGGGATGACGTCGAACCAGTCGCCGCCGACCTCCGCGCCGCTGCTGCCGGGCACGTAGCGGTAGGCGATCCGCACCCCCGGCGGCTCGGGCAGGGCGCGCGGCAGCAGGCTGCGCTGGAGGGTGAGGGCGCCCTCGCGCTCGCGGACGTACAGCCGCGCGTTGTCCAGGGCGGCGCCGGCCCGGTCGGCGAGTTCGACGCCGAGCGCCAGGTCGTCCCGGTCGAAGGGCTCGCGGTCGCGGGTCCGGGCGAGCATCAGCAGCCCGAGCACCACACCGCGGGCGCGCAGCGGCAGCACCAGCGCCGAGGTGACGCCCAGCTCCAGGGCGGCGAGCACCTTGGGGTCGCCGGGGTAGGTGGTGGCGCGCAGCTGCTCCTCGCCGTCGAGCAGCGCCGGTTCGCCGCCGGCCAGCACCGTGCCGAAGACGGACCGCCGGGTGAAGCCGACCGACTGGCCGCGTTGCAGCATCCGTTCGGCCGGCGGGGTCCAGCGCACCGCGCCGACGCCGAACTGCCGCAGCGGCTGGCTCTCGCGGAACCCGGCGGGCGGCAGGTCACCGCCGACGGCGACCGGCGCGTGCAGGACCACCGAGGCGTACTCGGCGAAGGTGGGCACCAGCACCTCGGCGAAGATCTCGGCGATCCGGCGCACGTCCAGCACGCCGGCGATCCGCGAGCCGACGTCGTTGAGCAGCGCGAGCCGGCGGCGGGCGCGCTCGGCGCGCTCGGCGGCCTGCATCCGCTCGGTGACGTCGATGACGGTGGCGCTGACGCCCAGTACCCGCCCGGCCCGGTCGACCAGCCGGTGGTAGGACAGCGAGCGGTGGCCGCGGCCGTCCGGGCCGGGGGCGACCACGTCGACCACGGGCTTGCCGGTCCGGAGGACGTGCTGCTGGATCGTGGCCAGTTCGCGGGCGGTGGCGCCGTCCAGCAGTTCGTTGACGCGCAGGCCAAGGTGCGCCTCGCGCGGCATGCCGTTCATGGCGGCGAGCGCGTCGTTGACCCGTACGTAGCGCAGGTCGCGGTCGAGGATCGCGACGCCGAGCGGGGAGGAGTCGAAGAGGGCGTCCAGGGAGGCGAGGTCGTGCTCCAGGGTGCGCAGGCGGCTGGTCTCCACCAGGGAGGCGAGGACGAACGGGCGGCCGTCGCCGTCGACGAGCAGGCTGGTGCGGGTGTCGACCTGCACGGTGTGGCCGTCGCGGTGGCGCAGCGACAGGACGCCGCTCCAGCGGCCGGTGCGCAGGAGTTCGGCGATGATCTGCTCGGGGCGGGCCGCGTCGGTGGCGGCGGGCGGGGCGTCCTCGGCGGCTTCCGGCGGCGGGGCGTCCGCGGCGGCTTGCTCGTACGGCGGTGCGTCGGCGGTGCCTGCCGGCGGCGGTGCGTCCGCGGAGGGCTCGGGTTCGGGGAAGGGCTCGGGCGGGCCGAAAAGGCCGCCCACCCTGCGGCCGACGATGTGCTCGCCGGCCCAGCCCAGGACCTCTTCGGCCAGCGGGCTCCACAGCAGCACCCGGCCGCTGGTGTCCAGCATCACGACGGCGACCCGCAGGGTGTCCAGCAGCGGCCCGGACGCCCGCGGCCCGGCGAAGGCGCTCGCCTCGAGCCCGCTGGGCGGGGCGTGGCCGGGCGGGGCGTGGCCGGGCGGCGTCCGCGGGTCGTCGCCGCTGGCGCTCATCCGTCGCACCCCCGACCGGGTCGGGCCGGGCATGGGCGCACCCGGCCACCGTGAGAGGTTTTCCCCTCTTACCCGATATTGCCCCTTTACGCGCGGGTGCGCGCGGAGGGAGCCCTCACGCGTCGGCCGCGCGGGGCACCACCGGCTCGATCACGTACTGCTGCGGCGGGCCGACCCGGTCGGCGGGATAGGTCAGCGCCTCGGCCACCCGCTCGGCCTCCGCGCGCGTCGCATACCGGCCCACCCGGTAGCGGTTGCCGCCCTCATCCTGCCGTATGAGGACCCAACCGAACTCCGACGTCACCGCGCCACCCCTCCTTCGCGCCCGCCCACCGCGTCCGGTCCGGCCCCGTGCTCGGGGAAACGGCGGCGCGCATATGCCCGACCCTACGCCCGAGGATCACCCGGCGGGTACGGATTGACACGAAGAGAGATCGATTCGGCCACCCGCTCGACCGGAACGTGACGGCCCGTCAGCGTACCGGAAGGTGGTAGACCGCGCGGTAGCGCTCCGCCGGGATCACCACGTCGGCCGTCTCGACCGGCCGGCCCGACGCGAAGTACGTGCGACGGATCTCGATCACGATGTGCCCGGGCACCCCGCCGAGCGCCGCGGTCTCCTCGGCCAGGCCCGGGCGGGCGCCGACCTCCTCGGCCATGTGGTCGACCAGGACGTCGATCGCGGCCATCCGCGGCACCACGCCCTGGCCGCCGACCGGCCCCTCCTCCGGCAGCAGCACCGGGGTGCGCGCGGTCAGGGCCAGCGGCTCCCACGAGGTGGAGAGCATCGACGGCTCACCCTCGGTGCGGAAGAGGTAGCGGGTGCACATCACCCGGTCGCCGGTCTGGATGCCCAACCGCTCGGCAACATCGGCCGAGGCCGGGCCCTGCACGCTGTGGGACTCCCAGCTGCCGGTGCGCGCCTCGTCCGCCTGCTCCTGCCGGAACGGGCTCGGCGCGCCGGTCGGCCGGAAACCGCTGCGGACGACCTTGCGCCGCTCGGGCCGCTCCCGCACATAGGTGCCGGAGCCGGAGCGGCCCTCGACGTACCCCTCCGCCATCAGCACCTTGCGGGCTTCCAGGGCCACGGTGTCCGAGACGCCGTAGTCGCTGCGGATACGGGCCTGCGAGGGCAGGCGGGCGTGCGGCGGCAGGGTGCCGTCGAGGATCTTGCGCCGCAGGTCCCCGGCGACACGAAGGTAGGCAGGCTGCTCACCGAAGGCCACGTGCCCCTCCCAGGGGTTGACTGTGTGCGACAGCTTGGCAACCCTCGGTGCGCAACCGCAAGCCCTCCCCTGGATATCACCCAGCGTGTGGTGGCCGGATCAGAGCGGAAGGTGCTCCGACGTGTGCCGCCGCCGGGCTCGGTGCGGGCTCGCGTGAGCGGTCAGACGCCCACTCCTCCCGCGTCGCCGCCGTCGGACGAACCGCCGTCGGACGAACCGCCGTCGGAGGAGCCCCCGTCGGACGAGGAACCGCCGCCGGAGGAGCCCCCGTCACCGCTGCCGCCGGACGAGGAGCCGCCGCCGTCGCGCACCGAACCGGTCACCTTGGCGTCGACGTCACCGAAGAAGCAGGTCACCGTGCGGTCGCCGTCGTCCCACAGGGACTTCTGCGGTCCGAAGAAGAACAGCCGCATCCCGTCGTCCAGCGAGCGGCCGTCCAGGTACTCGCCCATCTGCTTGCCGCAGGTGGCCTGGGCCTCGCTGGTGATCGCCGCCTCGCCCGGATAGGAGCCGTTGGTGCTCGGGTCGAGCGTGTAGGTGTAGAACGCCTCGGCGTCGTGCGGCTTGGCGCAGTCGACGACGTTCACCGAGCGCGACACCCGCTCCCCGCGCTCGATCTCCTCCAGGGAGTGCCCGGTGGTGTTGAAGCACTGGCCGGCCTTGATGTCCGCGACCTCGGTGTTGCCGTCGTCCAGCGCGCCGGTCGCGCCGAGGACGATCAGCAGCACGACGAGCAGGGTCGTGACCGAGTTGATCGTGATGCCCGCGATGGCCAGCCCGCGGCCGCGCTGGCCCTGCCGCCGGCCCTGCTTCAGCCCGCCGATGCCCAGCCCGATACCGAGCAGCGGCACGCATGTGAACGAGGTGACCAGCGAGGCGATCGACAGGCCGTTGGTGGTGCGCTCGGCGGCGTACCAGCCCTGCGGATTCTGGTAAGGGTACGGCGCCGGGTAGGGCCCCGGCAGCCCCGGGCCGCCGGGCGCCGCGTACGGGTTGGGGTTCTGGTACGGGTTCGGCTGCTGCGGGTAGGGCCCCGGGCCCGCGCCGTGGGGCGGCGCACCGTCCGATGCGTACGGCGAAGGCTGCCCGTAGGGCGGCTGCCCGGCACCGTACGCCGCGCCGGAGTCGTACGGCGATCCCGAGCCGGAGTAGGGCGGGGCGGGTGCGGGAGGCGGCGGCGGAAGGTCCTCGGGGGGCGGCGGCGGGGATATGTCCACCAGGGGAGTTTACGATCCCCTTACCCCTACGCCCCCACGGTCCCGTCGACTCCTTCGCGCAGGAAGTCCGCGTGCCCGTTGTGCCGCCCGTACTCCAGCAACACGTGCACCATCACCATCCGCAGGCTCACGTCTTCCTCCCACCGGGGCTGGTGGCCGACCACGTCCAGGGACGCGGCCGCCGCCTCGATCCGCCGGGACGCGGCGACCTCGGCCTCCCACACCGGGAACGCCTCGGCCCGGGTCGACGCGCTCGCGTCGTACGCCGCCTGGAAGTCGACCTCGCCCTCCTTCGCCCACACCATCGGGGCGCCGGGGTCCTCGAAGACGCGGCGGAACCAGGTCCGTTCGACCTCGGCCATGTGGCGGACCAGGCCGAGCAGCGTCAAGGCCGACGGCGGCATCGACCGCCGCCGCAACTGCTCGTCGTCCAGCCCCTCGCACTTCATCGCCAGCGTCGCCCGCTGGTAGTCCAGGAACGCCCGCAGCGTCTCCTGCTCCGAGCCGAAGCTCGGCGGCCCGATCCGCGTGTCCACACCCTCGCCCATGCCCCGCAGGCTATCCGTGTCCCCCGGGGGACGGCTCCTCATATAAGCGCGGCCGCCGTACGGGGGTCAGACGGCGGTCTGCGGCGCCGCGGCCGGGGTGGTGCCGAGGGCGTTGCGGCGGGCGGGCATGGTGAGCGTGGTCATGCGGCGCCAGCCGTGGAGGCGGTCGTAGAGGTAGGTGAGGTGGATGCCGAAGCGCAGCAGCGCCGCGGTGGGCGCGGGCCAGTGCAGGATGCGGCCCATGCGGGCCATCACCGCCAGGCTCACGTCGCGGTGCACCCGGATCTCGGCGTGCGCGCAAGCGCGCAGCACGCGGTGGATGGCGCGGCCGTGCCCGGCGGCGGCCAGCCGCAGCAACTCCTCGTGGCAGTAGGCGAGGTGGTTGTCCTCGTCGCGCGAGATGACCCGCATCGCGCGGCCGATCTCGGGGTGCCCGGCGAAGTACCGCAGCAGCACGGCCATCTGCTCGGACGCGCGCTGCTCGGTGACCCGGCTGTGCGCGAGGTACGTGACGATGTCCTGCTCGCTCAGCGCCTCGTCGCGCCGCAGCCGGCTGTGGGCGAGCCCGATCCCGGCGCGCTCCAGCAGCATCGTGTAGTCGGTGTCGGCGGGCACCGGCACCGGCTCCAGCCCGCGTTTGCGCAGCAGCGCGGTGAAGATGCGGCCGTGCTTGTCCTCGTCGGCGCCGTGCCGGGCGATCTTCGGGGCCAGCTCACGCTGCGAGGGCGGCACCAGCGCGGCGATCCGGCCGTTCTCCCAGCCGCCCTGCGCCTCCCCGCTGGCGGCGATGGAGCAGAAGAGCCGGTAGGAGTCGTCGTTGTCCACGATCGACGTGAACAGGCTGCGGACCGACAGCATCCCCGTGCTCCTCTCACCGTCCGGCAGGTATCAGCAGCAGTCAAGGCCGCGCCTGCCGCCCCCGCAACCGGACCGCGGCCCCGGTTCGCCCGTCCGGGCGAACCGGGGTGCGCGCGTCCTCGTGCCTGCGCGGCGCTACTTCCAGGTGTCGTCCAGGGTGCCGCCGGAGCCGCCGGTGTCGGCGGTGCGGTTGTCGCCCGACTCCCATGTGACGTTCCCCGAGGCGTCCTTGAGGATGTACTTGTACTCGAAGGACGTGTTCGCGGGGAGGTCCACGGTGGCGCTCCAGTCGGTGCCGTCGGTGGAGTCCAGCGCGACGGCCCGGCCGGTGTCCCACTCCCCCAGTCCGGCGATCGACCCGGCCACGTAGACCTGCTCGCCCGACGGCGCGGCCTCGGTCTCGTGGAACGTCTCGGCGACGGTGCCGGTCGGCGGGCTGGTCGGGGGCGTGGTGGTGGCGGTGCCGGCCTGGTAGAGGGCCACCGAGTCGTGGGCGGGCACGGTCACCGTGGCGGTGCCGTCCTGGCCGACGGTGACGGTGGACCCGGTGCAGCCGCCGGAGGAGGTGGGGTCGCCGTGGATGACGTCGCAGTACGTGCCCGCGGCCAGGCCGGTGGTGAAGGTCTCGGTGACCGCGGAATCGCCGTTGTCGATGCCGATCCACGCCTGGTCGCCGCGGCTGAAGGCGATCGCGTCGGCGCCGTTGTCCCACCAGTTGGCGACGCTCTGGCCCTGGGCTGCGTTGTGCCAGCCGACCATGTTCGCGATGCCCTGCACCCGGTCGGTGCACACCCAGGCGGCGGAGGAGCAGTCGGTGCCGGTGACGAAGCCGTTGCCGTCGGCCGGCGGGGAGTCGTCGGAGCTGTTGAACGCGAAACCGGAGTACACCGTCGGGGCGCCGTATCCCCAGGCGAGCATGAACTCGGTGGCCAGCGTGTACTGCGAGCCGTTCTTGTAGTTCAGGGTGCTGCCGTTGCGCTCGGTGTCGTGGTTGGTGACCATCGCGCCGTCCTTGTCGGACGGCTCCAGGCCCCAACTCTGTCCGAACGTCCTGAGGTTCGCGATGTTCCCCTGGAACTGCGACTTCATCGCGTTGGCGTAGTCGAAGCCGATCACGCTGCCGTTGGACTCGAACGCGGACGGCGCGAGGTTGCCGCTGCCGCCGAGCGCGACCTCCTGGAGGACGTAGGGCCGCGCGCCCCACTGGGTGTCGGAGAGCCGGGACTCGATGTTCGCCAGGTCGGACTGGTTGATGTGCTTGGCGGCGTCGACCCGGAAGCCGTCGACGCCGTAGCCGATCAGCTTGTTGAGGTAGCCGGCGATCTTGCCCCGCACGTCGTCGGTCTCGGTGTAGAGGTCGGCGAGGTTGGACAGGTCGCACTCCTGGACCTGGGTCTGGCTGTTCCAGTCGTCGATGGCCAGGTCGGAGTTGGGGCAGTTGGCCGGCGAGGTGTGGAAGTCCGAGGGGCCGTACGGGACTTCGCCGTAGGTCTTCGCGCCGACGTCGAAGCTGTCGCCGCCGTAGGAGTCGGTGCTCGACTGGTCGTTGCCGGACATGTGGTTGATCACCGCGTCGGCGTAGACCTTGACCCCGGCGGCGTGGCAGGCGGAGACCATCGCCTCGAACTGCGCCTCGGTGCCCATCCGGCTGTTCAGGTCGTAGCCGACCGGCTGGTAGATCTCCCACCACGGGTGCGAGCCGGACAGCCGGATCGAGTCCTCCGGCGGGGAGACGAGCACCGATCCGTAGCCCTTCGGGCCGAGTTCGGTGGTGCACTCGCTGGCCACCGACGGCCAGTTCCACATGAAGAGGTTGGCGGTCACGTCGCTGCCGTTGCCGCCGGTGGCCGCCGCGGTGGCGGGGCCGGCGTGCGCGGTGCCCTGGACGGCGGCGAGCGGTACCACCGAGCCGGCCACGAGCGCGGCGGCGGCGAGCAGCGCCCGGCGGACCCGCGAGCGGGCGGACGGCGGTCGTGCGGAGGGGAGTTGCGGGGTGGGGGGTTGCGCGGGGGGTTGCGCGGTGGGCGGTTCCGCGCCGTGGGGGGGATCGGCGCGGTCTGGTGAGCGAAGCATGGAGGGCTCCCGCTGATCGTGGCGGACTACGGCCTGCGTACGCGACCACCCGGCTCCGACGCGCCTCGGACGAGCGGTCCGGCGGCCCTCCCGTGGGCCGCCGCAGCCAACCGCCGTGACGGGCACGGCGGTTGAACGCGAGGTAGACCATGCTCCGGAGCGGCGGTGCCGTCAAGACGTGCTGCAACAGTTTTCCTCGACTTGCAGAAAGATTGCGCAGTGCGGGTGCGGGGCAGGCGGCTCCGCCCCCTGCTGAGACAGGTGCCGTAGCAGGGGCTTGATCCGAGCCCTATCCGAGCCCACAACGCCTCCCCGTACGAGCTCCGGGCCGCCGCGGGCGGGGGTGCGGCTTCTCCGGCGCGCGGGCCGGAGGGGGGCGCGTTTCAATGGGCGTATGGGTTCGAGCGGGCCTGGGCGAACGACCGACGCCGCCGGGCCGGAGGAAGCGGTGCGCCGGGCGCGGGGCGACGCGGCGCTGGTGGTGGACGCCCGCGGCACCGTCGTGAGCTGCACCCGGCGGGCCGCGGCGCTGTTCGGCTGCGCCGCGGACACGCTGTGCGGCCGGGACGTCACCGAGCTGTTCGAGAACCCGGAGACCTGGCCGGTGCTGAGGTCGGGGGCGCTGGAGGGCCGGCAGAACACCGGCGGGGTGGTGCTGCTGCGGCCGGGCGGCGGGACGCTCCACGTGCGGCTGCGGGTGTCGGTGCTGGCGCCGGAGAGCGCGCACGGCCCGCCGCTGCTGCTGCGGATGGCGCAGGGCGGCCCGCCGGGTTCCGGCGGCCTGGCGGAGCCGGACGCGGCGGGCGCCGACGGCGACGGGCCGCGCGCCGAGGACGGCCCGCTGCGGCTGCCGCGGCTGGCCACCGCGGACGAGGGCGACGCGCAGCCGTCCGGTCTGCGGTACGCGTCCGCCGCCGCGATCGGCGGCTCGCTGGACGTCGCCCGCAACGCCGAGGACCTGGCCGACGTGCTCGTACCCGCCTTCGCGGACCTGGCCGCGGTCGACCTGACCGTGTCGGTGCTCCAGGGCGAGGAGCCCGGCCCGTTCACCGGGGACACGCCGCTGCGCCGGGTGGCCGTGGCCGGCGCCGGCGCGTGGCCGCCCGAGCTCTATCCGCCCGGCGCCACGCTCACCATCGGCAGCGACGCGAGCCAGCAGGTGCGGCACGGCGCTTCCGGGGTGCTCTCCGACCTCGCCGACCTGCGGGCGCTGCTGCCGGAGGAGGAGATGGTCCGGCGGTCGCTGCCGCGCGATGCCAGCTCGCTGCTGCTGATGCCGGTGCAGGCGCGCGGTCTGGTGCTCGGCACGGTGCTGCTGTGGCGGATCGGCACGCGGCGCCGGTTCGACGAGTCGGACGCCGCGCTGGCCGACGAGATCGCCTCGCGCGCCGCCCTCAGCATCGACAACGCGCGCCGCTACACCAAGGAGCGGCGCACCGTCGAGACGCTGCAACGCAGCCTGCTGCCAAGGGTGGTGGGCGACAGCACGGCCGCCGAGACGTCCGGCGTGTACGTCCCCAGCGGCACCCCCGAGGGCATCGGCGGGAGTTGGTTCGACGTCATCGAACTGTCCTCCGCCCGGGTGGCGTTCCTGGTCGGCCGGGTGCCCGGGCACGGGCTCGGCGCGACCGCCGCGATGGGCCGGCTGCGGGCCGCGGTGGGCACGCTCGCCGACCTCGACCCGGCGCCCGACGAACTCCTCAGCCATCTGGACGACCTGGTGGTGCGCTTCGCGAGCACCGAGGACAACGACCCGGTGCACGCGGGCATCGAGACCGCGCTGCGCGGCGCGTCCTGCGTCTACGCCACCTACGACCCGCTGACCGGCCGCTGCCTGGTCGCGTCGTCGGGCCACGTCGGGCCGGTGCTGGTGCGGGGCGGGGCCGGCGGCGAGCCGGCCGCGGTGGAGCAGGTCGAGGTCAGTGCCGGGCCGCCGCTGGGCACCGGCGGCGGCCCGTTCGAGATGACCGAGCTGCTGCTGTCCGCCGGGGACGTGCTGGCCTTCCACAGCGACGCCGCGCAGGTGTGGGACGACCCGGCCGCGGCCCGCCGGCGGGCCGCGGTCGAGGAGGTGGCGCGCTCGGCGGCGGCGTCCGGCCGGCCGATGGCGGACGCGGGGCGCGAACTGCTCGGCCGGCTCTCCGACCCGGCGCCCGACCACGACCAGACGCTGCTGCTCGCCCGGACCAGGGAGCTGCCGAGCGACCGGACCGCCGGGTGGCGGGTGACCGCGGGGCCCGAGGCGGTCGCCGAGGTGCGCTCCGGCGTTACCGCGCAGCTGGCCGCCTGGGACCTGGACGAGCTGGCGTTCAGCACCGAGCTGATCGTCAGCGAGCTGGTCACCAACGCGATCCGGTACGCGGGCTCCCCCATCACCGTCCGGCTGATCAGGGACCAGCGGCTGATCTGCGAGGTCTCCGACCCCAGCCAGACCCAGCCGCATCTGCGGCGGGCCCGGCTGACCGACGAGGGCGGCCGCGGCCTGTTCCTGATCGCGCAGCTCACCCACCGCTGGGGCAGCCGCTACACGCCCGAGGGCAAGACCATCTGGACCGAGCAGGTCCTCGCGCCGCGCTGACCGCCGCCGCGAGCGCGGGGACGGCGGGGACGGCGGGGACGGCAAAGCCCCGGCCGGCGCGATGCCGGCCGGGGCCCGGTCGTAGCGGTGGCGCCGGTCAGTCGTCGTTGTCCGAGGAGGGGATGTAAGCGCCCGGCACGTCGTTCGGGGCGTAGATCCTGCTCTCACCGGGGTACGGCGTGGTCCAGTTGTGCGTCTGGTACCAGGTGAGGTGGTTCATCTGGGCGGGCGGCGCGTAGTCGGGCACCGCGTTGGGCCCGGTCAGCCGCTGCTTCGACTTCCATGTGTTCCACTGCGCGGCCACCGACTTCTCGGCCGCCGGCACGCTCGCCTTCGGCACGGCCGCGGCGGTCGGGTCCTGCGCGGCCGGGGTGTCCACGCCGCAGGACGGCGCGGTGCTCAGGCCGTCGGTCAGCGAGGTGCGGTTGGGCACCGCGGTGAACGGCGTGTAGTCCGGCTTGGCGGTGAACGCGGCCGTCATCGGGCTGGCGGCGCTGTCCTTCTGGTTCATCGGGTGGATGCCGAGGATCTGCTCGATGGTGCGGATCATCGTGATCTGCGAGTAGTAGTGGTCGTCCACCACGCCGTGCTGGGCGTAGGGGCTGATGATCTGGATCGGCGCGCGGTGGCCGTCGACGTGGTCCAGGCCCGCCTGCGAGTCGTCCTCGACGACGAAGATCGCCGAGTCCTTCCAGTAGGAGCTGTGCGAGATGGTGTCGACGATCCGGCCCACGGCCAGGTCGTTGTCGGCGACCTGCGCGGCCGGGCTGGCCGGGCCGCCGGTGTGGTCGCTGGACAGCCAGAACATGTTGAGGTCGGCCGGGCCGTTCTTCTCGAAGTCCTGCTGCCAGATCTGCTCCCGGTAGATGTCCGGGACGCTGGTGTCGAACTTCGGGAAGCCGGGCACCGACACGTTGTTGAGCGACGGGATCGGCGAGGACGAGTCGAGCGGGTAGGCGGTGTTCTGGCCGGTCGCCTTCATGTTCTTCGCGTCGCAGTAGAGGTTCTGCCACGTCGCGT
Organism: Actinacidiphila sp. bgisy144; assembly: GCF_057708105.1. NCBI lineage: Bacteria > Bacillati > Actinomycetota > Actinomycetes > Kitasatosporales > Streptomycetaceae > Actinacidiphila > Actinacidiphila sp. bgisy144. Next base: position 37,283 of record NZ_JBYIRM010000002.1, on the reverse strand, counting down.
CGGCCGGCTTGGTCAGGAACTGCTGGAACTCGCCGAAGTCGCGCACCGTCTTGCCGGCCGCCTGCGCGCCGGTCCACAGGAAGCCGCTCTTCTGGTGGCCGAGCGCGTCGTCCTCGGTGTCGTAACTGCGGGTGTACTCACCGGCGGAGGACTCGGTGTACTCCGGGTTGTCCGCCTGCATCAGCCAGTTGTGGCCCTCGGCGGAGTTGGTGCCGATGTCGTAGGTGTTGTCGTAGAGCCCGAACTGCGTTGCCAGGGCGTGCTGGTTGGGCGTCACGTTCTCGCCGAACTCGGTGAGCGCCGGGTCGCCGTTGCCCTGCGCCATGTCGCCGTAGAGCTGGTCGTAGGTGCGGTTCTCCTTGACGATCAGGAAGACGTGCTTGATCGTCGACGGGTCGCCCAGCCGGGCCGGGACCGGCACGGCCTTCGCCTTGCGGCCCTTGGCGAGCTGGACGTCGGTGCTGGTCCAGCCGTTCTGCTGGAAGACCTTGGCGGTCTGGGCCCGGATCGCGTTGTCGCTCGGCAGCGTGAAGTGGGTCAGGCTGGAGGTGGTGTCGTGGGTGGCGTGGCCGGCGCTGGTGGTGGGGCGGCGGGCGTCGATGCCGCGGGTGTTGGAGACCACCACCTGCTTGCCGACGGTCGCGATCTCCGCGGGGAAGTAGTCGGTCGGCAGCAGGCCCACGTAGCTGACCGGCTCCTGCGCGCTGTGGTAGCGGTAGACGGCGACCGCGTTGGCGCGGCCGAGGGTGACCAGCAGGTGGCCGTCGTCGGTGAGCGTGACCGCGTCGGGCTCGTAGCCGACCGTCGCCTCGGGCCAGGGCCGGGTGGCGATGGTCTGCACGACCTTGCCGCGGGCGGTGTCGATCACCGACACGTCGTTGGAGGCGGTGTCGGTGACGAACACCGCGCCCTTCTTCGCGTACAGCGCGGTCGGGTGCAGGCCGACGGTGATGCTCGCCGGGGCGGCGGCGGGCTTGGCCAGGTCGATGACGCTGACGGTGCCGGTGGTGGTGGCGCCGGTCACCGGGCTCGCCGGGACCTGGGTGTTGTACGAGTTGAGGGTGGTGTCGCCGCTCTTCGCCGGGCGGCCGCCCTCGTTGCTGACGTACAGCTTGCCGCCGACCCGCAGGATGTCGCGGGGCGCGTTGCCGACCGCCCAGCTCTGCTCGATCGTGCCGGTGGCCGCGTCGATGGCGACCACCCGGTTCTGGCCGTTGACCGCGGAGTAGACGGTCGAGCCGTCGGCCGAGAAGACGGCCGCGCCGACCAGCGCGTGCTTGGCGCCGTCCGCCGGGATCTTGACGGCCACCGGGTCGGCCAGGGTGCCGTCGGTGTTCACCGTGAAGCGGGTGTAGCCGTCGGTCTGGCCGAGCCACAGCTGCTTGCCGTCGGGCGAGTACGTCGGGCCCTCCTGGCCCACGTCGTTGCCGCTGATCCGCAGGTCCGCGGCGGCGGAGTTGCCGACGACCTGCTGCACCTTCCAGGTCTTCAGGTCCAGGACCGTCAGCGCGACCCCGCCGTCGGTGACCGCGGCCGCCAGGTGGGTGCCGTCCGGGCTGACCGCGGACGACATGATCTTGCCGTTGTCGATGACCGTACGGGTGCCGTACGGGGCGAGGTACTGGTCGCTGGAGATGACCTGGCCCTTGTCGGTGCTCTGGCCGACCTGTTCGGTGCCGAACTGGTGGGTCTGGGCGAAGGCCGTGCCGGTGGCGCCCAGCGCCAGGGTGGTGAGGCCCGCGGTGACCAGGGCGGTCCGGCGGCCGATGCGCCGGCCGAGGAAGACGAGGCCCGCCTTCTCGACACGCCTTCTGCGGCGTGTTACCTGCATCCGATTATCCCTTCCGGGTGGTGTGGAGCAGTTCGACAGTGCCGTCGAACTGCCAGAGCGGGTTCGGGGCGTCGCCGGTGGCGGACCGTACGAGGAAGTAGCCGTTCACGTCCTTCGGTCCGTCGCCGTCGGCCACGAACCGCCCGTCCGAGGTGACATCGAGCTGGTAGATCGCGGTGCCCGGGGCCTGGACGCCCGGCAGGTGCCAGGTGACGACGCAGCGCCAGTCGTTGCCGGCGCCCTTGGCCGCGACGTGGCCGTCGCTCCGGTCGCACGCCGCACCGACCCGCAGTTGGGCCTCGGTGACGGCGGGGCGGTTGAGCTGCGCGGTCTGCATCCGGTACAGGTGGCCGAAGGCGGTGGCGACCGACCGCTGCACCTTGCCCTGGTCGATGCCGGAGCCGGTCGACGGGGTGGCGAGCACGATCACCGCGCACGTCGCGGCGAGCAGCCCGGCCAGCGGCAGCAGCCCGGCGGTCAGCGCGCGCCGCCCGGAGCCGTCGCCGGTGAGGTTGGTGAAGTCCCGGCGCACGAAGAGCAGATACGCCAGTACGGTCGCGGTGACGGCCCACACCAGGCTCACCGCGACGCCGATCAGCAGCGGGGCGAGCTGCGCCGGGGCGGTGAACAGGCCGTTCCAGGCGATGAAGGCGTAGCCGGGCAGGGCCAGGCGCACCGCGACGGGCAGCGGCAGCAGCTGGGCCAGCTGCATCGCCAGCGCGACGAGCGCGGGCAGCAGCAGGCCCATCGGGGAGCGGCCCAGCACGACCGACCCGAGCAGGCCGATCGCGGCCAGCGCCAGGGTCGGGGCGAGCGCGCAGGCCCAGGCGAGCAGGACGTGTCCGGCCGCGGCGGACGGCGACAGCAGGTGTCCGTCCAGTCCGACCAGCGGGTGGTCGCCGACCGCGGCGAGGCCGCCGACGATGCCGGACGCGGTCAGCCCGACGACGAGCAGCAGGATGACGGTCAGGCTGGCGAGGGCCTTCGCGGCGAAGATCCGGCGGTGCGAGCGGACGGCGACCAGCAGGTGCCGCCAGGTGCCGAGCCGGTCCTCCGCGGCGAAGACGTCCCCGGCGACCAGCGAGGTCAGCAGCGGCAGCGCCCAGCTCCCGGCGAACCCCAGCACCACCAGCGGCCCGGCCCACCCGGTGCCGTGCATCCACCGACCGAACAGCGTGTCCGACGGCAGCGTGCTCTGCATGCTGACCGCGGCCACGAAGAGCCCGGGCGCGAGCCAGCACACCAGCACCAGCAGCCGGACCCGCCACTGCGAGACGAGCTTCACCAGCTCGAAGCGGTAGCCGCGCGCGACCGAGACAGGGCGCCTGCCGGCGGGGCCGGCGGCGACTGGCGCGTGGGCGACCGGCGCGTCGGCGACCGGCGCACCGGCGGCTGGCGCGTCGGCGACCGGCGCGGCCGTGACGGGCGCGGCGGCAGCGGGCGCGGCGGCGGCCGACGGGGCCGTGGCGTCCACGGCTTCCGAGGCCGGCGGGTCCTCGGCCGGGGCGTGGTAGCCGCGCGCGACCGAGACGGGGCGCCTGCCGGCGGGGATGGCGGCGACTGGCGCGTGGGCGGCCGGCGCGGCGGCGACCGGCGCACCGGCGGCTGGCGCGGCCGTGACGGGCGCGGCGGCAGCCGGCGCGGCGGCGGGCGGCGGGGCCGTGACGGGCGGGTCCGCGGCTTCCACGGCTTCCGCAGCCGGCACGTCCTCGGCTTCCACGGCTTCCGCAGCCGGCGGGTCCGCGGCCGGGGCGGCGGTCATCGCTTCCGTGGCGTCCGGGTCGGCGGTCATCGTGCGATCTCCTGGGGCGCGGTGAGGGTGAGGAAGGCTGCTTCGAGGGGCGAGGTGACGGGGGCGAGTTCGCGGACCGCGACGCCGGCGCCGACCAGGCGGGCCACCAGGGCGTCGAGCGCGGGGACTTCGGCGCGGACGACGAGGATCTCGGCGCCGCGCCAGGGACGGGCGCTGTCCACCACGTCGATCCCGGGGGTCTTTGCGGCGGCGCGGCGGGCGGCGGGCAGGTCGGAGGTGAGCAGGCGGTAGTCGAGCGCGGAGTTCGCCGCCGCGAGGCCGCTGAGCGGGCCGGAGAAGACCACCCGGCCGGTGGCCAGCAGGGTCGCCTGGGAGCAGAGCGCCTCGATGTCGTCCATGCGGTGGCTGGAGACGACCACGGCCGCGCCGTCGGCCGCGAGCCGCCCGAGCACGTCGTGCACGTGCTTCTTGCCCGCCGGGTCCAGGCCGTTGGACGGCTCGTCGAGCACCAGCAGCCGCGGCCGGGTCAGGAGCGCGGCGGCCAGTCCGAGCCGCTGGCGCATCCCCAGGGAGTAGCCGCGTACGCGGTCGTCGGCCACGTCGGTGAGCCCGACCTCGTCGAGCGCCTCGGCGATCGCGCCGCCGCGCGGGTCCTGCCCGCGCAGCGCGGCCAGTGCCGCGAGGTTCTGCCGGGCGGTGAGCGAGGGGTACAGGCCCGGGCCGTCGACGAAGCCGGCGACGCCGTCGGGGGCGGCGAGCGCCCGGCCGACCTGCGTGCCCAGGATGTCCAGCCGGCCGCCGTCGGCGACGGCCAGGCCCAGCAGCAGGCCGAGCAGCGTGGTCTTGCCCGCGCCGTTCGGCCCGACCAGGCCGTGCACCTGTCCCTGCGCCACCTCCAGATCGATGCCGTCGAGGGCGACGACGTCGCCGAAGCACTTGGTGATTCCCTGAGCCCGGACCGCGAGCGGTGTGTCCATGAGTCCCTTTCCCAGCTGAGCCTCAAGGACCATAAAGACCGCACACAGCCCCTCCACAGGCCGCGAGTTGAACACTTGCCGAACAGCGGGCAGCCGGCAGCACCCCAGTGGATACCGGGGTCGTAACGACGCAACACGGACGGCCGGACCGGGCCGGGGGCACAGGTACGCTCCCCGGCCGGTCCGGCCGTGCGATCAATTCGCTTGCTGTGCAGCCGAGTTGTGAATCTAAGTTGACATGACGTCAACTCGGCAGATTCCACTGCTGGTTGGCGCTGTCGTAGCAGGTCCAGATCTGCAACCGGGTGCCGTTGGCCGAGCTGGGGCCGGTCGCGTCCAGGCACTTCCCGGAGGCGGAGTTCACCAACTCACCGTTGGACTGGGCCTGCCAGACCTGCGCGCCGGTGCCGTTGCAGTCGTACAGCTGGATCTGGGTGCCGTCGGCGGTGCCCGCGGACGTCACGTCCATGCACTTGCCCAGCGCCCGCAGGGTGCCGTCCGAACCCACCGTCCACTGCTGCGCGTTGGTGCCGTTGCAGTCGTAGAGCTGGACCGCGGCGCCGTTGGCGCTGGAGGCGGCGGCCACGTCCACGCACTTGCCGCCGTAGCCGGTGATCGCGCCGGTGGTGCCGCCGCCGGTCCCACCTCCGCTGCTGCCGGTGGTGAGCTGGTCGAAGATCCGGGAGTAGGCGTAGCCGACGGGCTTGTCGTAGTAGTCGACCTCCCAGAACGACAGCTCCTGCACGCCGTTGGAGGCGGCGAAGCTCTCCAGGGTCTGCGCGTCGGACTGCGAGAAGTACTCGTTGTCGTCGTTCTGGCCGGCGATCGGGGTCAGCCCGAGGCGGCCGTAGGCGGCGGAGGTGGAGATGCCGTACAGCCCGGCGAGCTGGCCGGCGGTGGCGCGGGCGCCGGACTCGGCGTCGTTGAGCGCGTTCTCGCCGTCGCCGAAGTCCATCGTCATGATGTTCACCGCGCTGACGTCGACGCCCTTGCTCTTGGCGTCGGTGAGCACGTTGTACTCCTGCGAGGGCAGCCCGCCGGGGTCGACGGCGAGGGTGTAGGCGACCTGGACGGCCGGGTTCTGCGCCTGGAGCGCGGCGAGCGCCTGGTTGCGGCGCTGGTTGGCGGCGGTGTCGCCCAGCGTGCCGCCCTCGATGTCGAAGTCGAGCCGGGTGATCCCGTAGGTGTTCACCACGTTGGCGTAGGCGGCGGTGAGTGAGGAGACGGAGGTGCAGGTCTGGGCGAGCTCACCGCCCTCGGCGCCGCCGAAGGAGACGATCGCGGTGCCGCCGGCCGCCTTGAGCGCGTTGATCTGCGCGGAGTACGCGCCGACCGCGTCGCCGCTGGCCTCCCACTGCGCGGTGCAGCCGGACTTCGGGATGAGGAAGGCGAGCGTGTAGTACTTCAGGCCGGTGGCGTTGAGGTCCGCCGCCATGTCGTTGGCCGTGGTGCCGTCGATCTGGAGGTAGGGGGCGGCGAAGTGGGAGGGCAGGCCCGTCGCGGCGTGGGCTTCGCCGGCGGTGCCGAGGAAGGCGGCGGTCGCGGCGAGGGCCGTGGTGGCGAGGGACGCGATGCAGTGTCTGAGGCGCATGCGTGAGCTCCGGGGGCCGGTTGGTGGGGGGTGTTTCATGTCGGCCGAGCAGAACCGGAGTCTGCGCCGGAACACGAGACCGCGTCAAGACGTCTGTAAATAAACCTTCCTGACCTGAGGGGCGGCCCAGCGCGGCCGTACGGGTTCCGGCCACACCGCCGCGCCCGCCGCCCGGCCGGCTCCCGCCGGCCGCTCCCGGCCCCGACCTGTGCGTTCACAACCTGGAGGCACCCGCGGCCCGTTGCCCTCCTCGCGTCCCACCCGGCACCGGAAGCGTCCGACAAGTGAAGTCACGGCGCCGTACCCACGTCTTGACATGTCTGCGACCGCTCTGCTTCCTTCAGGAAACACACATTGCTCGAGAGGCCGGACGGTCGTTCAGCCGTCGGCGCGCGACCACGCCGCCGACCCGCGCTGGTCCGGGATGTGCCGCACTTTCTTGTTTCAGAAACACGAACCCTGCCGGGAAGGGCCTCATGAAACGTTTCCTGAAACCGGGCCGGACGGCGCGCCGCGCGGTCGGCCCCGCGGTGGCCGCGGTGCTCGTCGCCACCGCGCTGTCGACCGTCGGCGCGACCGGCGCGCACGCCGCCGTCTCGCCGTCGAGCTGGTACAACCTGGTCGCCGCCAACAGCGGCAAGTGCGTGGACGCGGCCTCGGCCGCCACCGCCGACGGCACCGCCGTGCAGCAGTACACCTGCAACGGCACCGCCGCCCAGCAGTGGCAGCTGCGCCCTGCCGCCGACGCCGGCTACTACGGAATCGTCAACGCGGGCGGCGACCAGCCGGCCATCGACGTGGACGGCCCGTCCACCGCGAGCGGCGCCCTCATCCACCTGTGGTCCGACGGCGGTTGGAGCAGCCAGGAGTGGAAGCCGGTCCAGGAGGCCGGCGGCGGCTACCACTTCGTCAACCACTACAGCGGGTTATGCCTCGACGTGCCCAGCGCCTCGACCGCGAACGCGGTCCAGTTGCAGCAGTACACCTGCAACGGCACCAGCGCCCAGTCGTTCGCACTCGACGACGCCGGCGGCGGCAGCGGCACCGCCCCGCCGACCAACCCCGACAACCCCGACCTCGGGCCCAACGTCAAGGTCTTCGACCCCTCGATGTCCGCGTCGTCCATCCAGTCGACCATCGACTCGGTCTACGACACGCAGGAGTCGAACCAGTTCGGCGGCAACCGCTACGCGCTGCTGTTCACGCCCGGCAGCTACGACGTGGACGTGCCGGTGGGCTTCTACACCCAGGTGGCCGGGCTCGGCGCGTCCCCGGACGACGTCTCGCTGACCGGCGGCGGGGTGCACGTGGACGCCGGCTGGTCGGGCGGCAACGCCACGCAGAACTTCTGGCGCGACGTGGAGAACCTGTCGGACACGCCCGCTTCGGGAACGCTGGAGTACGCCGTCTCGCAGGCCGACCCGTTCCGGCGGGTGGACGTGCACGGCAACATGGTCCTGGACGACAACTCCTCCGGGAACACCAGCAGCAACTGGTCCTCCGGCGGCTTCATCGGCGACTCGCGCGTCTCCGGCCAGATCAACTCCGGTACCCAGCAGCAGTTCCTGACCCAGGACACCGCCATGGGCAGCTGGGCCGGCTCCAACTGGAACATGGTCTTCGTCGGCGACAACGGCGCCCCCGCCCAGTCGTTCCCCACCTACACCACGGTCGGCCAGTCCCCCGCCGTGCGCGAGAAGCCGTACCTCTACACCGACTCGACCGGCCTGTACAACGTGATGGTGCCGGGCCTGCGCACGAACGCCACCGGCCCGGACTGGACCGGCGGTTCGACGGCGGGCACCTCGATCCCGATCACCAAGTTCTACGTGGTGAGGTCCGGTGACACCGCGGCGACCATCAACGCGGCGCTGGCCGCAGGGTCCAACCTGCTCTTCACCCCCGGCGTGTACCACCTCAGCGCGCCGATCGACATCACCCGGCCGGACACCGTCGTGCTCGGCCTCGGCCTGGCCACGCTGGTGCCCGACAACGGCGTCACCGCGATCACCACCGCCGACGTGAACGGCATCGACATCGCCGGGCTGATCGTCAGCGCGGGCACCACCAACAGCAACGCCCTGGTGCAGATCGGCCCGTCGGGCTCCTCCGCCGACCACGCGGCCGACCCGATCGCCCTCCAGGACGTCTTCTTCCGGGTCGGCGGCGACGCCGCGGGCAAGGCCACCGCGTCGCTCGTCGTCAACAGCGACGACACCATCGGCAGCGACCTGTGGATCTGGCGCGCGGACCACGGCAACAGCGGCACCGTCGGCTGGAACACCAACACCGCGGCCAATGGGCTGGTGGTCAATGGCGACGACGTCACCATGTACGGCCTGGCCGTCGAGCACTACCAGAAGTACCAGACCCTCTGGAACGGCAACGGCGGCCGGACGTACTTCTACCAGTCCGAGATGCCCTACGACGTGCCGGACAACGCCAGTTGGACACCGGGCGGCGGCGAGAACGGCTACCCCTCGTACAAGGTCGCGGACTCGGTGACCTCGCACCAGGCGTGGGGGCTCGGCGTCTACTGCTACATGAGCACCAACCCGTCGGTAGTGGCCGACCGCGCCATCGAGGTGCCCGGCAGCGGCTCGTCCTTCAAGGACATGGTGACCGTGTCCCTGGGCGGCGACGGCACCATCAGCCATGTGATCAACAACTCCGGCGGGAAGGTCACCGGCGGCAGCACGGTGACCTATCTGAACTCGGGACCGTGAGCACGTCGACCGTGCGGTGAACCGCCCCTGGGGACACCGGAGTCGAGGTGTCCCCAGGGGCCTGGCCGGCGGCCTCACCGACCTGCGGACCCGGCCCGCCCGCAAGCACGACACATAGCCCGCCCGCGCCCGGCGTGTGGTCCACGTGTCGCGGTTGCGCCGCTCTACAACGGCCCGAGGTACTCGGCAAACAGCAGCCCGCCGTGGGCCAGCAGCGGTGGCAGGCTGCCAGGCGACAGGGAGACCCCCACGATGAAGGTCGCGATGCCCAGGAGTGCGTGAACGGAGCAGGCCAGCAAGTGCGTGTCTTCGCTCTGCCCCCACGCATAGGCGAGCCTGGCGAAGAAGAGGAGCAGGGCGGTGGTCAAGGTGGCGACAAGCACTGCGCTCAAAGGGAAGAGGCCGACCCACACCAGCGCCACTCCCGGTGTGTGCGAGAGCGTCACTCTGATCGCTGCTCCCGCGAGTGGCATCGGCAGGCCGGCAGCGACAAAGAAGGTGCGCCCCATGTAGATCCGACGGCGTCCCAGCACCACCTTGCGGACCGGGGCCCGGGGTTTCCCGCCGGCTTCTTCCGGCTCCTGAACCTGTGCTCCGACAACCGGCGAACCGTTCGTATCCTCCGCATCGGTGTCAGGCTGCTTCACCGCTCCGTACGAAGGCAGGACCGTTTCTCCGCGTACCACCCGGCCGTCACCGGCGGATGCGCCACTGTCGCGAAGTCCGTCGGCGAGGGCACGCAACTCTGCGCGAATGGCGTGCAATTCATCATCGGCCGATGCCAGGACGTTGTCGAAGATCCGCTTGTCATCTGGCGCCTCAGCCTCCCACGCCTTGATACGGCTCGCCGTGGCCAACTCGTAGCGTGCTTGGGCCACGATGCTTTCAAGCCGCTCCCGCTCCTTGTCGGCCTCCTTCTTCTTCATCTGCGCCCGTGCGACGCGCGCCTCGGCCTCGCGAAGCTTCTCGCTCAGCTCACGCGCCGCTTCACGACGCCCCTCTGCACGGGCCCGGCGTGCTTCCTGCTCAAGCTTCTCGCACCTGCGGCGGAAGTACTCCACCGCAAACGCAAGGCTCTCGATGACGCGCTGCATGTGCAGTTGAGCGTCCTCCGGAGTGACCCGGCGGCTGACGGCACCGAAGCCGTCGCCAGCGTTCACTTGCACGTTGACGTGCGTCACGCTCTGGTCCCGGCCTGCTTGGTACACGTTGCCGTTGTCCGATGCGACGCCCGACAAGCGCATCACACCGGAAGGAAAGTCCGATGGCTCGTCCATGCCCGATCAGCTGTGGTTGTTGACGGTCTGGTCGCGTGCCGACTGGTAGACCGTGCCGGAGCCTTCGGCGCGCGCCTCAAGGTGCACAGTGCCGCTGACCACCTGACTACCCTGACCTGCGTTCAGTTCACCGAGCAGCGAAGTCAGTCCGGCAAGTGCTTCCGGGCACTGGGCCAACAGGCCGCCGATGCGGAGCTGCCACTCGCTCTCGACGCCGGAACGCTCCGCACCGGCCAGGAGCGCCTCCCGCGAACGGGAAAGCAGCCCGTCCACCGCCGGTGCGTCATGAGGTCGAAAGCGCTGCCAGAGCGATACGACTCCATGCCTGGCCTGCGCCCATGCGTCGGTGGCCATCAAAGTGACGAGGGTCGTACCTGCGGTCCCGGCAAGCGCCAGCGCGTCCTGATCCACGTGCTCCCCCTTGACGTGATATGTGCGGCGTGCTGCTTCGACCAGGCTACGCGAGGACGAAGGAGGTCCAGGAAGACTATCCGGGCCCCTCGTCAGTCGGCGGAGCCGTGGTGAGGCCACCGACCGCCTGGCACAGACCGGCGGCCAGGTTCAGCAGGTTCTCCCGAAAGGCCCCGACCCGGTGGTGGAACGCTTCCTCCGTCGCGAACCGGGCCGGGGTGTTCATCAGCAGGGCGTGCAGGGCGTGTGCCTGCCGGATGTCCGCGTCCAGGACGAGCCTGCTGCCGCTCTCCGCCGGCTCGGCACCGGCGAGCAGCGCGTCGAGTTCCCCTCCGGCCGGGCCGAGTACGAGTTCCACCTCCGTGGCGGAGACCGTGCTCTCCAGGAAGGCGGCGAGCGCGTTGACGAGCAGCCAGTGCTGCGATGCGGTCAACCGCAGACGGAAGCCGCGGCCCGCCCGCTCGACGAGTACCCGGGTCCTCATCCGCCCTCCTTGATCGGATCGAAGCGCTTGGCGAAGCTCTCGGGGCTCATGAGGTAGCCGTGGATCATGCGGGAGTTCTTGATGATAGCCACCCCCTTGTCCTCGTCGTAGACGGCGTACGCCTTCGACGCCCCTTCCTCGATCCGGGAGTCCACATGGGTGAAGGGCACGTTCCGGTACTTCGCGAAGTACCTGGCGAGCGCCTGCGGATCGTGGCCGATGCCCGGGATCGTGTGGCTGGCCGCCCTGGCCCGGTCCGGCCCGTGCATCACCTGCTCGTTGTAGTCGACACCGTCAGCGACCTGCGGACCGTACTTGTCGTCGATCGCGTTCCAGTCGTCGTCGGTGAGCCCGTCGGCGCTTCCGGCGCACGCCTCCGCCCCGTCGGGGTCGTCCGCGGCCCCGCCGTCACCGGACGTGTCGTCGACCGAGGCCGCGCCGTGGCGCACCGGCCGCGCGACCAGGCCGACCGGTTCCATGTCCGCGCCGGCCGGACCGGTGAACGCGGCTTCCTCGCAGTCGGAGTTGTCCTTGGCCCACTGGTCGGCCGCGCTCTGTTCGTCCTGCTCGCCGCTGACGTACGTGTCGACCGTTGCCTGCACGACCGCCTCGGCCCACACCTCGGCGGTGCCGCCGTAGTCCAGCGTGTACGGCACCTCGGCGTCATGGCCGGACTCCTCCGCCTCCTCGTTCGCCTCCTCCTGGGCCTGCTCCTTGATCTCCGCGACGATCGGGGCGACCTCGGGGTCGGGGCAGCTGATCGTCCCGCTCCCGTTGACCGGAAGCGTCGCCTGCCCGGTGCAGCCGCCGCCGTCCTTGCCGTTGACCGTGACGGTGGCGGTCAGACGGGCGGTGACCGTCCCGGACACGCGGGAGGCGCTGCCGGCGGTGGTCGTGCTCGTCACGTGCGCGGTGACCGTGCAGCTGCTGTCGGAGCAGTCCAGCGACTCCTGGCCCTCGACGTCGAACTGGATACCGAGGTCGACCGCGCTCTTTAGCTTCTCGGTCTGGTTCTTGAGGTCACCGAGTGTCTGGTCCACGTCCGACGGCGACATCTGCGCGAAGTTCGTCCGGCCGAGCCCGTTCAGGCCGCCCGCCGCGGCCGGGGCGACCCGGCCGGCCGTGAGCGGAGCTGCCGACGGGGGCTGCTCTGCCGGCAGGTGCTGCCCTGCCGGCGTCCGCTGACCGGCCGCGGCTGCCGACGACGGCGTACCCCCCGCCCGCGACGAATCCGGACTCACCCGGAGCACGCGGTAGGGCTTCGCGGCGGACACGTACAGCACACCGTCGGGCGTCGTGACCCGCCAGGCCCGGTCGGAGCCGATGACGACCGGTGCGTCACCGACCTGCGGGAAGTCGGTGGCCTTCTCCAGCCCCGCCCACAAGGAGTCGGCGAGTGCCGCGGGCGTCCCGAGGCCCTTCGGAAGGGCGGCACTCAGCGTGTCGTCCCCGGTGATCCACTGCCCCTTCAGCGCCGATGACGGCGCGTCTCCGGGCAGACCCGCCAGCAGTTCCTGCGGGGGCCTGACGTATGTCCGGCCGCCCACGGTCAGGATGTCGATCTGCTGCCCGGCGAAGGAGACCGTGCCGAGTTCCTCGCCGCCGCTGGTGACCTTGAGGTCCCACTCGCCGACCCCGGCGGCGGAGCCGGAGTAGTGCACCACCGGTTGCGCGGCGAGGTTGTCCAGCGCGAGGTAGAACGGCGCCTTCCGTAACTCGGGCGCCTTTGTGTGCGTCGGCACCGTGAGCCAGACGGCCAGGCCGGCGCCCAGGCACAGTGCCAGCACGGCGGCCAGGATCAGGCGGCCGCGTCGCGCGGGTAACCACGACCGGAACCGGCCGTTCGACGGCGGACGGGCGGGCGGGGGCGGGGGCGGGGGCGGGGGCGGCGAGAACGACGCGGTGCGAGGCGGTCCGGTCGGCCGGGGAGGCGCCGCCGGGTACAGGGTCGGAGGCGGGGGAAGCCGAGTGGGAGGCTGGGGCGGAACCGTCGGAGGCGGACCTGCGGGGTGCGCGCCGGGCGCCGCGGGCCGGTCCTCCGGGGAGGACGGGGACGACGGGGACGACGAGGAAGACGGCTTCCGCGGAACCGCCCCCGCGCCCGAACTCCCCTGCCGCGCCGAAGGGTTCGCGTCGCCGGGCTCCGCGCCCCCGGTAGGCCAGTGGCCCATGGTTCCTCACCCACCACTTCTGTCCCCCGTCGAGGCCGACGAGCCTACGGCGCACCGCACGCACGCCGACAGACCTCGGCCACGAAGGAGAGCGCCGGATGGTGTGAAGATCGCATGGTCACGCGCCTGAGCGGCCGGCGCCATACGCCCCTGCCCAGTAGCGTCGGCCCGCTCAGCCCGTGGCGATGCCCCGGGCGGCGAGGGCGTCAGCGAGGTGGGGCGGGAAGATCCCGCAGTTGCGGACACCCGCGATACGCGTGAGGCGCGGCAGCAGCGCGAGGTCGGCCAGCGAGGCGATGTCGAACTGGTCGCCCGCGCCGTCCCAAGCGGGGCAGCACTCGAAGTACACCTGGCAGCCGCCGTCGACGTACAGGCTCGTCACAGATGGCCACGACCCGTCCAGGCGCCGGAGACCGCTGGTAGGTTCCCTGAGGTGAGCGAGCGACTGCCCGCCGGCGGCACCGAGCTGTCACCCGACGAGATCGACGGCCTCCACGCCAGGTGGTCGTCCTCTTGGACACCGGGAGAGGTCGCGCAGCGGTTGGCCGGGGTCCGCACGCCCTGGTACGTGGCTGGCGGCTGGGCTCTGGACCTGTTCCTGGGCAGGCGGACGCGCGTTCACGGCGACATCGAGATCGCGGTTCCGGAGGCAGGCTTCCCCGAGGTCCGTCAGCGCTTCCCCGGATACGTCTTCGACGCGGCAGGCGGCGGCCGGATCTGGGAGGACCCCACACCAGAGGTGCTGGCTGCCGTACATCAGACGTGGCTGCGCGATCCGGCCACCGGGAACTATCTGCTCGACGTGTTCCGCGAGCCGCACGACGGCGGCACCTGGATCTACCGACGTGACGAGGAGATCCGGTTTCCCTACAGCGCCGTCATCCACCACGCCCGAGCCGGCATCCCGTACCTGGCGCCCGAGCTGGTGCTTCTGTTCAAGGCCGGGCACCCCCGCGGAAAGGACCAGCAAGACTTCGACGCGGCCGTCCCGCACCTGACCGGGGCTCAGCACGAGATCCTGGCCGGGCTACTCACCCGCGTGCACCCGGAGCATCCGTGGCTCGCGGATCTCCACCGGGCCCGCGGGGTGTGACGCATCCGCCAAGCCCCGCCGGACCCCGTACGGTTTCCTCATCGTCAGGACCAATCCGCCGCGACGCCGGCACCGGATCACCTCCGGAGATGCACCAACAGCGGAGGCCCAGGTGAGAGAAGCCGTTCATATCGGCAGGAACCCCTCGTCGGAACCGGATCTTGAGGAGTTGGTGGGCCGCGTGGCCCTGGGTGACGAGGAGGCGTTCGCCGCCGTCTACGACGCCGTGGCCGGTTCCGTGCTGGGGGTCGCGCGTGCCGTGCTGCGTGATCAGGCGCAGTCGGAGGAGGTGGCGCAGGAGGTGCTGGTGGAGGTGTGGCGCAAGGCCCCCCGCTACCGGCGCGACCGCGGGACGGCGATCAACTGGATTCTCACCCTGGCGCACCGCCGTGCCGTGGACCGGGTCCGCTCCGTGGAGGCCGCGGCCGCCCGGGACCACAAGGCCGCGCTGCTGGCGCGGACGGCCGAGTTCGACGAGGTGACCGAGCAGGTCGAGGCCAGGCTGGAGCGGGAACAGGTACGGCGGTGCCTGCGCACGCTGACCGCGATCCAGCACCAGGCCGTCACGCTCGCCTACTACCGCGGACTGACCTACAGCCAGGTGGCCGAGGCGCTCGCCCTTCCGCTGGGGACGGCCAAGACCCGGTTGCGGGACGGGCTGATCCGCCTGCGCGACTGCCTGGGGGTGACCGCGTGACCGCCACCGGCGATCTGCACCGGATGACCGGGGCCTACGCCCTGCACGCCCTGCCCGACGCCGAACTCACCGCGTTCGAGCACCACCTGGCGAGCTGCGAACCCTGTGCGCAGGAGGCCGCCGAGTTGTCGGCCACCGCGGCCCGGCTCGGTCTCGCCGTCACCGTGACGCCTCCGGCGGGCATGCGCGAGCAGGTTCTGCGCCGCGTCGGCTCGGTCCGGCAGGAGCCGCCGGGCGGGGCGAGCACCGGCCGCACGCGCCATGCCGCGGTACGGGCCCGGCTGCTGTCGCGGTGGGCGCTGGCCGCCTGCCTCGCGGTCGCGGCCGCACTCGGGGGCACGACGTTCTGGCAGCACCAGCGGGCGGAGGACGCCCTGCGCCAGGCGCACCGGGCGCAGCGCGGCACCGAGGCGATCACGGCCGTCCTGACCTCGCCGGACGCCAGGACGCGCACCGCCGCGCTGCGGGGCGGTGCCAGCGGTACGGTCGTGGTCTCGCGGAAACGGGACCAGGCGGTGTTCCTCGTCTCGGGGATGGCGCGTCCGGCCGCGGGCAAGGTCTACCAGCTGTGGTACGACGACGGCGGCACCATGCGTGCGGCCGGCCTGATGGACCCCGACCGCACCGACCAGGCCGTTCTTCTGCGCGGGGGCGTCGACGGGGCCTCGGGCGTCGGGGTCACCGTGGAACCGGCGGGCGGCTCGAAGGCGCCGACCTCCGCGCCCCTCGCCCTCCTGGGCTTCCCCGCCTGAGTGCCGCGGGCCAGGCCTGGGCCGGGGGGCCGGGCGTCCGGGCTGGGTGCCGCCGGTCCCGTCAGGGCGCCACCGGCCCGGTCAGGGCCCCCGCCTGGGCGGGCGGGGGAAGAACCCGCTGGTACGCGCCACATACGCGGCATAACCCGGCCGTTCGGCCATGTGCCGTTCCAGCAGCCGCTTCCCGCTGCCTTTCGTCAGCAGCAGGCTCATCACCACCGGGGACACCACGGACACGCCGGCCGCCGCCGGGGCGTCGCAGGCCAGCAGGAAAAGGCCCCACCAGACGCAGAAGTCGCCGAAGTAGTTGGGGTGCCGGGTCCAGGACCACAGGCCGCGGTCCATGATCTTTCCCCTGCCCGCGGGATCGGCCTTGAAGCGGGCGAGTTGGGCGTCGCCCACCGCCTCGAAGGCCAGGCCGACCGCCCACAGGGCGACCCCGGCCCGACCGAGCACCGACGGCGGGCCCTGCACGTACTGCGCCGCCTGCACCGGCAGGGACACCAGCCACACCAGCGCGCCCTGGAGCAGGTAGACCTTCCGGAGCGCGTACGCGTTCCGGTGGCCCGGCGCCTTCGCGAGCATCGCCTCGTAGCGCGGGTCCTCGCCGTGGCCGCGCCCCCGGCGGGCGATGTGCGCCGCGAGCCGCAGCCCCCACACCGCCGTCAGCACCGTCACCAGCAGCCGTCGTACGAGGTCGCCCTGCCCGGCGGAGGCGGCGAAGGTGACCGCGGCCACGGCGGTGAAGCCGATGCCCCAGGCGACATCCACGATCCGGTGGCGGCCCGCGCGCACCGCGACCGCGAAGGTGGCCAGCATGACCGCGAGGGCCGCGGCGGCGGCCCAGGCGAGGTTCGGCGCGAACCCGCCCCACGCGAAACCGCCCCACCCGAACCCGCCCGGCATGAACCCGCTCACGGCTTCACCGCCCCCTTCTGGTGGACGCTGCTCATCGCGCGGGCCCCTCCTTCGTGAAGAGGTACTGCTGGACATCGAGGTAGCCGGCCCGGAAACCGGCCTCGGAGTAGGCGAGGTAGAAGGTCCACAGCCGGCGGAAGGTCTCGTCGAAGCCCAGCGCCGCCGTCTCCTCGGCGCGTTCGGTGAAGCGCTCCCGCCACAGGCGCAGCGTCTCGGCGTAGTGGGCGCCGAAAGCGTCGCGGCGGGTGAGGCGCAAGCGGGTGTGGTCGCGGACGGTCTCCTCGATCGCCCGCGTGGAGGGGATGAGGCCGCCGGGGAAGACGTACTTGTGAATCCAGGTGAAGGTGCCGCGGGAGGCGAGCATCCGCTCGTGCGGCATGGTGATCGCTTGCAGCGCGACCCGGCCGCCCGGCGCCAGCCGTTCGTCGAGTGTGCGGAAGTACGCCGGCCAGAACTCCGCGCCGACCGCCTCGATCATCTCCACGCTGACCACGGCGTCGTACGTGCCGCGGGCCTCGCGGTAGTCGCACAGCTCGACGCGGACCCGGTCCTCGAGTCCCGCCGCGCGGACCCGTTCCAGGGCCAGGTCGCGCTGCTCGCGGGAGAGGGTGAGGGAGGTGACGCGGGCGCCGCGGGCGGCAGCTCGCAGGGCCAGTTCGCCCCAGCCGGTGCCGATCTCCAGCAGCCGGGTGCCCGCGCCGGCGGCGGCCAGGTCGAGCAGCCGGTCGATCTTGCGGTGCTGCGCCTCGGCGAGCCGCTCCCAACGCGCCGGGAATCCCCGGAAGACGGCCGCGGAGTAGGTGAGGGTGGGGTCGAGGAAGAGCGCGAACAGGTCGTTGGACAGGTCGTAGTGGCGGCTGATGTTGGCCCGGGACCCGTCGGGTGTGTTGCGCTCGTCGTGCGGGTGGCGCGGCGCCCACAGCCGGCGCAGCCGCTGCAACGGGGCGGGCACCAGGTCGGCGACGTGCTCGGCCAGTACGGTCAGGACGGCGACCACGTCGGGTGCGTCCCACTCGCCGGCCAGGTAGGACTCGCCGAAGCCGACCAGCCCGCCGGTCCCGATCCGGGCGTGGAAGGCGGCCGGGTCGCGCACCTCCAGCAGCGGCCCGCCCTGCCCCCGGGTCTGCCCGCCGGCGAACCGGGCCCGCAACGGCAGCCCCCGCAGGGCTCGGCGGACGACCGCCTCGGTCAGGGTCCGGCGCGCCCGCGACGCCGGCGGCACCGCGGCGACGTCCGGCCACCGGGCGGGGTCCACGGCGCCGCTGCGTGCTTGCGCTGTTTTCATGTCGTCTTCTCCGGGCGAGTGCTGGCGGGGCGCGGCTGGATCGGCAGTCCCCGCAGGTAGAGGCGTATGCCGTGGGCGCGGATCGCGGCCGACACGGCGAGGGTGGACCAGGGGTGGCGCAGCGCCTGCCGCAGCAGTCCGCGGGCGGTGGCCTCCCGCCGCTCGCCGCGCACGGTCGCGGTGAGGGCCCGTCCGCCCTCGCGGTCCAGGTGCACAGCGAGGTCGAGTCGTTCGCCGGGGGCCGGAAGGCGCATGCGGTAGTGGCCGTCGACGGGGAGGAACGGCGAGACGTGGAACTCCTTCGGGGTGTCCGCCTTCCCGGTCGCGTCCGGCGTCAGCAGGTAGCAGTGGCGGCCGCCGTACGTGTTGTGCACCTCGGCGACCACACAGCGCAGGTCGCCCGCCGGGCGGTGGCACCAGTAGAGGGTCAGGGGGTTGAAGACGTACCCGAACACCCGGGCGTGGGTGAGCATCAGGACGTGCCCGCCGTCCAGGGACACACCGTGCGCGGCGAGGAAGCCGTCCAACCCGGCGCGGATCGAGGGTTGTTCGCCGGTGAAGTGGTCACGGGGATCGAAGCGCGCCAACGGCCGTAGCGGAAGGGGGAGTCGGGGCAGGCGGTCGGGGTCGACCAGCCACAGGTACGTCCGGTGGCGCAGCGCGTACCGCCGGGGGCCGGTGCGCACATGCGCGACGGTGCACGGATACAGGGCGGGTACGGCGCTCACCAGTGCGCCCCCAGCGCTGCGGCCGCCTCGGCGCCGGAGCGGCAGCCGTCCTCATGGAACCCCCAGCCGTGGTAGGCGCCCGCGAACGCGCAGACCGGGCTGTTCAGTTCGGGCAGCCGCCGCTGCGCGGCCACCGACTCGGCGGTGTGGACGGGGTGTTCGTAGACCATGCGGGCCAGCACCCGGCCCGGGTCGACGCGGTCCTCACCGCCCAGGGTGACCACGAACGTCTCGGCGGCGTCGAGGCGTTGCAGCCGGTTCATGTCGTAGCTGACCCGTACCCGGTCCGCGTCGGCGGTGCACGAGGGCATCAGGTAGTTCCAGGAGGCACGCGCCCGCGCGGCACGCGGCAGCAGCCGGGTGTCGGTGTGCAGCAGCGTGGCGTTGCGGGAGTAGCGGAAGGCGCCCAGGAGTTCGCGCTCCGGCCCGGTCGGGTCGGCGAGCAGCCGCAGCGCCTGGTCGGGGTGGACGGCGATCACCACGGCGTCGTACGACTCGGTGGCGCCGTCCCCGTCCGTGACCTCGGCCCCGTCGGCGTGGCGCCGGACCGCGCGCACCGGTGTGCCGGTGCGGACCTCGGCGACGTGCTTGGCGACGCGGTCGACGTACTCCCGTGAACCGCCGGTGACCGTACGCCACTTCGGGGAGCCGGCCACCGACAGCATGCCGTGCTGGGCTAGGAAGCGGAACAGGTAGGCGGCGGGGTAGCCCCGGGCGCCGGCGGCGTCGCAGGACCACACCGCCGAGACCACCGGGGTCATGAAGTGGGTGCGGAAGTAGGCGGAGAAGCCCTCGCGGTCGAGGAACCCGCCCAGGGTGAGCCCCTCTTCGCCGCCTCGGGCCAGCAGCCGCCGCGCCGCCCGGTGGAAGGCGGGCACCTCGGACAGCAGCCGCAGGTAGCGGCCGCGCAGCAGGCTCCGGGGCCGGGCGAGCAGTCCGGCCGGGCCGCGCGCACCGGCGTACTGGAGGCCGCACCCCTCGCACCGCACCGACATGCTCATCTCCGACTCCTGCGTGGCCACGCCGAGTTCGTCGAACAGCCGCAGCAGGTGCGGGTAGGTGCGGCGGTTGTGCACGATGAACCCGGAGTCGACGCGGTGCGCCCGCCCGTCGGAGGGCGATGTCACGTCGTGCGTGTGCGCGTGCCCGCCGAGCCGGCCGTCGGCCTCGTACAAGGTGACGTGCCGGCTGCGGCTGAGGACGTACGCGGCGGTCAGCCCGGCCACGCCGGAGCCCACCACGGCCGTACGGCGCCGCCGGCCGTCCCCCTTCCGCGGTTCCTTCACTCCCTCCGCATCGTGCCCGGCCCCGGCCCGCGTCCGCGCCATCGTCTTCGCTCCCGCCCTCGGTGATCACTGTTCGCTCGTAATCCGGAGCGGCCCGGGCGGCGGATTGGCCGGGGCGCCGTTCGTTCGGCACGCGGTACGCCGCGGCCGGGCCCGCGGTGTCAGCTGGTGGGCATCAGGACGCTGTCGATGATGTACACCGTGGCGTTGGCGGTCTTGACATTGCCGCAGACGACCTTGGCGGAGCCGTTGACGGTGTAGGACTCGCCCGAGCCGGAGGTGGTGAGCGTCGCCTTCTCCAGCGTCGGGAAGGAGCCGTGCGCCAGGTCGTTCGGCGCGAGCTGCTTGCCGACGACGTGGTAGGTGAGGATCTTCGTCAGCTCAGCCTTGTCATTGAGGACCTTGTCCAGGGTGGCCTTCGGGATCTTCGCGAAGGCGTCGTTGGTGGGCGCGAACACGGTGATGTTCTGGGCGTTGTTGAGGGTGTCGACCAGCCCGGCCTTCTTGACCGCGGCCACCAGCGTGGACAGCGCCGGGTTGTTGGAGGCGGCCGTGGCGACCGGGTCCTGGGCCATGCCGTCGAAGGAGCCGGCACCGTTCTCGGGCACGGCCGAACAGGCCGGACCGAACGGCTGGTCGGCCGAGGCGGTGCTGCCGGCGGAGCCCTTCATGGCGTCGTCGGACGGGGCGGCGGATGCCGACGCCTTGGCGGAGGAGTCGGACTTGGCGGAGTCGCCGCTGTTGTCGGAGCAGGCGCTGAGGGCCAGCGGCAGGGCGGCCGCGGCGGCCAGGGTGACGGCGATACGGCGGATACGGGTGTTCACGGGGTTCTCCTGGTGGATCGGTGGATGAGTGGATGTCACGGCAGCAGGTGCTGCCTTCTCGGTGCGGGGAAAGGTCTTGGGGGTTTTGGGGGGGGGCTCGGCGGGTCTCGGCGGGTCTCGGCGGGTCTCGGCGCGGCTCAGTCGACGGTGACGACCACGGAGTGCCATCCGCTGGCCCCGTCGGGGATGGTGCGGGTGCGTTTGTCGGTCTGCCGCGCACCCGTACGGTCGGTGGCCCGCACCGTGAGGGTGTGTCCGCCCTGGGTCGCCTGCCACGGGAAGGACCACTGGCGCCAGGTGTCGGCGGTGTCCTCGGCGGCGAGCCGGGCCGGCTGCCAGAGGCCGTCGTCGACGCGGACCTCGACCCTGTCGATGCCGCGGTGCTGGGCCCACGCGGTACCGGCGACCATGACGCGGCCGGCTGTCGGCCGGGCGAAGGGCTTCGGTGTGTCGATGCGTGACCCGGTCTTGATCGGCGCTCGGCGGGCCCAGCCCCGCTTGACCCAGTAGGGGTCGTAGGAGTCGAACGTGGTCAGTTCGATCTCCTTGATCCACTTGCAGGCGGACACGAAGCCGTAGAGCCCGGGTACGACCATGCGGACCGGGAAGCCGTGCGCGAAGGGCAGCGGGGTGCCGTTCATGCCGAGCGCGAGAAGGGCGTCCCGGCCGTCCATGACGTCCTCGACCGGGCTGCCGATCGTCATGCCGTCCACCGAGCGGGCCACCAGCTGGTCGGCCGGACCGCCGCGGGAGGGCGGCTCCACCCCGCACTCGGCCAGCAGGTCGGCCAGCCGCACGCCGATCCAGCGGGCGTTGCCGACGTAGGGACCGCCGACCTCGTTGGAGACGCAGGTGAGCGTGATGTCGCGCTCCACCAGATCCCGCCGCAGCAGGTCGTCGAAGGAGAGCGTGCGCGGCCGGGCAACACCCTTGCCGTGGAGGCGCAGCCGCCAGGTGCTGGCGTCCACCTTCGGCACCACCAGAGCGGTGTCCACCCGGTAGAAGTCGCTGTTGGACGTCACGAAGGGGCTGATCCCCGCGATCGCGAGCCCGGCGCCCCGGGGAACGGCCGCCGCCGGCGAGGCTGGGCGCGGCAGCGTGATGCTCGCGCGTGAGGCGACGGCGGCGTGGCCGCGCGCACCGTTCAGGCTCCTGCCGAGGACGCCGGCTCCGACCGACGCTGCGGCGGCCGCTGTCGCCGCGACCACAAAGCCGCGGCGGTCCCATCCCTCGCCCGACGAGGGCACCTCCGGTACGTCGGCGGCTTCGCCCGCGCGCCCGGGGCGGGTGAGACGGCCGACCAGGAGGAAGAGCACCGCGGCTCCGGCGAGCGCACCCGCCAGTGAGGGCAGCGCGTCGGTGGGACCGGTCGAGTCCGGCCGGTTCAGGGCCGCGGCGGCCCCCACCACGCCGAACACCATGACGCCGGCGGCTCCGGTACGGCGGAAGCGCAGCGCCGCGGCTCCCAGCGCCAGGGCGAAGAGCATCAGCACGGCGAGGATGCCGAGTTGGAGAACCGTCTTGTCCTCGGTGCCGAAATGCCGGATGGCCCAGTCCTTCACGGCGGCGGGCGTACGGTCGATGGCCGCCCCGCCGACGGCCACGACCGGACTCGCCTCCGGGCGCACCGCCGCCGACGCCAGTTCGGCGACGCCGAGCGATGCGACGCCGGCCAGCACGCCGCTGCCGGCGGCCAGGCCGCGCCGGGCCCAGCCGGGACGTTGCCGCGTTCTCTTCTCGTCGTCGGTCACGGCCGGAATCCGGCTCCGTGCGTCCGGTGGATTGGTCAACTCCCCCATCGAGTGAACATTTCCGCCGGACCCATCCGCAGCGGCCACGGCAACGGATAACGGGGAATTCGGCGAACGCGGCGTATGCGCGGCCCGATCAGGAGGCGGTGGTCCGGACCGGAGACCCGCGGCGCCCCGGACCCCTCGTCCGCCGGCGAAAGACCGGCGCCCCGGCCAATCCGCTGCCCCTGACGGCCTCGGATCACCCGCGTACGGCGTCAAGCCGCGACCGCCGCCCGACGCCGTACGAGGCGGGCGTCCGGAGCGCTCCCGGTGGGCGGGGCGGCGGGCATCCGGCGCATCGTCACGAGTTGCTCGCGCAACGCCCCTACAGGTAGGAGACCCCCACCCGATGAAGACACCCCGGAAGCCCCGGACCACCCCCACCACGCGGACCCCGCGCACCACCCGGTTGTCCCGGACCTCGCGGCCCGGCGCCGCCCACCAGCTCGCCGCACTCGCCGAAACAGCGCTCGGCGGCCCGCTCCCGCTGGCCCTGCGCGCCTGGGACGGCAGCGAAGCCGGCCCGGCCGGCGGCCCCGTCGTCGTGATCCGCTCCCGGCGGGCGCTGCGCCGTCTGCTCTGGCAGCCGGGCGAACTGGGCCTGGCCCAGGCGTACATCACCGGCGAGATCGACGTCGAGGGCGATCTCGCCGACGGTCTGCGCGCGATGTGGGCCGCCGCGCGGGAACGCCGTCTGCACGCGCCCCGCCTCGGGCCCGGCGACCTGTCCCGGGCCGCTGGTACGGCGCTCCTGCTGGGCGCCGCCGGCCCGCGGCCGCCCGTACCGGCCTCGCAGGCGCGGCTGCGCGGCGGCCTGCACACCAAGGCCCGCGACCGGGCCGCCATCAGCCACCACTACGACCTGTCCAACGACTTCTACCGGCTGCTCCTCGACGAGACCATGGCGTACTCCTGCGGCTACTGGACGCGCCAGGACCCGGACTTCACCGCGGCCGACGCCCAGCGCGCCAAGCTGGAACTGATCTGCCGCAAGCTCGACCTGCGACCGGGCGCGCGGCTGCTGGACATCGGCTGCGGCTGGGGTTCCCTCACGCTGTACGCGGCCGAGCGGCACCGGGCGAAGGTCACCGCCGTCACCCTGGCGGGAGAGCAGGCGGCCCACGTACGGGAGCAGGTCGCCGAACGCGGACTGCGGGACCTGGTCGAGGTGGTGTGCCAGGACTACCGGGACATCACGGGCGGCGGCTACGACGCCGTGTCCGCGGTCGAGATGGGCGAGCACGTCGGACCCGCCGGGTACCCGGCGTTCGCCGCCGCCCTGCACCGGCTGGTCCGCCCCCGAGGACGCGTGCTGGTGCAGCAGATGTCGCGGGGGGCGACGGCGCCCGGCGGCGGCGCCTTCATCGAGGCGTACATCGCCCCGGACATGCACATGCGCCCGCTCGGCGAAACGGTCGCCCTGCTGGAAGAAGCGGGGCTCGAGGTCCGCTCGGCCGAATCGCTCCGCGAGCACTACGTCCTGACGGTCGCCGCCTGGCACCGCACCCTCGAGGAACGCTGGGCCGACTTCGTCGCGCTCGTCGGCGAGGAGACGGCCCGCGTGTGGCGCCTCTACCTGGTGGGGGCGGCCCTGGCCTTCGAGGAGCGCCGGATGGGAGTCGACCAGGTCCTGGCCGTGCGTCCCACCGCCGACGGGCGAGCGGGCATGCCCGCGGCACCCGGGGGTTGGCAGGCGGCGCGCGACTCCGGCTGAGGAGCAGGACGACGGGGCCGTACCCTCAGGGCGGCCGTAGGAAAGGGGCGCCGGCATGGCACCGCACACCACCCACTCCCCCGCGCTGCTGTCGCGCCGGGCGCCCGATCGCCCCGTGGCCGCCGTCCTGTTCCTGCACGGTGGCCGGGCCGACAGCCGGGCGCCGTCACGTCCCTGGCACCTGGCGGCCCTGCGGATGCACCCCTTCGTCCGGGCGGTGGCCGCCGCGGCACCGGACGACGTCCTCGTCGGCAGCGTCCGCTACCGCATGCGGGGCTGGAACGGCCCGGACGCCGACCCGCTGCGGGACGTCCGCCAGGCGCTGGCGGAACTCCCGCTCCGCCCCGCGGCGATCCCCACGATCCTCGTCGGCCACTCGATGGGGGGCCGCGCCGCCCTGCGCGCCGCGGAGGCACCCCAGGTCCGGGCCGTCCTGGCGCTGGCGCCCTGGTGCCCCGACGGCGAACCGGTCGCCCACCTGCGGGGCAAGCGCGTCGTCGTGCTCCACGGCGACCGCGACCGGGTCACCGACCCCCGCGCGTCCGCCTCGTTCACCCACCGGGCGCGTTCAGCCGGCGCACACGCCGACATCACCCTCGTCCGCGGCGGCGACCACGCGATGCTCCGCCCCACCACCTACTGGCACCGCACCGTACCCCCCACCATCGCCACCCTCCTGACCACCCTGCCCCCGCCGGCCTGACCGGCAAGAAGCAGCGCGGCAGCGGTCAGACGTTGAACCAGACCACGCACAACGCCCACCCTGGATACAGGCCGCGCAACACTCCGGGCTGTAATAGTTTCTGTACTAGACTTGTGGCCATGACGTCCTCCCGCCCCGGCGGCACGGAGAACATCTCCGTCTCGATGCCCTCGGAACTCCTCGGCGCCCTGCGCACGCGCACCGGCAAGCGCGGAGTTTCCGCCTATGTGACCGCGGCGGTCCGCCACCAGCTGGCGATGGACGGCCTCGCCGAGATCGTGGCCGCCTATGAAGCCGAGCACGAACCGTTGAGCGAGGCCGAGGTCCAGGCCGCGCAGCACGAACTGTTCGGCGACGCACCGGCGCCGTACGCGTCCGGTGACAGCGCCGCATGAAGGAGCCCGCGGCCAGGTGCCTGGTGCTCGACTCCCAGGCGCTATCGCTGCTGCTGCGCAACGACCGCCGGATGATCACCCAGATCGAGGCTGCTCGTCGCGTGGGCGTGCCCGTCCTTGTGTCGGCCCTGACCGTGGTGGAGGCCGTCTACGGGAAGACGGACACTGCCCGGCTGCGCTGGCTGCTCTCCCGCCTTCAGGTCCAGGACGTCACCCAGGCGGACAGCCTCACCGCGGTGCAGCTCCTGAGCGACGCAGGCGGCCTTCACGGGCACAAGTACGCCATCGACGCCCTCGTCGCGGCGATGGCGCTCCGCTCCCCAGCACCCGTCCTCGTACTGACCTCGGACCGCGACGACTGGTCGAAACTGTGCGGCGACCGCGTACGGATCAAGGACGTCTGACCCCTCGGCCCTACTCAGGCTGAATCCACCTGCTGATCGACTGCGTGCTTCGTAGAAGGCATCTGCGAGGGCGACGATGATCGCGTTGACGACCGGCCCGTCGCCCACGAGTCTGCGGCACTTCTTCGCCTCCACTGCCCTGGCAGGCTGCGAGGCGTGAACCTGGTCTTACCGTCCACTTCGACCAGGCCGGCGGAGAGGCATGCCTTCTTGAACCGGTAGCCGTAGGAGGGGATGGTCGGCATCACGCCGGCGCCAGACTGACGCGGCGAGGAGAAGGTCTCGCGTCGAACCCGTTTGCCTCCTCGCTGGATACGCTCACGCCCTCCACGCTTGTCGGCACGTGATCCATGCGCCACCATCGGAGGCCATACCGCGCTATGGTTGATGTATGGCTACCAAGAAGGTGACTATCACTCTCGACGAATCTCTGGTCGAAGCCCTAGCCGGAGCCGCTGAGGAAGAAGGCATCCCGCTCTCCCGCCTCGTCGCCGGAGCAGCCGAACGCGAGCTGCGCCTGCGGGCCGGCCGGGCCGTCATCCAGGAGTGGCAAGCAGAACACGGGGCCTTCACCCCCGAAGAGCTCGCTGCCGCCCGCGCGGATCTCGCCGCCGCCGACGCCGATTACCTCAGCGGCCCCGGAGCCTCGGCCGCGTGAACATCCCCTACCTGTACGACGCCGGGGCGCTCATCGCCATCGACAACGACGACCGGCGCATGTGGGCCCGCCACAGCCTGGCCCTCGACGACGGCCGGGACATCCACGTCCCGTCCGTCGTCGTCAGCCAGGCATGGCGGGACTCCCGCCGCCAGGTCAGACTCGGCAGGTTCCTCGCCGGGTGCCAGGTCGTTCCCGTCGGCATCGAAACCGCCAAAGCCGCAGGCATCCTCTGCGGCAAGGCCGGCACATCCGACATCGTCGACGCCACCGTCGTGACCATGGCAGCCAGCCTCGGCGCCATCATCTGGACCTCGGACCCGAACGACATCCGCACCCTCATCGACGCCCAGGACATCAAACCCGCTCCCGTCATCCGCACCGTCTAGCAACCGATGACAGCTGACGACCCGACCCGTTCGCGTACTCGCTGAGCCTTTTCATCATCGGTTTGGGTGAGCAGAGCCTGGCGGCCGGCACTCAGGCGCCGCCAGCGGCTACCCAGCTCCCGGCGGCGTGGAGCCCCTACGGACGCCGCTCCTCCTGAGCCGGATCAGGGGGAAATCACACCGCCACGAGCCGGACCCGCTCGCCGCACAGCTTGGCCATGTCGTCAATATCGGAAGTCAGCATGACCACGGGGCGGTGCTGTCGCAGCGCGGCCTCGGCGATGGCCGCATCGATCGCGTACTTGTGTCCGTGCAATCCGGCGTTCATCAGCAGCTTCGAGGCAGCCCTTGCCTCCTCGTCGGCGACGGGAACGACCCGCAGCCCGGAAAGTACCCGGTTCAGGCGGGACTTGTTCGTACGGGCGTGGACGGCCTCGATGATGGTGAGCGCACTGATCACGACCTCTATGCCACGCGAGCGCGCCTCAGCGATCAGAGCAACCACCTGTTCTTCGTCAGCGAGCAGCTTCGAAAGTCCCTCGCTGTCGAGGACGAGCGTCCCCTCGTGACTCAGCCTGCGGCGGGCCACTCGGCATCTTCGGTGAACACCTCGTCGAAGACCTGCCGCGCCCGCTGACGAGCCGGCTCGGAGACCGGCCCCTTGCGGCTCTCGTAGTCCGCCAGGTACTCGTCCAGGATCTGCCCGCGCAGCTCACGCTCGACCGCCTCGGCGATGAACGCGGAGAACTCCCGCTTGCCCACCCGAGCCCGGATCGCCTCCGCGGTCCCCTCCGGCAGCGACAAGCTCACCCGCGTCGCCGGCCCTTCCCCGATGCTGTACGTCGCCTCAGCCATGGCCCCGATTGTGTCAAACGAGTAGGAAAAGCGTCACGTCCGCACTACCTTCACAGCTCGATCAGCGCCCCGCTCAGACAAATCCCAGCACGGGCACCCCCCGTCCCATCCCAGCACCATCCCAGCACGGGAAAAAATCAAGGGCCCGACCCCGAAGGGCCGGACCCCATCTGACCTGCACATTTACCAGATCGGCGACGTAATGGCACGTCGGCGACTACACGTTGAAGCGGAATGTCGAGTACAGCGCTCTCACCTGCGAAGACGTCGCTTTCGGTGGCGCCGTCCCAGCACCATCCCAGCACGGGGGCTTCATCCCAGCACGGGCGTCGCCCAGGCCGCAGACGCGAAGGCCGATTGCATGATGTCACGGCATCGGTCCCACGACTCGGGAACCAGGTGCCCGTAGATGTCGACCGTGGTCTTGATCGACTTGTGGCCGAGCCAGCGCGAGACCTCGTGGATCGGGATGCCCGACGCCAGCGCGGTCGAGGCAAAGAAGTGCCTCAGCGAGTGCGGGTGGTACTTCGGCTTGCCCTCGGCGTCCACTAGCCCAGCCGCCACGCACGCCTTCTTGAAGTGGTACGTGTAGGTGTTGGCGGTGGGCATGATCCCCTTGCCCCGTTCGCGGGGCGCAAAGAACACCTCGACCTGCCGGGTCTTCCCCGTTGCGTTCTGAAAGGTGAGCGGGATCGGCTTCCACATCTCCTCGTGGGCTTCGATCTCGATGCAGAGGAAGCCTGCGGCGGGCACATCGCGGCACTCGCCCTCCTCCCGGTGCTTGAGGGGGACGAGACGCGTCTTGCAGTCCTGGCGGTGCGCCTTTGCGCTGATCTGCCAACGGACGCGGATCACGTCGTTCCGGAGGCACCCGACGTGGAAGGCCAAAGCCTCGCTGACTCGAAGGCCAGCCCCGGCCTGGAGCCAGACGGTCAGCTTGTACTGCGGAGACATATGCCTATGCAGAAGGCGGACCTCGGCGAGGGTGGGAATCTCGTCCTCATCGACCGCGCGGCTTCCGGGGGCGTTCTTCACATCCTTGGTCGGGTCCTCCCGAATCCGTTTTTCTTCCTTCGCGGACCAGAAGATGTGCTTCACCATCTTCATCCGGTCATAGACTGTGCTCGCCGCTAGTTCCTTGGCGATAGCCGCCTTGAAGTGCTCGATATCCCTCTTCGTCACCCCGGCGATCGTCTTGCGGCCGAGCCTCGGTATGAGGTGGTTGTCGATGAAGCCCTTGTAGTTTGAGTAGGTGGACTCCCCGATGATTCGGCGAGCAAGCCAATCTTCGGCGTAGGCGCGGACAGTGATCTTGCCTGCGTTGGGATCAATGTAGAGGCCCTCGTCCTTGTCAGCCTCGACCTTCGCCGCGAAGGCATCGGCCCCATTAGGACCAGTCTTCTTGTCGAATGTCTTCTCCCGCTGACGTGCAGTCCTGCCGCCAGGCTCGCGGTAACGCACTGTCCACGAGTGCCCGCACCGGGGCTTCGTGCATGGATACGTGGCGACCTTGGGGTCGGATTTGCATCGCTGGAAAACGATAGCCAACTGGCGCCCTTCACTTTCTAGGACACGGCAAGGCAGCCATTACCCGTAGTTATCTTCGAGATAGGCGACGATGTCGCGCTCACGGAATCGCAGAAGGCGTCCGACTTTCTGAGCCTTCAACCCCCACGTTCGATATTTGTTTTTTACGGTGGTCTCGCTGACCTTGAGCCATGCGGCCACCTCCTCGGGAGTCAGTAGGCGATTACTCCCCCCGGCGGTCAATGCGCCACCTGCCGGCTTGCCCCGGCGAAACCTTTCGCCCCAAAAGGCATACACGTCACCCTCCAACAGCCAGGCGCCGTTACGGTTTAGCGACTGGCACCGCGGTCTTCTGACAGCAGAGGGCAGCGCCGTTCTGCAATACCGAGTTCAGGGGCGCGGTCCACTGCGTTCGCCCAGCCCCACCGCCAAGCGCAGCCGAGTGCGAACTCTCAAATGGTCGCGACGATCGCCGGTTTGGCCAACCGGCGATCGTCGGCTATGCCGCCCGCCGCATCGGATGAGCCCGACAGTGTCTCGGACTGACCGCAGTCAGGAAGCAAGGCGGTAGGAGCGCAGGCCCGGGGGCGCCACCTACGACAAGCAACAGCAGACCGTCATCCGAGAAGCGCTCGAGATTTCGCGTTACGAGGCGCTCGGGGACCCCTGTAGCCCTGGCCACGCGCCGCCTTGTGGCTCCAGGGTGTGCCGCAAGACACACGAGGACGGCACGGTCGTCGCGGTAGCTCCGTTGCAGCCTGTCCCCGCTAAACAGGCTGGCTGCGCAGACGCAGACTCCGGCAGAGACCGCGGCGTGGTCGCCCGTCACCTGCCCGGACCGAGCGTGCGCCGAGGACAAAGCGAACGGGTGAAGAGAAGCGGGCGAATCGAATAGCGGTTCAGACAGAGGGACCTCTCAAGTAGGGACCACGCCAGCAAGGTGGACTCAAGCGGTGCGGGTTTCGATTTTGTTTGTAACCCTGGCCGCGGCGAGGTAGCTGAATGCCCGAGCTGGTGTTTTGCGGGCTGTTGTACGTTGACATGGCCCCCGACTAGATCTCCAGTCTTTTGAAGCTCTTTCTTGTCTGCCGTGGGCGAATGCTGCTTTCGTCCCGGCAAGAAGGGAACGTGTTGGCACCGGCCGCGAAGCCGTTGCATGACCTCGTAGGCCATGACGGCGAGCTAAGGGCTGTCCCGTAAGTGGGTTCCGTGGTCGGTGGGGGTCAGAGGAAGACCAGCGGGACGTCCTTCTGGATGCAGAGCCGCAGGACGGCCGCCAGCTGACGGGCGTCCTCGATGTGCTGCTGGAGGAGCTGGTCGCTGCCCTCCCGTGCCCACTGGTCGGTAATCGCCTCCAGACGGACCAGAATCGACGCGCACTCGGCAGGCGAGAGGTCGTCACCTCCGTCATCCGGATGATCGAGGAGCGGCTCCAGAGCGGTGGACACCCCGCTCCATGGGCGCTCGCCGCCGAAGCCCCACATCTCGGAGAGGACGAACCCCTCGGCCTCGGCCAGACGTCGCCGGAACGCGGCAAAGCCGCTGTAGGACCAGGAGACATCCGGACTGCTGTTGTCTCCGTCGTCCGGGAATAGAACCAGCCCCATGTGCCCTCCCTGCTTGCTGAGCACACAGGATCGAGGAAATAGGGCAGCGTCGGCAACTGAGATGATCTTGTCGTGCCTGATGTGATCACGGCGTCGGAGCCATCCTGGATAGCCCCGTTCACCGGACTGAGCCCGCGTGCTTTCGGGAAGCTGGTGACGGTTCTGCGGCGCGACGGCGCGGACGCGGTCCGCAAGGGCCGGCCATGGAGCCTTCCGCTGGAGGACCGGGCACGGCCGGTCGCCGCGTACTGGCGAACGAACCTGACCATGCGCCAGCTCGCCCCGCTGTTCGGGGTGTCGAAGTCGACGGCGGACCGGAACATCGACCATCTCGGGCCAATGCTCGCTCTCCAGCCCCGCAAGCAGTTCGCCAAGGACACCGTGCTCATCGTGGACGGCGCTTTGGTCCCGACCCGGGATCACGCCATCGCCGAGCGGTCGAAGAACTACCGGTACTCCACCAACCACCACGTCGTCATCGACGCTGACACCCACCTGGTCGTCGTGGCCGGCCGGCCACTCGCCGGGAACCGCAACGACTGCAAGGCGTGGGAGGAATCCGGCGCCAAGGCCGCCGTCGGCAAGACCACCACGATCGCCGACGGTGGATACCCGGGCACCGGACTCGTCATCCCGCACCGCCGGAAGCGCGGCCAGACCGAACTCCCGGACTGGAAAGCAGAGCACAACAAGTCCCACAAGCAGGTCCGCGCCTGCGTCGAGCACGTCTTCGCCCGTATGAAAACCTGGAAGATCCTCCGCGACTGCCACCTCAAAGGCGACGGCGTCCACCACGCCATGCTCGGCACCGCCCGGATGCACAACCTTGCCCTCGCCGGATAGGGCGTCGGGCGATATGGCAGCCCGCCGCGCCCGAGGCGATTCGAAGATCATTTACGGGACAACCCTTTGGTGGTGTCTTCAAATGCTCCTTGCTGGTGGATCACGGTGTCGTGATACGTCGCCATGAACAGTCCGATGCTGAGTGGGAGTTCGTCCGGCCGCAATTGCCCGAGTCGTTGGGAGGGCGCAAGCGGCTGGACGACCGCAGGGTCCTGAACGGGATCGTGTGGAAGTTCCGGATCGGAACGGCCTGGCGGGATGTTCCCGAGCGCTATGGTCCGTGGGACACGCTGCATAGGCGATTTAGCAGGTGGGCGGCGGACGGGACGTTCGACGGGATGCTGCGGGCCGCGCAGGCGAGGGTGGACGCGGCGGGAGACATCGAGTGGCTGATGTCCGTCGGTTCCACGATCGTCCGGGCCCATCAGCATGCGGCGGGGGCCGGAAAGGAGGGCTTCGCGAGCAGGCCCTCGGGCGGTCCAGAGGCAGTCTGACCAGCAAGATTCACCTGGCCTGTGACGGCAGAGGCCGTCCGCTCGACTTCGTCGTCACAGGCGGCAGCACCAACCCGCAACGTCGTGGAACGGTGCTTCAACCACCTGAAGCAGTGGCGAGGCATCGCCACCCGCCACGACAAGACCGCCCAGTCATACCAAGCAGCCGTCGCCCTCGCATCACTCCTGATGTGGGCGGGCCGATCTCTCCGAAACCCACGTCCACGAGACCGGCACGCGCCAGGCACAGCCTGCGGGCCGGGAACACCGGGCCAGCCTCGCTACCAGTCCGTCGACCACGCCCATGGTTACCGCCGATCCAGCCTCCAGCCGTTCACGCCGATCATTGCCGCACACAAGCGCGGCAACGTAGCGCGGCATCGCCGGTTGGCCAGACCGGCGATGCCGCGCACATTCGTTCGCGGCGCACTCCGCCATGTTCCATCGGCGCCAAATCCCGGCGTCGCCTGGCTCCCGACCTGGGTGCCCCGCATCCGCGAGCGCTGGCCCTCAGGCGACGCGGATACGATCCTCGGCCGGGCTCGCAGCCGGTGGCGCAGTTCGAGGGTGGCGATCGCCTCGCCCCCTGTAGTAGTGACGAAGCAGGTCACCGCACGCGGCGGTGTCCGTGAAGCGCAGTTGGGCAGTAGGTGCGACCATTCCGGTCCAGCCCGCGAACGGAGCCGGCCGGGTGCTGGCGCCGCAACACAGTTAGCCGCGGCGGAGCTCTCCGCGGAGGATGCCTCCGATGAACGCCTCGTATTCGGCGTCGGTGAACAGGTGTGGAGGTACCACGCCGATGGCCTTGGAGTCGCGCAGAGCCACGATGCCGTCGTCGAGGAAGGCAACTTCAACGCACGTCTGGCCGCCGCTGCTGCTTGTCTGCCACTGGGCGTCGCGCAGCTGGGACTCGATCCAGGAGGGGTCGAGGTCGTTCTTGTTCATGCAAGGTCCTTGGCGATGGTGGTGAGCAATGGTACCGACGCCTTCTGGGAGAGGGCGTCTCCTTTGAGCAGGTCGCTGGTGGTGCGGTAGACCTCCACTGTCTCCGGCTCGTTGAGGTGGAGGAGGGCGCGCATGGACTCGATGCAGACGAGGTCCGGCCCGGTGGGGAACGACATGATCATAAAAGATCCGTCCATCCCGGCGTGGGCGCCGGCTCGGAACGGCAGTACCTGAATGGTGATGCTGGGGTTGGAGCGGGCGAGGTCGAGGAGGTGTTCGATCTGAGCACGCATCACGGCACGTCCGCCGACCTCCTGACGTAGAAGTCCCTCCGATAGGACAGCCCAGATCTTGAGCGTCGGCTCGCGCTCAAGCATGGTCGTCTGATGCTCCTGGCGCATGGCCACGAAGCGGTCGGTCTCCTCGGGCGTCTTCCAGGCGCGGCTGCCTTTGGTCACGGCCTTGGCGTATTCGGGGGTCTGGAGCAGGCCGTGGATGGCAACCGGGTTGAAGACGAACAGACTGCTGGCGCTCTCGACCAGTGAGAGGTAGTCCCCGAGCGGGTCGTCGACCACGCCCTCGTACCGTTGCCACCAGTCCGCTTCGCTCGCACGCCGGACGAGGTCACGCAGTTCGTCACGCAGCGCGGTGTCGGCGACGCCGTACACCTCGAAGAAGTGTGGCAGCTGCTGGACCTTGAGCCCTTGGACCCCCTTCTCGATCTTGCTGACCGTCGAGAGGGAGCGGTAGCCAAGACGCGTTGCCGCCTCTTCTTGGGTCCACCCGAGCGCCTCACGGATATGTCGGAGTTCGGCGCCCAGACGGCGGCGTCGCGGGGTTGGCTCGACGGGCACACTGCACCTCCATGTCGTCCGCGAAAGGGTAGCGCCTTCGCCGGTTCGGGCATATGCCATTTCCCCAAAAGGAAAACTTTCCTCTAGGACATCTTGCCCCGAGGGTAGTTGGCGGTCCATCATCGAGGCTCACCTCTCGGACAGTGGCGGAGCGGCTACGTTGCGCCAAGTTCGGGCTCACATCTGCCCTTGGAGGGCCAGTGCCGAAGACGGTGATCAGCCCCGTACGGCAGCACCACTTGGTGCTGCCAGAGATCAGCCCGGACACGATGGGCCCAGTGCGCGAGATCCTGCGAACCCTGCTGCGAATGTGGCAGAAGAGTGACCTGAGCTTCGTGGCCGAACTCGGCGTCACGGAGCTGCTCACCAATGTGTGGAAGCACGCACCGGGCGCCTGTGAGTTGCTGGTCCGGGACACGTCCGATGGCATCATGGTCGGCGTCACCGACTTTGACGACGCGCTCCCAGTGATGAGGGAGCCCCAGAACGACGCCGAGTGCGGTCGGGGTCTGCGCCTGCTGTCGGAACTCGCCGAAGAGTTGCACGCCCGGCCCCTGCTCATCGGCAAGCAGGTGTGGTTTCGGCTCAGCCAGCCCCCGGAAGACAACAATCAGCGTGGAGCCACGCCGCCCCAGGGCGCAACAACGCAGGTGTCTCGCAGCCGAGTTCCGCTGTCAAACGACGCAGGATCACGGTCCTTCGCGGGGAGCCTCGTGCCTTGCTATGCGAGCAACCAAACCGCGTACTCCGGCAGCCGGTGTGAGCTGACGGATCTGCTTCCGTCCAACTGCGCGCACTGTCTCGGAACCGTCCCCGACCACGAGCACCCCATCCGCACTTCACTGTTGCTCTCCCTTTCGGGTTGGGTATGTGCAGACCGCACCGGAAGGTGCGTTGCGTGCGGCGATGTCTTCCCGGTGGGCGCGGCCATCGTAGAAGTTACCGGCGGCTGGCGTGCCGACTGCTGCCCGGGAGGATGACGGCGTGCTACACGGCGGCAATACAGCGAAAACCCGTGTCGTCGTCTTTCATCGATGCGGCGGCGGTATTCAGCAGGGAAGGCGCGGCCCGTTCGAAGGGGGAGGTGAACGCCGATCCTTTCAGGTGGTATCGCCCACTGCCGGTTTCCTCTTCACTGGAGCACCACTCCCAGACGTTGCCGCACATGTCGAAGACTCCGAACGGGCTGACACCGGACTGGTAGCGGGAGACGGCGGTGGTCGCACCGATTCCGGCCTCGGCGGTGTTCGCCTTCGCAGCGGTCGGTTCGTTGCCCCAAGGGTATATACGCCCGCGCGGTCCGCGGGCCGCTTTCTCCCACTGCTGCCGAGTTGGCAGAGTCTTACCTGCCCATCGAGCGTATGCCATCGCGTCATACCACGTCACCCAGACAACGGGGTGCGTAGCCAGGGTGACAGGGACCCGGCCCTGGGGCCAGTGGCGGGGCGGTCGGTGATCGGTGGCGAGCACGAATCTCGCGTAGTCCGCATTGGTGGTCGGGTAGACGTCCATCAGAAACGGCTCCAGCCAAACCGAACGGTCGTCGGGGCCGGAGAGGTAGATGCCCTCTTCCACGCGAGCCATGATCTTTCCGTCGATCGGATGCTGGCGGGTGGTCGGGTTATCTCGCAGCAGTTCTTCGGCTCGCTCGTCGTGTTCGACGGCAGCACGCTCGGTCAGGAGTTCTGCGAACCGTTGCTGCACATCAGGCGCGGCTTGGGAAAGAAGCGTGTCCAGGGCCGCCTGGTTGTCGAGTCCGAGGCTGATGGTCTCTCCTCGGCGCTTCCACCTGGGAATCTGACGAGGGTTCACCCCGACCAACTCAGCAAAATCCTTCTGCTTCTTGCGCATGGCCGTGCGCAGCATCTCGGCTTCGCGCCCGGTCCACCTGGCAACTCCCGCCATGGTGTGGCCTTACAGAGTTTCGCCGGGGATCGACAGGTAGGTTTTCTGGAGTTGTGCCAGGACGGGGTGGTCGACGGGGAACTCCGTGTCGTCGAGCGCGGCCAAGGGGCGGACGCCGATCGAGGTGTTCGTGGCGAAGGCCGCGGACATACGCTTGGCCTGTTCCAGGGTGACAGTGGCGGTGCGGTGGTCCGAGAGCTCCTGGAGCAGGGCCATGGTGACGCCGGGCAGCACGGAGGCATCGGGCCACACGACGGTGCCCTGCTGGTCCACGAACCCCACGTTCCAGGTTCCGCCCTCAGAGACGACGCCGTCCCGGTCCACGAACAGAGCATCGTCGAAGCTCGCTCGCTGAGCGGTTCCTCGGGCGTACAGGGCTCCGAAGAGGCCGACGTGCTTGACCTCGGGCAGATCGCGCTCGTACACGATGCTCTGCGCGCGCAGCGGCGCCGGCGGCAGAGCTCCGGCGCCGCGTACGGAGACGAGAACGCGGGGTTCGGCGGCAGCAGCCGGGTGGCCCATCTCGATCCCGGGGTCGTAGATCGTGACGCGCGCGACGCAAGGGCCGCTCTGTCCTTGCAGTGCCTGGCGGACGTACTCCCGAACGCAGTCCGTGTTCAGCGACGCGTGCCAGACGATGCTGCAGTCCCGCGCGAGGCGCTCCATGTGCAGCGACAGGCCGCGGATGCTGCCGTCGGCATCGACGCGCATGGACGTGAAGTGCCCGACGTTCGCGAGCGCAAGCGGAAGTACGTCGTCTACGGATACGGGCTTTCCATCGAGAGTCGCCATACCGCCAGCATGTCAGGACTGGCCGCTACGGCGGCACCCCACGAGATGTTACTGACGGGTCAACGTCATCTGAACGTCATTCCCAGGTCACCACTATGCGCTGTTCTCTGGTCACCAAGCGATTACGTCGCGTTGTCGGCGTCGCGGGGCGCATGCGCGTTGAACATGTCACCAGGGTGCTGGGCTGATGACGCCAGCCACGTTGGCCTTGACGCGGCGTCAGGCCGGCGCTTCATAGATCTTCCCAGTTCGGTTACCGACCTGGGATGGCCAGGGCTGACCCGAGGCGCGCCGCAGCGGCGTTCCGGCGGTCAGCTCACCGGCAAGCATCACCTGTCCATCACATCAACTGGAGTTGCCATGACACAGAAGGTCAGCACGAGCATCACCCAGGCTGAGAAGCAGATCCCGTCGGACGGGTTCGACTTGAACGTCTCGCTGCTGGAAGTCTCCGACGCCGCGAGCCTGATCAGCCTGACCGACGACAACTGCGGCAGCACCTGCGGCGCCTGCACCACCAACGTCGCCTGACCCAGGCCCTTTGGCCCTGAAAGCGGGGGGGGGGGGGGGGGGGGGGGGGGGGGGGGGGGGGGGGGGGGAG